>JALZBR010000304.1 GCA_030863485.1 Actinomycetota bacterium
GGCGTCATCGGCCCGCGGCACCAACTGGGTCAGCGGCAAGGGCCACTCCGGCGAGCGGTGATACTGGACCACGCAGATCAGGAGCCCAGCGACGGGACCGGCCACGGAGGCAAGTGCAGCACCGACAATGCCAAACGGCGGGATCAGGACGAGGTCGCCACCGATCATCACGCTGAGTCCGGACGCAAACGAAACGAGAAGCAGCCCCGGACGTCCCCTCGCTGCTTCGGCTCGGCATAACAACCATTGCGCGCTCCACAGAATGCTGCCCGGAATCATGATCACCGTGGCGACTACCGCCGGGCGGAACTCGTGACCGAAGAGCAGTGGGACGATCCCCGGCGTGGCGACCAGCAGGAGGAACCCCGCGCCGAGCGCGGCAGCCGTGGCCAACCGGCAAGCCTGGGCCGTCAGCGCACTTGCTTCAGGCGCGCCGACATGCGCCAGACGAGGGAAGATGGCATGTGTAATGGCGATGGGAACCAGGGCCACCATTGTGGAAATGGTAAGAGCGACGCTGTAGTGCCCGGCAGCACCTGACCCCGCGAGCGAGTAGACGAGCAACAGATCGACGCGCAGGAACATCACGGTGACGAGGTATGAAGCCTCGACCGTGAGCCCATACGCGATCGCCTGCCGTATGTAAGCGCGGTTCCACCTGGGCCGAAGCGAGAGGTGGCCGCGCCGCACGAGCCAGGCGGCGAGGATGAGGCCGCCTGAAGCACCGAGGACGGTGCCGAGGACACCGCCCACGACGGAGAGATCCAGCACCGGGATAAACAGCCACAGGCCCACCGTGGTGAGCGACGACGTCACGGCGAGAACGGTGCTGCTGGCAACGATGCGCTCCTCAGCCGCGAGGATGAACTGCAGCACGTATGCGAAGAGCGACACTGGGATGCCGAGTGATGCCACCACGACCGCCGTCCTGGCCTGCTCCCAGTCCTGGCCAAAAGCGACGACAGCGGCCAACCAGAACACGAGCATTCCCCCCAGAGCCCCGTACACCAGTGCGCCCAAGGTTGCTGACAACGCCCTCTGCAGCGAGACACGCTGCTGGCCCGCCATGACGATCGCCGCGTCACCTAGCCCCAGGGACGAGGCCTGCATCACGAGGGCAGCCAGGAAGGTCACCGACGCGAAAAGTCCCTTCCCTTCGGGACCAAGCCATCGCGCTGTTATCACGCCGGCAACGACACCGAATATTAGCCCCGCCCCGTCGGCCAAGAAGCGTGCCGCCGAATTCCGGCGCAGCGACGCGGGGGGTGCATTGTGCCCGCGCCCGACCATAGTAATGTTCGGTGGCACCGAGGCATCCGCCTGGATTCCGCTCACTCCTCGCTCATTTCCTGTGGAGAATGAATGAATTCCCGTGCCAGCCGAACTTGTGGAACTCCGATGCCGTTATGTGTGGATTCCTTTCGAGCCACTCGCGAAACGCCCGCTGCTCGCCACGGTCCGGATCCCCTCTGAAGCAGAACCAATCGTCAAATATCAGCACGGTCCCATCTTGTATGTAGTCTTCGACGAAGGCGAGGACAGAGACAGTTGACTCGTACAGGTCGCAATCGACCCAGATGATCGATGCGGCCTTCAACGGGAGCCGCTGCTTTGCGTCATCATTCAGGACGTCGTCGTACCAACCGACGACGATCTCGACCTTGGCCAAGTCCACGTGCATAGATCCGAGCCTGCTGCGGAAGGTGCCGAGATCGCACGCGTATTCACCCTGACGGAACTGCTGGAAGCCCTGCGCGTCCACCCCGCGGATCTCAGGGAGGCCTTGAAAGGAGTCGAAGGCGTAAAAGCGCATGTCTCTCAGACCGTTGCGCCGCGCCAAGTGGAACGCCGAGCTCAACCGAGTTCCAGAGTAGACGCCGAACTCCAAGTAGTCACCCTCCAGTTGTGACCATTTGGCGAAATCCATCGCCGTACTCAAAACGCTCTCTTGTGGGATGTAGCCGAGGAGCTGCTGCAGTTCCATGAAGGAATAGGAAAACCGGAAGGACGGCCGCAGGAACTGTCGATAGAGGGGCGTGGTGAGCGTCTTTACGAGCTTGACGATCATGCAGGATTCTCTAGAGAAGCGGACGGCTCTCGCGCTTTGCCCAGCGTAGCCTCGCCTGCGCGATAGTCCAGGGTGGTGTTCCGCCACCCGCACACCCCAAAACCACGTCGGCTGTGATTGCAGTCCCAGATGTCGGTGAAACCTTCACTCCGGAACCACTCGGAGACTTCCTCCACAGAATGATAGTGAGCGTACGGCGCGCCGAAAATGTCCATTAGGCCGAGCGCCGCCTCTCGCCGGGTCATCGGGACATACCGCCGTACGCCTAGCGCATTGAGAGTGAAGGTGAATAGACGAAAGGGATCGGCAGCAACGCCCGCGATGCGAGCGAATGCAGCCGAGGGAACCCGTGTCGTTATTCGGCGCAGACCGTTGACAAGCGGTGTCACCATTGGCTCGTACTTGTAGACCCAGACATAGAAGTGGCCGGTGGGACGTAGGATCTTGCAGACTCGGCGGAAAGTGCGTTCGGTGTCGGGTGTGTGGTGCAGAACGCCGACGGAATGGATCACGTCGACGCAGCCTGGACGCAGGGGCGGAGCTTGCAGATCCGCCTGAACGAAGTGGATGCATTCGGGGCGTGCGCTCGGTCGGTGGTGCCGGAATTCGTAGCCGCGCTCGAGTCCGGAGCTGAGATCCATGGCGATGACCTCCGCGCCAAACTCCGTGTAAACGACCGACTGACTTCCGTTGCCGCAGCCAGCGTCGAGTACCACCTTTCCCTCCAAGTCTTCAGGTGAGAGCCGCAGCGGCTTGAGGAAGAATCCTCTCACCCGCGCGTCGAGCTCCATTCCCCACGTCTTGTCGCCGAGCTGGTAGTGCTGCCACTCGAGATTGAAGTTGGCCTGCGTGCGGCGGTCGTACTCGTTGTTGTCTCCTCCATAACCCTCGAGCAGACGCGATGACGGAGGCAGGAAGCCGCGCAGGTGAGTTGAGTACGTGCGGAGCGCGTCCGGAAGGAGGCGGGGGATGCCGCCGACGACGGGATACCAGTGATCGCTTGGGCAGTGCAGCAGGGCCTCGGATATCTCGGACGCGCCGTCTCGGCTCGCCTCGGCGAGCACGTCAAGCTCGAATGGCCCGCCACATGCGGGGCAGCAGAGGAAGTCGAGGAGGCGTCGGTACATTCGACGGTTTGCGCGCCGGGTTGACCCGCCAAGCTAGCGTAGGGCGCGCCGGGTGTCACCCTCCGTGCGTGCGCCAACCGGTTCCGCCGACCGCCTACGCTCTCTTCGTGATGCTCCCCACTGTTTTGCCCGCTGCCGTTTCTGGCAGGGCGGGTCCGACAAACGGGTCGTCCGCTCGCTGGGCGTCAGGATGACGGTCGCGAGCTGCACGGCGAGAGCTGTCTCTCTCGACGCGCTCATGCTTTCCCCTGGCCACACGCTGCACGTCGCTTTGGCACGTCAGCGCCGCACCGGCCACGGCATCGTCGTGACGCTCGACGACGACGGCGTGGTGGTCGGCACAGTCACGGACGATTCCGTCCGTCGTGCGATCCTCGCCGGCCACACTCTTGACGCTTTGGTCGAAGAGGCGGCGACGACGAAGCCAATCGTCTGCCCGACCGCTGCCACAGACGAACAGGCGGTCGAGATCGTCCGCGCGCACGGGATCCGCTTGGTTCCCGTCATCGACATCGACCCCAGCCGCCGGCTCGCCGATGTCCCGTCCTTCTCCAGCTTCCCCGACTCACCCGGGCACCGATCAGCGTGCTGATGGCGGGAGGGCGTCGCGAGCGGCTCCGCCCGCTCACGACACGGTTTCAATCACCGAGCCGCTCGCGCTTCTGAGGGAGGTCACGGGCCGCAAGGTGGTCGTCCAGAACGATGCAGAGCGGTTCCACCCCCGGGGAGCGAGCTCGACCGACTCCGCTGCGACAACGGCCGCGCCCACGCCTGGGTCAGGATGGGAGCCACGGATGACCTCGGAAGAAGGCCTCCGTAGGACGGCGGAGTGGATCTCCGACGACCTGAGTCTCTTCGACACCCACCGTTACCATGTTTGACAAGGGACGCCCGACTCGCCGCTCGAGAGTGCGTCCGCCGGCCGCGCTCGGCGCGGTGTGTGCCATCGCAGTCGGCCTCATGGTCGTTCATCTTCAAGCGGGCGTCGCGCTGATCGTCCCCGCGACGGCGGGCGTACTGGCTCTCGGCGTGCTGGTCCGCGGGTTGATCAAGTGGCCCGATGACGGAGCCGCCGAGAAACGCATCCTTATCTGGACGATGGCCGCGTTCGGTATTCACCTTCTCGTCGGTCTCGTCGTCACGAATATACCTCAACTACGCTACTACCTGGCGACCGACTCGTACGTCTACGAGAACATCGCGAAGGAAATCGTGCGGCACTGGAACGAGGGCTTCCCGATACCCAAGATTCCGACTGGTAAAGAAGGATTCTACTACCTTCTCGCGGCCATTTACTGGGTATTCGGCGCACACACCGCCGCCGGGCTCTCGTTGAATGCCACGTTCGCCTCCGCCCTCGTGCCGGTGGTCGCGAACACGACCGACCAGCTTTTCGGGCGCGAAGCGGCCCGTCGCGTGCCTCCTCTCGTCGTCCTGCTGCCGAGCATTTTCCTCCTGACATCTCAGCTCATGAAGGAGGCTCCCATCCTCCTGCTCATTGCCTGCGCTGCCAATGGCGCGGTGCGCATCAGTCGTCGCTTCACCCCAGGCGCCGTTGCGGCCATGACTGTGCCACTGGCGCTTCTCCTCACGTTTCGCGCGTGGGTGGCGCTGGTTGTGGCGCAAGGTCTCGTCGCGGGGATCGTCCTCGCCAAGCGCGAACTGGTCACCGCAGTCGGCACCGCCGTCAGCGCGCTCGCCGTGTTGGCGCTTCTCGTGATCCCGCTCGGTGTCGGCTATTCCGGTTACCGGACCGCGATCACCACCGACCTGCGTTACGCGAATGAAGTTCGGCAGGACCTCGCTGTCTCGGCAACCAGCGGCTTCGCCGCTGACGCCGACATCTCGACATCGGAAGGGGCGCTGACCTACCTGCCCCGAGGTCTCGTCTCGGTGTCACTGGGTCCGTTCCCGTGGCAGATCCGAGGCATACGACACGTCCCCGCCTTGATAGACGTCCTGGTGATCTGGGCACTGTTGCCGAGCCTATGGTTGGGCTACCGCACTGCCCGCCGGCGTACGGGACGGCACCTCATGGTCATAGTGCTCCCAGCTCTGGCGACCCTGTTCCTCCTGGCACTGTCCATTGGAAACTTCGGTACCATCACACGCGAGCGGATGCAGGTGCTCGTCCTCCTCACTCCTTTGATTGCCTGCGGACTCGCGGAGCGGCTCCAGCGCGGGCGTCAAGAGACTCGAGAGCCTGAAAGGCTTCCTGCAACGGTCCCCGCGTGAAGCAGGTATGAAACCTCTTTCTGAGCTTCTAGCCTGCCCGAGCTGTCGAGCCCCTTTGGGTCGGGACGTCATCGAGGGGTCCGGGAGCTGCCGATTGTGTGGGCACGGCGTGAGGCGGCGCACGTTCTGCTACGACTTCCTCGTACAGACCGAGAGCTTTCCCTCCGCAGCCGGTGGCATGCTCGACCTCCAAGAAGACGAGCGCATCAGCCACGTCCTCGCTGCGGAAGCCGCGGGGCTGAGCACAGAGAAGCTACGAAACCTCGCTGGCACGTTCCCGGAGCTGCAACCTCACCCGGGGGCATTCGCTCGCCGCTCTCGGGCGCGCTTTGCGCGGTCGTACGCCAGGATGGAGGAACAGGTCGGGTCCGCTGCGGGCAATGCCATCCTCACGAAGGTCGACTCCTTCGCCGAATACTCCGGCCACTCCCCACCAAGCGGAATAGCTCTTGAAGCCGGAGGCGGCGCCGGGCTCCTCTTGCCCGATTTCTGCCGCCGCTTCGATCATGTGGTCTTTCTTGATTGCTCACTCGTCAACATTTTCCTCGCACATCGACTCGCCCACGAATGGGGATTGAGCAATGTTTCGTTCGTGCGCGGCGATGCTCAAGCGTTACCCTTCCAGGACGGCTCATTTGACTTTGTGCACGAATACGGCGTTATCGAGCACGTCGCGCGCCCACGCGACATGCTCGAGGAAGGTCTGCGCGTCACCGGTGGGCACGGTACTTACGTGTGCGTTTCACCTAATCGATTCTCCATCACGCCCGAGCCTCACTTTCGGTTTCCCCTCTACGGCATCTATCCGCCAAAGATTCGTAGGCTTCTGATACGCTCACTTCGTGGGGTCAAGGATGAAAGCGGCACCGACCCACGGTCACTTCGTGAACTGCGGGAATACACGTCGAACGCCCACCCGCGAGAGGTGCGTATATTCTTTCTCCCTCCGACATTGACCAGAGTTGCTCGCCCTACCGTGCTTCGGCGTGGCGTTCAGTCCCTCCTACAACGACGACGCCTCGGGGGAATGGTCCTCGGTGCTGTAAACGGCCCGCTCTTGGGTCTCATGCCGTATCACGTGCTCATCGCCTGTCCGTCTCGCGCTCCCCAGCGGTGACGTTCGCGCTCGTCGCTGAAGGGCAACGCCGCTCTCGAGCTCGCGATAGCTGACGGACCAGCCAGACCGTCCCGCTGGGCGCAACGCGTTGCGACGGGAGGCCGCGGGGGGGCGTCCTGCAGACGCGCGAGCTGGTGCTCGTTGAGCCCGCCCGGCAGACGAAGACGCTCGGGGAACCCCACTGCTGCCACAGCAGAGCTGAGAGGGCAGGCTAGAGTCCCCCGCGGGAAACCGTTCAAACTCGAAAGGCGGAACACAACGGTCGCGGTGCCGCTCTTCGCCGCCGATGTGTCAGTTAGGATCGGCTCGTGAAAACCGACACGTCGGGCATGCAGCTTCGCGACTACGTCTCGGTCTTGCGGCGTCGCCGGTGGATCCTGCTGCTCGTAACCCTCCTGGTCGTCGGCTCGGCACTCGTCGCCTCCCTTCTCCAAACTCCGGTCTATCAAGCCCGCGCCCGGCTGCTCCTGGAGCAAAGCCAGTCACCGTTCGACGTAGTGCCGCAATGGCAGCCTGACTTCGTCGAGACGGAGATCCAGATCGTCACGAGCGCGCCGGTACAGACGGAAGTCAGGAAGAGGATCGGCAGCGCTCCCCCGATTTCCGCCATAGCCGTCGGCACGACATCCGTCGTTGAGTTGCGCGCGGAGAGCACCAGTCCGCAGCGAGCCGCGACCATTGCAAACACATACGCCGAGGCATACACCGATTTTCGCCGACAGCAAGCGATCGATAACCTGTTGACTGCAGGGCGAGAGATTCAGAGCAAGATCGACGCGCTTCAGAAGGAGATCGACGAGCTAGCGGCCCGGTTAGCGGAGATCCCCTCCTGCACTGGGGCCAATCCTCCACCGAGTTGCGCCGAACGGGAGGCACTCCAACGTGATCGAGACGCGAAGATCTCACAGATAAGCCCGTTCAGACAGAAACTCGATCAGCTGCAGGTCGACGTCTCGTTGAAAGACGGCGGGTCGCGCTTGGTCTCGCCGGCGACGGTTCCCACCGAGCCCATTCGCCCGCGCCCCGTACGCAACGGTCTCCTGGCGCTGGGGATAGGGCTCGTGCTTGGCGTCGCCCTGGCGTTCCTGTTCGAGCATCTCGACGACTCTATAAAGACGAAGGAAGACTTGGAGCGCCAAGTCCCCGATGTAGACGTACTCGCCATCATCCCGATGGTGGTGGGGTGGAAGAAGGGTGAGACGCTTGTCGTCTCACGAAGCGAGCCCAGTTCACCGGCGGCGGAGGCGTACCGGACTCTCCGTACGTCCCTCCAGTTCATCTCCGTCAACCGTACCGTGCGCACATTGCAGGTCACGAGCCCGGCTGCCTCCGAGGGTAAGTCCTCGACAACCGCGAATCTCGCCGTGGCCATGGCCCGTGCTGGCAAGCAGGTCATCGCCGTGAGCTGCGACCTCCGCCGCCCCCGTCTCCATCAGTTCTTCGGCGTCTCGAACACAGTCGGGTTCACCTCCGTGTTGCTCGGCGAGGTGTCTTTGGGCGCGGCCATCCAAGAGGCGCCCAACGAACCACGCCTGCGAGTTCTCGCCTCGGGTCCGCTCCCACCCAACCCCTCCGAACTGCTTTCCTCCGCTCGTGCCGCGGAGCTCCTGTCCGTGCTCCGGGAGCATGTCGACATCGTGCTGATCGACTGCCCGCCGGTGTTGCCGGTGACAGACGCCACAGTGCTAGCCGACCGCGTCGACGCCACGCTCCTGGTGGTCACCGCGGGTTCAACGACCCGTAAGCAGGTCAGCCGTACGGTTGAGATCCTTCGCCAGGTGAACGCCCCCTTGATAGGCGCAGTCTTGAACGGGGTCAGCACGGAAGCGGCCTATGGCTACGCCGAGTACTACTACCGGTATGAGCCGGCACCAGCCAACGGCAACGGGAGCAGAAGAGGCTCCAAACCGCGTCGCAGAGCGAAGGCGGGTGAGAGCCACCGCGGTTGATGGTTCTTCCGCGGTTCGGCAACAGTCATCCTGGGCGCGAGGATTTTGCGATCGCGCCGCGAACCCCGGTCCTCATCTCGCGACGGAAGCGGTGACCTCCTAGTGCCGACGCGTCGTGGTCCTCTCGGGCGACCACGGCGAACGCCTGCCGCGCGCGCTGGATCTCGTGCGGCGGCACCGCCGCCGTTCTCGTGGTAGACGACACGCCGGACTCCCTCAGCGTCATTCGCCTCTGTCGAGAACCGTAGGCGTTCGAGGTGGTCTGCCTCCGCCCTCCCGTGAACAACACTCCGACCGAGCTTCAGGCGCGACGCCCTTACCGCCGCCGGTGATGACAGTTTCGGCATATCCCCGCCCACCGCGACACAGGAGCGTACGCGCCAGAGGCCGCGGTCACATGACTCGGCCCGGCTCGATCGACAGCATCCTGCGCCGAGTGTCGAGCGCCACCAAGCTGAGCCTCAGTGCTACCACGATCGTTTCCTCAAACCAACCAGCGATAGAATCGACTGACGCGGGCTGGGCGAGCTCTCCTGGTACACGGGACAATGGTGGGAATCCTCTTCGATGCGATGAGTCTCGACGGAAAGCCGTCCGGGACGAGAACTCGCCTCCTTCGGCTCGTACCCGAGCTGGTCGAGCGAGGCCATGCCGTCACTGTGGCTCACGGCCCAGCGTTTGACGAGGGGGCCCGAGCCGCCCTCAAACGAGCCTCGCTCGTTGAAGTGTCTCCGCCTCCCGGACCCGGCCCGCTCCGCCGTTTGGGCTTGCAGCGCCTCGTTTACCGCCGCCTCCAAAGGGAAGCCGCCCCAGACGTCGTCAGCGCCGAGACATGGCCTATGCCTCACGTTGACGGGCTGATCCCAGTGGTTCACGACCTCCGATACCTCGGGCTCGGCCTTCCTTTTCGCGCACTGTTCCACCAACTCCTCAGGGATGCTTGTGAGCGCGCCGTTCGCATCCACACCGAGTCCAAGACAGTTGCTACGCAACTCACTCAACTAATATCGCTTGACCCCGCTCGTATTGATGTTGTCCCGATCGGCGTACCGCTGCCAGACATCACCGCGCTTGACCAGTCAGATCCAGATACTGCTCAACCGTACGTCCTGGTAGTCGGCCATGACGAGCCGCGCAAGAATTATTCCGTGGTCGCAGAGCTGGCACGCGCCCTTTGTGGGTCTGATATCCGCGTTGTCCGCGCGGGCCGCAGGCCAGGTGATCGTGTTTCACGTGGATACCGCGCCGGCACCAGCCGGCTATGTAGCTCGTCGAGCCGCCTTGCCCAGCGCGACTCGGGCCCTGTCGATCACATCGGGATTGTCACCGATGCTCGTCGTGACGTCCTGTACCGTCACGCGACAGCCGTCATCGTGCCCTCACGGCTCGAAGGGTACGGCCTCGTTCCGCTCGAGGCGCTCGCTGCTGGCGCGGTGGTAATCGCCTCGGACATCCCTGCGCATCGGGAGATCCTCGGCGACGCGGCGCTGTTCTTCGACCCCGCCAGTCCTGACGCACTCGTGGCGGTGGTCGGGAGAGCCATGCGTGCCCGTGAAGACGAGCGCGCGGACCGCGTCCACCGGGGACGCGCACGTGCAGCGCAATTCAGCCCGAGACACAGCGCCGAGGCATTCGAGGCTTCCCTCGCGGCAGCCGGACTCCGACCCTGAGGCCCAGCGCCTCCCCAGCCCGACTGCAAGAGCTGCGGCGTCAACGGACGGCCCCGAACCACGACACTCAAGACGATTGCTCCCGCGGGATCCAAAGGGAACACTCGAGTTTGGCGGGGTAGCCGGTCTTCGTTAGTAGCTGCAACGCTGTGACCTGCGGCGATAGCTCGAAGTAGGCCCGTTCAGTCCCCGTTTGTAGGGGCAACTCAGTCCTCGACATTCGACCGTAGAAGCTCGATAATCACTGTCGTGTTCGTGAAGACGACACGCGTGAAGCGGGGCAACAAGACCTATGAGTCAGAGGTCTGGA
>JALZBR010000322.1 GCA_030863485.1 Actinomycetota bacterium
TCATGAACCAGTACACCAAGTTCGCTTCGATCGCGAAAGGGCTTACCTAACGGCCGACGTCTCGGTTCGGCGAATCCGGGCAGTTCAATCCAGGCTGCGAAAGGCACAGGGCCCTTTCAGGCCAAAGCGTGTGCTGCCGATCATCGACGAGCTCATCTTCACCGTCCTGTCCCAATCCACTTCCGACACGAATCGCGACCGGGCCTACGCCGGCCTCAAGGCGCGTTTCACCTCGTGGCACGAAGTCGTGGACGTGCCCGTTGAAGAGGTCGCAGATGCGATCCGCCCCGGCGGGATAGCCGAGATCAAGGGGAGACGAATCCAGGAGATCCTGAGGATGATCGAGGAACGCGAAGGCGCGCTTGACCTCTCGCGTCTGCACTCGTTGTCTGACCAGGAAGTACACGACTATCTCTGCTCGCTTCCCGGGGTGGGGCCCAAGACCGCCGCCTGTGTCCTCGTGTTTTCGATGGGACGAGATGCTTTTCCAATCGATACTCATGTTCATCGCGTCACGAGGCGCCTGGGGTGGATAGGCGAGAAGGTGTCGGCCGAGGCTGCTCACCGCGACCTCGCTCCCCGTGTCCCGCCGAAGATCCGTTACGACTTGCACGTCGCGCTGATCGAGCACGGCCGCAAGGTCTGCGTTGCGCGCAACCCGCGCTGTTCCGAATGCGTGCTGTTCGATCTTTGCGACGCGGGCCCGCGTCTGATCGCTTCAGGAAATGCGCGGTGATCTAGCGCCCGGCCCGATAGTTCTCGTGTATGAACGCCATTTCGGCTCGCCGGGCGCTGGATCCGCTGACGCCAAGCTCTCGACGGCCCTCGGGCGGCAGGCTTCGCGAAGCCGGGACCCAGAGCGGGTGAGGGGAATCGAACCCCCGTCACTAGCTTGGGAAGCTAGTGCTCTGCCATTGAGCTACACCCGCAGCGCCCAGAATTTTAGACGTCGCCGGAAGGGTACGGAGTCTGCTCCGACCGGCGCCGTCAGGCATCGCGCTCACGGCCTTAGACTGCGGACGAATCGACCTGAAGGCATGAGCTTTTCTTCGGAGATCGGATGATCCTTTCGGATCGCGACATCCGCGAGGCGCTCGCCAACGGCCGTATCCACATCGAGCCGTTCGACGACGCCGACGTCCAGCCCTCGTCGGTCGACCTCCACGTCGATCGCTTCTTTCGCGTCTTCCACAACGCCCGGCATCCCTTCATCGACGTCAAGCAGCCGATGGAGGACCTCACCGAGCTCGTGCAAGTCGAAGGAGCCGAGCCCTTCATCTTGCATCCCGGCGAGTTCGTGCTCGGTTCCACCGCCGAGCGCGTCAAGCTGCCCGAGGATCTCGTCGCGCGTCTCGAAGGCAAGAGCTCTCTAGGTCGCCTGGGTCTGTTGATCCATTCGACCGCCGGCTACGTCGATCCCGGCTTCGAGGGCCACCTCACTCTCGAGCTCTCCAACGTCGCCAACCTGCCGATCACGATCTACCCGAATATGAAGATCGGCCAGATCAGCTTCTTCGAGCTGAGCTCCAAAGCCGAGACGCCTTACGGCTCGAAGCAGATCGGATCGAAGTATCAGGGCCAGCGAGGACCCACCCCGTCTCGCTATTACGAGAACTTCGAACGGTAAACGACCACCCGCCGGCAGCGCGTGAGGTCGTGGTCGGGGTTGGAAGCACGGCCCATGAGACCTATCCTGCAACTGAGGACACAGAGTCTTCCCGGAGGTGAGCGACATGCCCAAGATCCTTTGGAGGGCCTCCTACACAGTCGAGGGCGCAAAGGGACTGTTGAGAGAGGGCGGCACGAGCCGCCGTCAGGCCGTCGAGCGATTGGTCGAGAGTGCTGGAGGGCGCGTGGAGGCTTTTTATTTCGCGTTCGGAGAAGACGATACGTACACCATCATCGACGTTCCGGATAACACCACCGCGGCCGCGGTGAGCATGGCCATCTACGCGTCGGGCGCCGTGCGCGTGAACAGCATTCCGCTTCTGACGCCCGAGGAGATAGACGAAGCCGCCAAGAAGCAGGTGGAGTACCGCCCGCCCGGCGCATAGCAGGACGGCGCGCAGGGCTGGCGACGCCGAGACGAGATCCGCCGGAGGGGAGCCGACGCTTGCCCAGAGGAGGTTAGGCGTGGCACACGAGGTCGACGGAGTGGCGACGAAAGGCGGAGAGGTCGCGGCCTCCTTCGACGGGCCGCGGGACGCGGCGGCTTTGCTCGTGCTTGCCCACGGGGCCGGGGGAGACATGGACAGCGAGTTCATGACGACGACCGCGCATCACCTCGCCGCGGCGGGCTTGGGGGTGTGCCGATTCAACTTCCCCTACAGTCAGCGAGGCCGTCGCAGCCCCGACCCGCAGCCGGTGCTCGAGGACGCCTATCGGGCGGTAGTGGCGCGCGCGGCGAGAGAGGAGCCGCCGTTTCTGGTGCTCGGAGGTAAGTCGCTTGGAGGCCGCATCGCCTCTCATGTCGTCGCAGCGGGCGTGCACGCCGACGCGCTCGTGTTTCTGGGCTACCCGCTGCACCCTCCCGGCAAGCCCGAACGGTTGAGAGACGCGCATCTCCGCGCCATCAAGACGCCGATGCTGTTCGTCGAAGGGACGCGCGACCCCTTCTGTCCGCTGCCGACTTTGGAAACCGTACGTGAGCGACTATCGGCCCCCACCACCGTGGCCGTGATCGACGGAGGCGACCACTCCCTCAAGGTCCCCAGGTCGTCCGGGCGCTCGACGCAAGACGCATGGGCGGAGGCCGCAGCCGCCACTGCGGAGTGGGTGACGCAGTTGGCGGCACGCAGACAGCTACACTGAGATCATGAGGATCTCGATCGAGTACTGCGCCGTCTGAGGCTACGCCCCTAGAGCCGTCGGTCTGACGGAGCGTTTGCTGGAAGAGTTCGAGACCTCGATCGAAGAGGTCGTCATCGTCCCGTCGGGCGGCGGCGTGTTCGAAGTTTCCGTCGACGGCGAGCTCGTGCACTC
>JALZBR010000334.1 GCA_030863485.1 Actinomycetota bacterium
CGTCGAGGAACCCCATGCCCGAGCCGCCGTGCTCTTCGGGGATCGAGAGCCCCGTCCAACCAAGGCCGGCCATCTCCTTCCACAGTCCCTCGTCCCACGGCACGTCCGACTCCGCGAGCTCGACCACGCGCTCGGGAGGCATCCGTTGCTCGAGAAGCGAGCGGGCCTGAGCGCGCAGCATCTCCTGCTCTTCGCTGAACGAGAAATCCACTAGCGCGACCTCGGAAGGCCGAGCACGCGCTCGGCGATGATGTTCCGGAGCACCTCGGAGGTGCCCGCTTCGATCGTGTTGCCGCGACTCCGTAGCTGCTGGTACTGCCAGTAGCCGCTGCCGTAACCATCCCCATCGTCTAGCTGCGCTCGTCCCCCCAGGATCTGCAGAGCAAGCTTCGTGAGGCGCTGGTTCGACTCGGACCAATGCAGCTTTGCAACCGACCCCTCCGGGCCGGGCACGCCCGTCTTCACGAGGGTCGTGAGCGCGCGGTAGTTGGTGAATTTCAGGGCCTGCAGATCGATCCATTGCCGAGCGATTGCATCGCGGATGATCGGGTCGTCGTGGGCCCCGACCTCCTTGGCCAGGGCGACCAGCTTCCGAGTCGCGACCTCGAGCCGGGCCGTAAGGGCGAAGCCCAGGGTCCCTCGCTCGTGCAAGAGGGTCGTCATTGCGACGCGCCACCCATTGTTGGTCTGATCGACCACGTTGGCCCTCGGGACCCGCACGTCGGTGAAGAAGATCTCGTTGAACTCCGGGTCCCCGGTGATCTGGCGCAAGGGACGGACCTCGATCCCCTCGGAACGCATGTCGACGAGGAAATACGTGATGCCGGCGTGCTTGGGCGCCTCGGGATCGGTCCTGGCCACGAGGATGCAGTAATCGGCGATGTGGGCAAAGGACGACCACACCTTCTGTCCGTTGACGACGAACTCGTCGCCGTCGGCTACGGCCCGAGTGGTGAGAGAGGCCAGGTCCGAGCCCGATCCGGGCTCCGAGAACCCCTGGCACCACACCTCGTCGCCCGAGAGGATGTTGGCCAGGTGGCGTTCCTTTTGCTCGGGGGTGCCGTGGGCGATGATCGTCGGGCCCGCCATCCCGAGGCCTATGACTCCTATGTGCTCGGGGGCCTCGGCCCGTGCGGTCTCCTCTAAGAAGATGGCCTGATACGTGTAGGGCGCGCCCTGGCCCCCGTACTCCTTCGGCCACGTCAGCCCCGCATAGCCCGCCTCGAACAGCTTCTTCGACCACTCCTTGGAAGCGGCCTCACTTCGCTGGGTGCGAGATGGATTCAGCTCGGGAGCGGGGACGTTCGCCTCGAGCCAGGAGCGCAGCTCGGCACGGAACGATGCCTCTTCGGGGGTGTCTCGGAAGTCCACGGGACCGGATTGTAGCCAGATGCAGGCGCCCGCCCCGTCCCAGGCAGGAGAAGGGCGTCGACGGGCAAATACTCAGCGTTACCAATAGGTGAAAACCGGAGTACGCTTGTGCGCCGTATCAAGGGGGGTTCGAGGCCCCGAAGATCGATTTGGGTGGGGGAACATGCCTGAAGTCGAAATCAGCATCAAGGAGCTGACGAAGTCGTTCGGCCCCCAGACGGTGCTCGAAGACATCTCCTTCGACGTGCCGAAGTCCGCGATCACCCTCTTGCTCGGCCCTTCGGGAACGGGAAAGAGCGTCTTTCTGAAGCACCTGGTCGGTCTGCTGAAGCCGGACCGGGGCGAGGTTTGGATCGGCGACAAGAACGTCCCTGCCCTGAGCGAAAAGGAGCTCTACGAGGTCCGTCGCAAGTTCGGGGTCCTGTTCCAGGACGGCGCCCTTTTCGGATCGATGAACATCTACGACAACGTCGCCTTCCCTTTGAGGGAGCACACCAAGAAGAGCGAGCGCGAGGTTCGCTCGATCGTCGAGGACAAGCTGGGCATGGTCGGCCTCCACGGCGCAGAGAAGAAGCTCCCCGGTGAGATCTCCGGAGGCATGAAGAAGCGGGCCGGCCTGGCCCGAGCGTTGGTGCTCGATCCCGAGATCATCCTGTTCGACGAGCCCGACTCGGGTCTCGATCCCGTCCGCACCGCGTTCTTGAACGAGCTCATCATCGACCTGAACCGCCAGCTGAACTCGACCTTCATCGTCGTCACGCACGACATCGCCACCGCCCGACGGGTCGCCGACTACATCGGGATGCTCTATCGACGCAACCTGGTCCGATTCGGTCCCGCCAAGGACATGTTCAACTCCGAGATCCCGGTCGTCCGCCAGTTCCTTTCCGGCGACACCGAGGGGCCCATCGGCATGTCCGAGGAGAAGGACGCCACGAAGCCGTCCGACACCCAAGAGCCCAAGGGCGCTCAGAACGGTCGCGGCGGCGGGTCCGACGGGTCGCAGTCGTCGGACGGTCCGCGCAGCACCTCCGGCATGAGCGCGGAGGAGACGGAGGAGGCCGAGCGGGCGGCGGGCGCGCCCCCGGCGGAGTCGGCCGGAGCCGGACCGCGCAGGAAGCAAGCCTGAGGCCCACCTAGATCATGGCAACCGCGGCGAAGAACCTTGTCACCGAGACCGGCAACATGTTTGCGATCACCCTCGAGGCGTTCCGCATCATGTGGAAACCGCCATATCCCTGGCGGGAGTTCATCAGGCAGTCGTGGTTCATCGCGAGCGTGTCCATGCTGCCGGCCGTGCTGGTCTCGATCGCCTTCGGTGCGACGATCGCCCTTCAGGTCGGCAACGTCGCCCGTCAGCTCGGAGCCGAATCCCAGACGGGGGCCGCGATGGTCTTGGCGGTCGTCCGCGAGGCGGCCCCCATCGTCGCCGCCCTCCTGATCGCCGGCGCGGGCGGTTCCGCCATGTGCGCCGACATCGGCAGCCGGAAGATCCGCGACGAGATCTCGGCAATGGAGGTGCTGGCCGTCAACCCGATAGCCACCCTCGTCGTGCCCCGCATCTGGGCTGCGGTCTTCGTGGCGATGCTTCTCGACGGGTTCGTCTCGGTAGCCGGGATCGCAGGCGGTTATTTCTTCAACGTGGTCATCCAAGGGGGTACGCCGGGCGCATACTTGGCATCGTTCAGTTTGTTGGCTCAAACGGCCGATCTCATCGTCGCGATCATGAAGGCAGCCGTCTTCGGGTTGGTCGCTGCGATGGTGGCCGTGTACTTCGGGTTCTATGCCAAGGGGGGTCCAAAGGGAGTCGGGGACGCCGTCAACCGCGCCGTCGTCGTCACCTTCATGCTCATCTTCTTCGTGAACTTCATCCTCACGGCTCTGTACTTCGCGATCGTCCCTCAGAAATTCGGATAGGAGACCAAAGGGTCAATGGCTCAGGCAGCTGGCAGACTCCAAAGGACCTTCGGCGCCCCCGGGCGCGTATTCAACCGCGGTGTGGACTCCCTTGCCGGGATCGGCCAGCAGCTGAGCTTCATGGCGAAGTCGATGGCCGACATCGTCCCCGCCACCCGCCACGTCGGTGAGACCTCGAGGCTCATCTCCGAGATCACCCTCGGAGCCGGAGCGCTCCTCGTGGGGGCCGGGACGGCCGGGGTCATCTTCTTCATGGCTTTCTTCACCGGGACCCAGGTCGGGCTCGAGGGGTTCAAGGGTCTCCAGCTGATCGGAGCCGAGGCCTTCACGGGATTCGTCTCCGCGTTCGCCAACACCCGTGAGATCACGCCGTTGATCGCCGGGGTAACGCTCGCGGCACAGATCGGCTGCGGATTCACCGCCGAGCTCGGGGCAATGCGGGTGAACGAGGAGATCGACGCGCTCGAGGTCATGGCCGTGAGGCCCGTCCCCTACCTGGTCTCGACCCGGATCATCGCGGCCCTCGTCGCCATCACCCCGCTCTACCTCATCTCTTTGTTCTCGTCCTACATCGCAACCGAGCTCGTCGTGACGAAGCTTCTCGGCCTCTCGGGGGGGACGTATGCCCACTATTTCTCTTTGTTCCTACCGCCCGTCGACGTCTTGTACTCGTTGATCAAAGCGGCGGTATTTGCCATCGCTGTTGCGCTCATCCATTGCTACTACGGATTCAACGCAGGAGGAGGACCGGCCGGAGTCGGGATCGCCGTGGGCAAAGCGATCCGGGCATCGATCGTGGCCGTGAACGTCTTGAACTTGATGATGTCGTCGTTCATGTGGGGAGTCACGGACACAGTCCGAATAGCGGGCTGAGGAACGCGGGCATCAGCAGCAGGAGGGATCACCGATCAGCAGGTTGCGGCAGGTACTTATAGGACTCATCGGCGTCGCGCTCGTCGCGGCCGCCTTCGGCGTCACGGGCTACACGCTCGTGAACGGAGGCCTGACCAACTCCAACATCTCGGCCTACGCGGAGTTCTCGAACTGCGGCCAGGGGTTGCGTGAGAGGGGTGACGTCAAGCTCCGAGGCGTGCTCGTCGGGATCATCGAGGGGGTAGAGAAGGTCCGCAGCGGTAACTGCAAGGTCGAGCTCGGGATCTTCCCCGACAGCCAGGATCAGGTCCCCCAGAACGTCGGAGCGGAGATCCGGGCCAAGACGGTCTTCGGTGAGAAGTGGGTCGAGCTGCTCTATCCCACTGAGCCTGTGGCCGCCCGCCTCGGCAAGAACGACGTGATCGAAGACGACCAGACGCTCGACCCGATCGAGGTCGAGACCATCCTCAACACGGCCCTGCCCCTGCTCGAATCGATCGACCCGGAGAACCTCGCCGCGACCCTGGAAGCGCTGTCGACCGGCTTCGTGGGACACGAGGAAGCGGCCATCCGCGGGATCGAATCCGGCATCAAGGCCCTCGAGCCACTCAACAACAACGAGGGCCTCTTGAACGAGGGGATCACCCAGCTGAAAGAAACGGGGAAGACATTCCAGAACGTCGACGACGATCTCTTCCTCGCGCTCGACCGACTCGACGTCATCCAGCGCTTCACCATCGACAAGGAACAGCTCATTGCCTCTAACTTCGAGAAGGTCCCCCGCCTGCTCGACGAGCTGACCCTGCTGTTCAACACCCGGTTCGAGGACTTCACCCGGCTGGTGAACAACGGGGCGACGATCGTGGACATCCTGGCGGCGCGACGGGGAGACCTAGACAAGCTTTTGACGTTCCTGCCCCAGTTCAACGCCAAGTGGATCCGCAACCTGAGCCATAACTGTCGCTACCGCCAGGACACCGACGAGCCCGGCAAGCACGTGGGCGACGAGGTCCCCGGTCGCTGCTGGAGGGTCCACAACATCATTTCGACGAACCAGCCCCCTTACACCAACGAGGACCGGCCGCGCCCCTACGACGACTCCGACCTCAACACCCACGGCGGCCGCAGCGGCAGAAAATCTTCGTCCTCAAGTGTCTCGGACTCGGAGCTGGAGAGCATCGGCGCCGGGGGCTCGAGCGACATGGGACGCGTGCTGGGCACCCCTGCGTTGACGGGCGGTGACCGGTGAAAGGCAGCGGGATCAAGCTCGGGATCTTTACGGTCTTCACGATCCTCATCACGATGGGACTCGCGTCCATCATCGGAAATATCTCTTTCTTCACCGAGACCTACGAGGTGAAGGCCTTGTTCAGCGACGCAACCGGGCTGCTGCGAGGAGACCTCGTAAAGATCGCGGGCGTGAACGTCGGGCAGGTCAGCAGCTTCGAGGTCGAGGACGGCGAGGCCGTCGTGACGATGAGCATCAATAGCGAGTACAAGCTGCCGGAGAACGTCCTCGTCGAGATCAAGTACAGGAACCTCCTCGGACAGCGCGTGGTCAACCTCAAGCGGCCGGACCTTCCCTCGAGCACGATGCTGGAGGACGGCGACACGATCCCGGTGACCCAGACGACTCCTGCCCTCGACCTGTCAGTCGTCTTCAACAACTTGCGTCCGCTCATCCAGAGCACGAACCCAGAGCACATCAACACGGTCTCTCGAGCGGTGCTCGAGGTATTCCAAGGACGTGAGGGCGACCTCGAAGGCGTACTCGGGAACCTCGGGGAGCTATCCGACACGTTCATCGGTGGCGGGCAACGGCTGACCCGGCTGATCACCGACCTCGACCAACTGGCGAAGCTCCTCAACCGCGAATCGGGAGATGTACGGGTGGGCGTCGACAGGTTCACCGAGCTCATGGAGGCGCTCGCAGACGTGACGCCGACCTTGAAGCGAGCGATCACTCAGCTGGACACCGCATCGAGGGACTTCGGGAACTTCCTTCTCAAGAACAAGGACAACATCGCTAAAGACCTCGAGGACCTCGCATTCGTTCTAGGCATCGTCAACGACGAGCTCGGCCCCCTCGATCGCATCGCCAAGAACCTCAAAGAGGTGATTCTGGCAACGGCGCGGTCACAGTCTTACGGGGCCTACTGGAACCTCTACGTCGTGAACCTGTGTCCGGAGGTCGGCGAGTTCGTCCCGATCTTCGAGGACCTTCCCGAGGGTATCCCGGGGACGTGTCGTAAATGAGCGTAAAGAACTTCCGCGAGCGCTCGCCCGTGCTGATCGGGATCTTGTCAATCGTCGGGATCACCGTGGGCATGGGCCTTGCGTTCTCGATCGACAAGCTCCCGTTCGTAAAGCAGGCGTACGAGATAGAGGCGGACTTCGCGAACGCCGCCGGTTTGAACGCCGAGAACCAGGTCCGCGTTGCCGGGATCAAGGTGGGCACGGTCTCCGACATCGAGCTCCTGGAGGACCGCGTGCGGGTCACCATGGAGATCGAGAACGGCACTGAGATCCCCGACGACACCTTTGCCGAGATCAAGTTGGCGACGATCCTGGGGACGAAGTTCATCGAGATCGAAGGCCGTGGGGGCTCTCCTTTCCTCGAAGACGGCGATCGCATCCCCATGGAGCGCACTGCGGTCCCCTACGAGATGTTCCAGGCCGCCAACGAGGGCACCGGAGTGCTCGAGGGGCTGGACGGAGACGCCCTGAACGCCTCTTTGAGAGAGCTGGCGAAGGTCGTGACGGTCACCCAGGAGGAGCTTGGATCGGCCCTCTCGGGCTTGAACGAGCTGGGGGCGAGCCTGAACGCGAAGGACGACGAGTTGAAGTCGCTCCTAAGCGAGTCCAACAAGCTCACCAGGTTCCTCGCCGACGAGGGCGACGAGCTAGTCAGGTTGATCGATTCATCCAACGTCGTCCTGGAAACGGTTGCCGAGCAGCGCGACGAGATCCAGTCTCTTCTCGAGTCGACTCAGTTCATGACCAAAGAGCTCACCTCGCTGCTCCGCGACAACCGCCCGGAGCTCGACACCGTTCTCACGCGCCTGGATAACGTGCTCGGGGTCCTCGCCCGGAACTCCGCCCACCTCGACGTCGCGTTCGAGTACGCCGGGCCTTCAACGCGCTACTTCGGAAAGGTCTTCCAGCAGGGACGCTGGGGCGACGTCTACGACTGTGCGGTCATCCATGTCGGTGGCTGCAACCAGGACGAATAAGCCATGTCGAGACTCTTGAAGCTGCTGACTTCGGTCGTCACGACCCTCGCCATCATCGGCGTCGGTCTGGTGGTCTACGTCCAGACCCAGAACGAAGACGACACTTACGAGGTGACCGCTTTCTTCGAGAAGGGGATCGGTCTCTTCGAGAACTCGGACGTCACGATCCTGGGCGTCCCCGTCGGGACGATCACGAACGTCGAGCCCGTAGGCGACAGCGTGCGAGTAGACATGGTCATCGAGGGCGAATACAAGATCCCCGCCGACACAAAGGCGGAGATCGTCCCGATCTCGGTGATCTCCGACCGTTACGTCGAGTTCGAGGTCTATCAGGGCGGGCCGGTCCTCCAGGACGGGGCCACACTTCAGCTGACCGACACCGAGATCCCCGCCGAGCTGGACGACGTCTTCTTGCAACTGAAGAAGCTCCTCGATGCCCTCAAGCCCGACGGGGAAGGCGAGCTTGGCTCGCTGGGTGAGCTGGTGGTGGCTCTGGACAAGGCCCTCGAGGGACGAGAGCAGGACCTCAAGGGCGCGCTCGAGAACGGCGCCCGGCTGACCCAGACCCTCGCCCGCGCCCGCGAGGACATATCGGGGTTGCTCATCAACCTCGACCAGCTCTTCTCGAAGCTCGCGCCGCGCGCAGGGTCGATCGCCACACTGAACAAGAACTTTGCGATCGTCATGCGCTTCTTGTCCGAGAGCCGCGGCGATCTTGAAGGGACCCTGGAGGGACTCGGCGACATCACCGAGGAGCTCGGCGACCTCGTGAAGGACGACGGCTCGAAGGTCGCGTCCTTGCTGCGCCGCGCCGCTCGCATCACTCCGGTCATCCTGAAGAACCAGGAATCGATCGAGCAATCCCTGGCCTGGCTCGGCGTGGTCGGAGAGGCTCTGGCCAACGCCTACCACCCTGGTGCCGTCAATGCCACGGACGTCCGAAGCAACCTTCTGAGCGCGACGATCTGCAACGACATCGAGGACCTGCCGATCGACCCGGATGACTTCCCGCCGCCCCTCGGCGGACCCGGCGGGATCCTCGAGCAACTGCTCGAAGAGATCAGGAACGAGTTCTGCGATCCGCCCAGGTCGACGTCGCCCCCCATAACCCCCCCGGGGTCCCCCGAAGAGAGGGCGGTGACGCCCGAGGCGCCCGAGGACCTGCTGCCGAAGATGAAGGACGACTGCAAGAAGGGGATCCGACGCGCGAAGCGCCAGATCGAGCGCATCGAGGAGATCGGCATCCCGGGCGACGTCAAAGAGGGCGTGCTCCTTCCGCTCGAAGAGAACCTGAAGGAGCTTTCCAAGAAGTGCCGTGAGATCGGCGACATCATCGAGAACCCCGAGGATCTCGAAAAGCTCCTCGAGGGTCTGCCCGATGACCTGCGCGAGAGCATCGAGGACTCTTTCGAAGACCCCGAAGGCCCGCCGGCCGAAGAAGAGGAGGAGTCCCCGGTCGACGACCTCACGGGCAATGCCTCCGGAGCGTCGGCGACCGCGACTGAAGAAGAAAGCGACTCCTGGATCGACGGCATGATGCGCTTCTTGGGGGTGACGTCGTGAGGCGGGCTACCTTCGGGCTTCGACAGGCGGCCCTCCTCGTCATGTTCGGCCTGGCGTCTACTTCCTGCGCGGCTCTGGGGGTGACGGGAGGATGCGACGGCACCGAGGTCATCGGCGAGTTCGAGCAGGTCGCGGACCTCGTCGAGGCGGCGAACGTGCAGTCCTCCGACGTGCCCATCGGATCGATAACCGAGATCGAGCTCGACGAGGGGGATTGGGTGGCCCAGGTCACCATGTGCCTCGATGCCGACGAGAAGGTCCCCGCCGACGTCGAGGCGGTCGTGCGCACCACCTCCCTGCTCGGCGAGAAGTTCATAGATCTCAAGCCGCAGTCCGTCGGGGCCCCCTATCTCGAGGACGGGGACGTCATCGAGGTCGACCAGACATCGAAGGCAACGGAGCTCGAAGACGTCTTTGCGCGTCTGGCCACGATCCTGGGCACGGGCAACCTCGCCGAGATCAACCGGTTCACCGCAGCCCAGGCCAAGATCCTCGGGGAGAACGCAGGTGAGCTAAAGGAGGTCCTCGGTAGGCTGCGGCAATTTACCGACCTCCTCGTCAGTCGCAAGGGCGACATCGCCGCCTCCATAGACTCGCTCGACGACATCTCCAGGACCGCGCTCGGCAACACCGAGGTGCTGCAGCGGTTCCTGGATTCCTTCGGCCGGGCGTCCTCCGTCCTTGCCAACCAGAAGAAAGGACTGCAGGACCTACTCGTCTCGCTTGATCGGTTCAGCGAGGTGTCGATCCGCCTGCTTGAGGCGACCGACCAGGGTCTGACCAAGCAGTTCAGAAGGCTGCGGCCGGTGCTCGAGACTTTGCGAGCGAACAGCGGCAACCTGCGACGCACGCTGACGACGCTGGCTACTTTCACTGATTGGTTCCCCGAGACCATGCCGGGCGACTACCTCCAGCTGGATATCTGCCAGGCCCTCGAGACCACCACGCAGGGGACTACGTGTCCGCAATCGGATCGCAACGACGACGAATCGCTTGCGTCTGGAGACAGCGAAGGCGATGCCGGGTCGGACGATCAGCCCGAAGCCCCGTCGAGTGGTGACCTCGAGACGATCCTCGAAGTGCCTCTGGGAGGGCAGGACTGATGGCCATCCCCGAAAAGCTCAGGATCAGGATCAACCTCGTCGCCTTCCTGTTCATCTCGTTTGGCCTTATCTACGCCATGGCCACCCAGGTCCTCACCGTGTTGGAGGGTCGCTACTCGGTCAACGCGATATTCACCGACGCCGGCGGCGTCTTCACCGATCAGGAGGTCACCTATCGTGGGATCACGGTCGGCCAGGTGGGCGAGATGGAGGTCGTCGAAGAGGGCGTGAAGATCGAGCTGATCATCGAGGACGAGTATCAGATCCCCGCAGAGGACGTCCAAGCGCGCGTCATGTTCAAGAGCGCCGTCGGCGAGCAGTTCGTCGACATCCTCCCGAACTCGAAGTCGGAGCCCTACCTCGAGGACGGCGACACGATCCCGGTAGCCAATACATCGATCCCCGTGAGCACCCAGGCGCTGCTGACCACCACACAGTCGGTGCTCGAGGGCGTGCCGCCCGAGGCCTTGTCCGGCGCGATCAATTCCCTTGCGGAAGGACTCGCAGGCAACGGACAGGACATCGCCCTGCTACTCGAGTCGCTCGCGGACCTGTCGGATCTGTTCGCCGAGCGCGCTCCCGAGACGATCGGGATCCTCCGAAACGGAACGCAGGTCGGCGACGCCTTCCTCAGGTCGAAGGAGGACTTCACGAACGCCATCCGGGACCTGATCGATGTGGCCGACCTGTTGGCCGACAACCGCCCGACGATCGAGCGCCTGCTGGAGAACTCCAACCTCCTGTCCGACGAGCTGGTGACACTCATCCGCGAGAACCGCGGCGTCCTCAACCAGGTCATCCAGGAGTTCGCCGACATCAACGAGTTCCAGGCCGAGGCCGGGCTCGAGATCCGAGAGCTCCTCGCGCAGCTCCCTCGTTCGCTTCAGACCGTCGTCAAGACGTTCGAGTCGAAGACCGGGCTCGTGAGGTTCGGATTCATCGGCGACCCGAGTCAGACCGGACCTCCGGCCTGCACCTACGGGGGCATCAACAAGAAACCACCCCAGGACCGTGACCCCAAGCTGCCACCCAAGGCGGCGCGCTGTGACAAGTCGATCAAGGGACCCGACGGCTCCTCCTCGTCGACCGAGCGCTTGGGGGGCGACCCCTCCGGCGACACCGAAGAAACGAGCCCTCCCGGCGCCGCCGGCGAGGTCGAGGACCTGCTGCTGCCGGACCTCTCGGACACCAGCCAGCGGCTGCCGGAGCGCATGGAGCACATGGGCTGGATGTTCTTCTACCTGAACGGCTTGCGCTAGTCCCTGCGGGCTCCGGCGCACCGTAGGATTCAGTCATGAGCGATACCGCCCTGGCAGTAGAGGCAGACGAGACGCGCGACGATGAAGTGGCGCGACCTCGGCGTTTGCTCCTGCCGGTCCTCATCGGAGCTCTGGTGGTCGCGTTTGCCCTCGCGGTTACGTTCTTCGTCCTGTGGCTTCAGACGGCCGACCCGACTGCCTCCGACGTAGACGAATTCCTGTCATCGCACCAGACCGCCGTCGAGGAACGGTCGAGCGAGGTGGCAAAGCTGCTCTTCACCTACGACTCGACGACCCTCGATCAGGTGGCCGACCGCCTCCTGGGGCTCTCCACGGGGAACTTCGCCGTGGAGTACAAGCAGCTGATCTTCCAACGGGGTCTGGGCGACGCTCTCGAGAAAGCCAAGGCCTCATCACGGGGCATCATTCTCGAGGGCCCCGACGTCTCGTTCATAGGCGCATCCGAGGCCCAGGTCCTGTTCAACATCCGCCAGACGGTCCAGAACAAAAACAGCCCCGCGGGAACGAGCGTCGTCTACGTCACCCGCCTGACGCTGGTCAACACCGAGGGCGGCGGCTGGAAGGCGGACCGGATAGACCTGCTCTCTTACGACGAGGTCTGATCCCGTCCTCTCACCTACGGTTCCAAGGTCCCGCCGCGACCGGCGGAGCCCGAAGGGCCTAGAAAGCTCGTCCGGCCTCCGCTAGGCTGCCGCCTTGGATATGGATTCCTTTGCCCGCTCGCAGATCGACGCCCTCCAGGTACGCGTGGAGGACCTCGAGCGTCACGTCAGACGTCTCTCGGAACATCTCGGGGTCAAGGCCCCTTCGGCCGCGACGTCATCGGGCGACACCGCCGGCTCGGGTGCACCCCCGGACGACGAGATCCTGTCGCTCCTGCAAGCGGGGAAGACCGTCCAGGCGATCTCGGCGTACGTAGATAAGACGGGGGCCGACCTCTCTCATGCGAAAGCGGCCGTGGAGCGCCTCAAGGCCGAGCACGGGATCCGCTAGGTTCGGGCTCGGGCAGCTAGGAGCCCGCGCCGCCGAAGGTCTCGACCAGGGCCTGGTAGTTCTCGAACATCCGCTCCGGCTTGGGGCCGTACCAGGGACCGGCGACCATGACCCGATCCGCGATGCCCTCCCACGCCTTCACCTTGTCCTTGACCTCGTCGGCGGTGCCGGCAACCGCGATCGCATCGCACAGCTCGTCGTCGATGAGCTCGATCATGCGGTCCTTGTCCTTTGCCTGAAAGGCGTTGCGTAGGTCGCCCACGAGCTCGCCCCGACCGTGCAGCTCGAGGATCGACTTGTAGGTGCGGGTGGTTGCGTAGAACGCGATCTGCAGCTTGACCTCCCTGCGCGCGAGATCCACGTCGTCCGAGATCGAGATCATCGGCGAGGCCGTGAGGCTGCACTCCTCGGGCTTGCGCCCGGCCTTGTCGGCCCCCGCCGCTATCGCCGGCTTGACCACCTCCGTCAAGTAAAGCGGCGAGGCAAGGGGATGGCCGAGGAGCCCGTCGGCGACCTCGCCGCACGCCTTGCACATGACCTCACCGACCGCAGCGAAGTAGATCGGGACGTCGCGCCGGTGGGGTTGGGCCTGTCCGTGGAACGTGGGCATGGTCACGTTGTAGAAGCGGCCCTCGAACGTGACGTCTTCGCCGCGGTTCGCCGCCCATACCGTGCGCATGACGTGCGCGTACTCCTTCAGCTTGGGGGCCGGGTGCTCGAAGGGGACGGAGAACCGGTTCTCGTTAACGCGCTTGACCTGCGTGCCGAGGCCGAGCAGGAAGCGACCTCCGGAGAGCTCATCGAGGTCCCAGGCCGTCATCGCCGTGATCGTCGGCGACCGGGGGAACGCCAGGGCGATCGCCGTGCCGACATTGATCTTCTCGGTTTGCTGGGCGGCGACCGACGCGGCGATGAAAGCCGTGTTCGTCGTCTCGGCAGCCCAGCAGGATTCGAACCCCGCGTCCTCGACCATCTTGGCCATCGGACCGATCATCGACATGGGGCCACCGACCCCGATCCCGTACTCCATATCCCTCCTTCAGAGGCTCCGGGGCACTATAAAGGTCGTGCTCGAAGGGGTACTTGCACACCGCGCAGGGCAGGGTATGGTCCGGCCCAAGATCGGGCAACGCTATTCAGGAGGGACTCGGTTTGGTCGACCTGCTTGACGAAGAGGAAATCGAACAACGGCTCGACGAGCTCGGCGACTGGGAGCGCGAGGGAGACGAGATCGTCAAGGTGTTCGAGTTCGACGACTTCGCCAAGGCCATGGAGTTCGTCAACGCCGTCGCCGGCCTGGCCGAGCGCTACCAGCACCACCCGGACATCGACATCCGCTACAACAAGGTCAAGCTGGCGCTCGCAACGCACTCCGAGGGTGGGCTGACCCCGAGGGACTTCGACCTGGCCGGCGACATCGAGCAGTCGATCTCCCCGGGCTAACCCCCCGTCCCCCCCGTTCCTCGTCCCTCCGCCCTATTTCTCCAAATCTTGTGCCTCCGGGGCACATTTCGTGGAGAAAAGGGAAGCACGTCGGACAAGAGCGTCCCGGATCTCTCTCTCCACCTCACGAGGATGAAACCTCACGTCATCCCAGGTGAAGTAAATGATCTCCACGCCTAGAGCTCGAATGCGCCGGTCCCGTATCGCATCGGAGTTGTGCTGTCCGATGTGCCATTTGTAGCTGTGACATTCGATCCCAAGTCGAGCCGTCGGACAGTAGAAGTCAATGACATATCTGGCGCCCCCTGTCTGGATCTCGAAGTCGGCGTGGAATCGATGCTCGGCGATGCGGCGCAGAATGGCCAACATCTTGGCCTCGAAGTGAGATCGAACCCGGGGGTCCCGGTCATCGCGCCCTTGAAGGACCCTTCGCAGGACCCTTGCGCCCTTCCTGTTGCGGCCCGGCCCTGCGAGCCAATTCTTCGTCCGTTCTAGCGTCGTCAATCGCCTCCGTAGAGCATCGTCGACGGCGCGTGCAACGCGACTCACTGGAAGAGTTGCAGCACATTCGACGAGGACCCGCTCGACACAGGGAATACGGAACCCATGCACTCGCCGCAGAGGTGTCACTTCCTTTGCTTCGAGGCGGTGAACCCTGATCCATGACGGGGTCCCGTGTTGGGAGCGGCGCGCAACATCGATACGAGTGGGTCGATCGACCCCGTCCAAGCGCAGAAGATAGGCGGCGGTGAGGCCGATGAAGAAACCGTCGTCTCCCATCCAAGCGGCAACCGCGGACAGTCGGGCCCTGAATGAGGCAGGGGCACCCCCGAGGCGAAAGACCCTCGGAAGCACCCTCACCAGCTCGCCCCTCTTCTTACGAACGTGGATCTGCTTGTCGGACAGCCCGCACGAACGAAGCTGATCCCGCGTGATGATCCCGTCCTGAGCTTCGGCGATCCGGCGGGCCGAGGCATCTGCGTCCACGTCCCCAAAGGAGCGGATGGCTCACGATCGCGACGTGACGTACGTCACCCGCTGGGCGCAGCGGATCAGGCGGTGTCGGACTCCTGGGCCTCATCGGCCTGCTGGGTCTCTGGGGGCTTTCGCAGCCAGGGCGGGAGGGAGAACGTCACGTCTTCGGAGGTGACCTCGCGGGTCTCCACCGTGTCGAAGCCCATCTCGGCGAGCTTCGACAGGAGGCGTTCGACGAGCACCTCGGGCGCGCTGGCCCCCGAGCTCACGCCGACCGTCTCCGCCTCGGCCACCCAGGCGGGGTCCAGATCTTCCACGCTCGGTACGAGGTAGGCGGGGATGCCGGCCTTCTTCGCCACCTCGACCATGCGGTTCGAGTTGCTCGAGTTGAGAGCACCGACGACGAGGACGACGTCGGCCTCGGTCGCCAGGGCCTTCACCGCCACCTGCCGGTTCTGCGTTGCGTAGCAGATGTCGTCGCTCCGGGGGCCGGTGAGGTCGCTGAAGCGCTCCCTCAGGGCCTCGACCACACCCAGGGTGTCGTCCACGGACAGAGTCGTCTGCGTCAGATAGGCGACGGGCTCGGACGCGTCCAGACCCAGGCTCTCGATCTGCTCCGGGCTCTCGACGAGGTAGGTGCGCTCGGGGGCCTCGCCGGCGGTGCCCTCGATCTCCTCGTGCCCCTCGTGTCCGACGAGGACGATCTTGCGGTCGGCCCGGGCGAAACGCTTTGCCTCGAGGTGGACCTTCGTCACCAGCGGGCAGGTGGCGTCGATGACCCTGAGGTTGCGTGCCTCCGCGTTGCGGCGAACCGCCGGAGAGACGCCGTGAGCCGAGAAGATGCAGACCGCGCCCTCGGGGATCTCCTCTTCGGAGTCGACGAAGATGGCGCCCCGCTCCTCGAGCTCCTTGACCACGTGGAGGTTGTGGACGATCTCCTTGCGCACGTAGACGGGCTCATCGCAGGTCTCGAGAGCCCGTTCGACGATCTGAACCGCCCGATCGACTCCGGCGCAGTAGCCGCGCGGGGCGGCCAAAAGGACTTTTCTCACGACTTCATCGTAGCCCCGGCTGGTGCATAGCCTTTGTGGGAGATGAGTGAAGGATGTGGGCTCACACCTCCATCAACGCCGCGCCGAGGGCTTCCTTCCCGTCGTCTTCTTATTCGAGGCCCTCCCGGTGACCTTCTTGTTCGAGGCCTTCCCGGTCGTCTTCTTGGCCGCCTTAGGGGGGGCGAGCCTGTAGAGGTCGGGCAGGCCGGCCACCTGACTCGACGGACACAGGGCCTCGACGGGGCAATCCTCGCAGAGGGGCCGCTTCGCGTCGCACGTCTGGCGGCCGTGCTCGATGAACAGATAAGGGACCTTGAACCAGTCTTTCTTCGCAACGAGCGCCATGAGGTCCTGCTCGATCTTCTCGGCCTCCTTCGATCCGTAGGAGGTGAGGCCGAGCCGGACCGCCACCCGGCCCACGTGCGTGTCGACCGCAATGCCGGCGTCCGGATCTCTCTTGCGCGCCTCCGGATAGCAGTTGCCCTGGACGATGTTCGCCGTCTTGCGGGCGACCCCGGGCAGGGTCGTGAGCTCGGCGATCGTCTGGGGGACCTCGCCGTCGAAATCGCGCAACAGCTTCTCGGAGATCCCCCGCACGGCCTTCGTCTTCTGGTTGAAGAAGCCGGTCGGCCTGAGGTCTGCTTTCAACTCGTCCTCAGGGACCTTCAGGTAGTCCTCGGGCCCCGGATACTTCACGAAGAGCGACCGGGTCACCTCATTGACCTTGGCGTCCGTGGACTGGGCCGAGAGGACCGTCGCCACCACGCACTCGAACGCATTGGAGAACTCAAGAGCGATCTTGGCCTCCGGATAGGCCTTGCGCAGACGCTTGAGGATGTCGCCGACCCGCTCGGGGGCGGGCTCGTGGCGACGTTCCGACGCCTTTTTCGGTCCCATGGCCGGAGCTTAGAGCCCCCCTCCCCAGTCTGGTGAGCGGGGGCAGCGTACGCATGGTAGCCTTCCAAACGACTGTTTGTTTGCTACCTCTAAGAGGAGAGATCAGGCTGGCACAGGCTGCGACAGCACTCATAAGGCCATCGAGCCCCCGGCGCGCCGAGATGATCCGGGTGGCGGCCCGGCTGTTCTCCGAGCGCGGCTATCACGGGACCTCCATGCAACACCTGGGAGAGGCTTTGGGGCTGTTGCGGGGCTCGCTCTATGCGCACATCGGATCGAAAGAGGAGCTGCTGTTCGAGGTGGTCGAGGACGGCGCCGACCGGTTCCTCGAGCGGGGGCGGGCCGCCGCGGGCCTGGACGCGAGCGCCCCCGAGCGACTGGCCGCTCTTCTCGTCGGACACGTCGAGACGGTCAACGAGCACATCGATGCCGCAACCGTCTTCCTCAACGAGTGGCGCTACCTCTCCAGCGAACGACGCGAGTTGATACAGGCCAAGCGGGACGACTACGAACGACTGGTACGACACATCATCGAGGAGGGCGTCTCGGAAGGCGCGTTCCGACGGGACCTCGACGTTGCCTTGTCGACGCGGCTCGTGCTGTCGGCCGCCAACTGGACCTACACCTGGTACCGCCCCGGAGGTCCTCTCAGCGCAGCGGAGGTCGGAAGTTCGTTTGCCGATCAGCTCGTACGAGGATTGAGACCATCACCCAACGAGAAGACTCAGGACAAGATCCGATCAGACGAGGAGGCCTGATGACCTACGAGGAGAAGCTCGCGCAGTTCAACGAGCACATCGAGGCTGGGGGCAAGGTCGAGACCCAGGACTGGATGCCCGACGACTACCGGCGCGGCGTTCTGAAGTTCATAGAGATGCACGCGAACTCCGAGATCATGGGGGCACTCCCGGAACGGGAATGCCTTCCCAGCGCACCGACGCTCAAGCGCAAGATGTCACTCGCCGCGAAGATCCAGGACGAGGTCGGCCACGCGCAGCTCCTCTACAGGGTCGCCGAGGACCTCGGCAAGAGCCGTGACTCGATGTACGAGGATCTCGTCCACGGCAAGTCGAAGTTCCACAACGTCTTTCACTACCCGGTCAGGCACTGGGGCGACGTCGCAATCATCGGTTGGCTGATCGACGGGGCCGCTCTCGTGACGCAAGCCGCTCTCCTCGATTCCTCCTACGCTCCCTACACGCGGGTGCTCAAGCGCATCTGCGCCGAGGAGCAGCTGCACCTCCGGCATGGAGAGGACATCACTCTCGAGCTGTCGTCCGGCACCGACGCGCAGCGAGAGATGTTCCAGGAGGCGCTGAACAGGTGGTGGCTTGCGATCATCCATTTCTTCGGCCCCCGGTCGAACGTCGAGAAAGACCTTCTCCTTCGTTGGAAGGTCAAGACGCGCACGAACGAGGATCTGCGACAGGAGTTCCTCGATCGCTACGTGCCGAAGATCCTCGAGCTCGGCTACACGTTCCCGGCCCCCGTCCCTTACGAGTCCGACGGGCACTGGCTCATCCGCGACGAGGACATCGACTGGGCGCCGCTCGATGCGATCAAGAGGAACCAGGGTCCGGAGACCGAGCGACGTCTCGAGACGCGTCGCCGGATCTACGACGATCATCGTTGGGTACGCGAGACCCTGAGCGAGTCCGACGCCCACGCGGCAGCCTGACCCTCGATGGAGATCTACGAGGTCTTCAGGCGGTCGGGTTACAAGGACCCGTTCGAGCACTGCGGCAGCGTGATCGCGTCCGATCCCGACATGGCCCTGCTCATGGCCAAGGAATGCTTTCTTCGCAGGCGCGAAGGCCAGCACCTATGGGTGACGCGTCGCGCGGACATCCATTCCTTTCGCGACGAGAGCCTGCTCGAGGTGGCCGGTGAGAAGGAGTACCGGTTCGCAAGTGGCTACCGCGATGTAGTGAACAAGCGGGAACGAGCGCGAGCCCGCGCGCGTGAGATCGCGGAGGCCCGAAAGGGTGGAGCCGAGGCGGCGTCGTGAGCGAGGGCCTGGTTTCGCTGCTGACAGCGCTGGGGGACGACGAGCTCGTTCTAGGGCACCGGCACTCCGAGTGGACTGGCTTCGCTCCCCACATCGAAGAAGACGTCGCCTTCTCCTCGATCGCCCAAGACGAGATCGGACACGCGGCCGCCTATTACTCGATCCTCTCGAACGTCACCGGCGCGGCCCCCGATCGCACGGCAATGGGCCGGCGGGTCGACGAGTATCGCAACGCGATCTTGTGCGAGCGAGCGAACCGCGATTGGGCTTACACCCTCGCCCGGCACTGGCTCTACGACACCGCCGACGAGATCCGCCTCGAGAGCCTCGAGAAGAGCTCACACCTGGAGTTGAGATCGCTCGCCACAAAGCTCCGGCGGGAAGAGCGCTATCACCTGATACATGCGCGAGCGTGGATGACGCGCATAGCGCACGGTCCTGTCGAGGGACGATCGCGATTGATAGACGCTCTTACACAACTGTTCCCCGAAACGGGCGGCTTGTTCGAGCCGTTCGAGAACGAAGAACGATGTGTGGCCGAAGGCTGGCTTCCGGAACCGTCCACGGAGCTGCGGCAACGGTGGACCGAGCAGGCCACGCGGGCGCTCGACGAGCTCGGTCTCCCAACCGACATCAGCGGAAGGCGCGATCAGTCGGCGGAGTTCCTGGCTTCTTCGTCGGGTGATCTCATCGAGAATGACGGGGCGTCGCCAGACGTCTCCGCCGCCGGATCCGGTCTGGGGGGACGACGCGGCAACCACACCGAGGAGTTCCAGGAGCTGTGGGACGTCATGACGTTTACCTACCGCAACCACGAGGGAGCCGCGTGGTGAGCACTTCCGAGCCCGTCACCTCACTGCCGCACGTCGATCAGCCGCAGGACGCGCGCACTCGACCTCTCTGGGACGCGCTCGCCGGGGTTGCGGATCCCGAGATCCCCGCGGTTTCCGTGGTCGACATGGGGATGATCCGCTCGGTTGACCTCGCCGGAGATGGTCGCGCCCGGATCGTCGTGCTCCCGACGTTCACCGGTTGCCCGGCGATCGATGTGATCAAGAGCGACGTGACGGCGGCGGTCGCGCGAGTCGAGGGCGTAAGAGACGTCGAGGTAACGACGTCCTTCGATCCTCCCTGGACCACCGATCGCATCACGCCGGCCGGTCGCAAGAAGCTCAACGACTTCGGGCTCGCTCCTCCAACCGGCACCGGTCCCGTGCTCGTGACAAGCATCGGGCTGCCGACGGTGGCGATCTGTCCCTTCTGCGGGGGCCGCGACACGCGTAACGAGAACACCTTCGGGCCGACGCCGTGCCGCGCCCTCTATTACTGCAACAGCTGCCGCAACCCCTTCGAGCAGTTCAAACCGGTCTGATCCGGCCCTAGTCCGGGACGACCTCCGGACAGATCTTCTCGAGCTCTTCGAGCAGGTCCGGGGGCAGACCCTCGAAGCTCTCGGGAGGAAGGCCCTCGTAGATCGAGCAGTCGACGTCCTCGCCTCCGCCGGAGGTGTCCGGGGCCTCGGTCGGCGCGTCACCGGGGAAGCCCCCTCCGCCGAAAGCCCCGCCGAAGATAAGGCTCATGATCTCGTCGCCGGTCACGGTCACGGCATCGGCGGGAGGGTCGACCGGTTCGGCCTCGTCCGAGAACCCCATTCGGACGGCAAGCTCCTCCACACCGGGGGGCATGTCGCCCTGGACCTCCTCGTTGAACCGAACGAGGTCGACCTCGACCTGAGCGAGATCCCCCTCCGAGAGCCAGACATCGAGCACGAGATCGCCCTCCTCGGGGACGAACTCGGGGGAGGGCTGCGGCGGAAGCCCCCCGGGTACCAGACTCGACCACAGCTCGCCGGCGCGCTGGTAGAGGGGGGCGAGCGGCACGGATAACAGAAGGTGCTCCCCTGTGTCGTCCTCCCCCTCGGAGGTCACCTCGCCGTCGGCCCTGATGATCTCGCCGAGCTCTCCCAGGAGCAGCTTCCGCTGCTCCGCAAGCTCCTGCGTGGCGCCCGTGTTGCCTGCCATCTCTTCGGTGCCCTCGATCTTGATGAACTTGCCGTCGGCGGCGGCCTGGAGGAAAGGCGCCTGCTGAGCGACCGGGCTCTGAAGGAAGGCGTCGACCGTCGCAGCGTTCTGTCCAAAAGTCTCCGCGAGCCCCCGGACGTCGGCCCGCAGGTAGAGGTCGGATCCCGAGAAGAGGATCTCGGCCCCCTCGGTGCCGGGCACGTCGATCGTGAGACCTCCCGACTGCCGGGCGGGGTCGTCACCACCCGTCGTGCTCACCGTGACCGAGGATCCGAGGATGGTCTCCGCCGCGCCCGGGGGAAGAGAGCCTTCGGACGCAGCCGCAAGGGATTCCGGCGTCGACTGCAGGGTGACCGTGACCGTCTGGGTCTCCGACGCCGCCGTCCGCTCGATGGCGGCGATGAGGGCGTTGGTCGGATCCTCCTCGGCCGAAGGCGATCCGCTCGAGTCGCCCCCGTCGTCCGAGCATCCCGCCAGCAACAGGGCGGGGACGAGCAGACAAATGACCCACTTCCGCATCTGGATCCCTCCGGTGATCGACGTCGACGGTGCGCCGCGATTCTAGGGTGGCGGGAAAGATCAGTTCCCCTGAGCGATCCCGGGGGGCGGAGCCAGTCGAGCCGGCGGAGCGAGTGCGTCAGGCGGTCTCGGTCAGCTCCGGGCGCTCGTTGAAGAGCCACTCGAGGGCGTCGACCACGGCGGGGTCGAACTGCGTCCCCGAGGACCGCTCGAGGCGGCGGCGGGCCTCCTCGACGGAAAGACCCTTTCGGTAGGGGCGGTCGGTCGTCATCGCGTGGAAGGCGTCCACGACGAGGATGATGCGAGACTCGACGGGGATGGCGTCGCCGGCGAGCCCGTCCGGGTAGCCGCTTCCATCGTAGTGCTCGTGACATGCCCGCACGATCGGACGCACGTCGGCCAGGCGCTCGATCGGCTCGAGGATGCGAGCACCCATCTCCGGATGCTGCCTCATGATGACCCACTCCTCGTCGGTGAGGGGGCCGGGCTTCTGCAGGATGTCGTTCGAGATCCCGATCTTTCCGATGTCGTGGAAGAGCGCGCCGAGCTCGAGTCGCTTGAGCGCAGGGGTGTCGAGGCCCAAGACCCTGCCGACCTCGATCGAGGTGTCGGTGATCCAACGGGCGTGAGTAGACGTGTACTCGTCGCGCGCCTCGAGAGCGTTAGCCAGAGCTTCGACGGTGTCGAAGAAGGTGCGCTCGAGGTTCTCGAAGCTCGAGCCGCTGTTGATCGCAAGGACGGATTGGTGCGCGATCCCGGCCAACAAGCGCATCTTGCGTGGCGAGAACTCGTAGTCGCCGAGCGCCGGAGCAGCCGAGGTTATGAAGCCAACGCGGCCCCCTTCGAGCTTCACCGGGGCGATTGCGTACGCGGCCGAACGCCCGGTCACCTCTGGGCGCAAGACTCCCTGGAGATCCTTCGCCTGGAGGACAAAGGGCTCACTCATGTCGACGAAGGGAGCAACGAGCTCCTTCGGATAGGCGGTCGCCGACACGCCTTTGGCCTCGGCCTCCTCGTAGCCCCACAAAGCACCGGGGCGAAGGTCTCCGTTCTCGTCCTGGAGCCACACGGTGGTCTGAGGCGAGCCCATGATGCGGGAGGCCTGCTCGACGATCTTGGCAAGCGTCTCCTCGGTTCCCTCGGCGGCCGCCAGCTCGCGGCTGAAGTCCAGCAGGGCGCTGGCGATCTCGGCGTTCTCCTTCTGCTGGATATAGAAGTCCGCCTTCTGCATGGCCACGGAGGTCTGGTAGGAGATGCCCGCCAGCAGTCGAAGACGCTGCTCGGTGAAGTGTGGGATGCCGTTAGCCGGCTCCGGCACGAGGATCCATCCATCGATCCCGTGGAGAGGAGCAACCGCGCAAGCCTTGGTCATGACGTCCGCCGCGTCGTAGAACTCCGCCAAAGTTTCGGCGTCGAGGACGAAGGGGAGCTTCCTTCCCCTCAACAGCCCCTGGCCGGTGTCCTTGGGTATACGCCGTCGGATGACCGTCTGTGCCGCGACGTCACCGGCAAAGCCCTGGTGGGAGACGCACCTGTATTCGCCGCCGTCGCTCTGGAAGACCCACAACGATGCCTGAGGGGCTTCGAGGAGCCGGGTCGACGCATCAACGGTCTCGTCTGCTATCGCATGTGAGGTACGCGCCTTGGCCATGACGTCGGCGCACTCCAACAGCGCCTTGGCACTTTCGGCCTCTCGGCGTTGCGCTTCGTAGAGGCGCGCGTTCTCCACCGCGACCGACGCATGGCCGGCCAGGACCTCCAGGAGCCGCACGTCGTCCTCGTCGAATTGAGCGACGCCGAGCTTGGAGATCACGATCACGCCGAGCGCGCGGGAGCCGTAAGACATCGGCACGGCGATGATCGACTCGGCGACATCGTGACTTCCCGGGATGATCCTCGAGTACTCGCAGGTGAGCGCATTCGGGATCAGGAGAGAGCGCCCGTCCTGCGCGGCTTTTCCGGTGATGCCTTCGCCGATCTTTGTAGGCGCGATCTCGGCGATCTTGCCATCGTGCGTGCGCACGTTGCCTCGAACCGCTATGGGGATGAGGTAGTCCCCGTCCGCCTGGTAGACCCGGCACCCGTGATAGTCGATCAGCGTGCGCAACTCGTTGGCAATGGTCGAGGCGATCTGCTGCACCTCGTTCAAACGGTTGAGCTTGCCGGCGAGGCTCTGCAGCATCTTCATGTGCGCGATCGAGCGGACGTCGCTCCGATCACGGTCCTCCGTGCTCCTCGGGCGCTCCGTCTGTCCGTATTCGTACAGGAGGACGCCGTTCTTGCCGCGAGCTTTGACGGTCATCATTGCGCCCTCGGCACACGCCAGTAGATCGCGCGGGTTCATGGCATGCTCGGGCCCCTGGGCGATCCCCACCGAGACCGTCACCCGGCCGACGGGGTCGAACGCCATCTGCGCGAGACGGTCTCTCAATCGCCGCGCGAAGCCCAGAGCGTCGCCCGCATGACAGGACGGCATGATCAGCGCGAGCTCCTCGCCGCCGATGCGACAGGCGAGATCGGATCCGCGGACCATCTCGCCCAGCATCTCCGCTATCGACGCGAGGATCTGGTCGCCCACCGCGTGACCAAAGATGTCGTTGACCTTCTTGAAGTCGTCTATGTCGAGCATCAAAACGGTCACAGAGTCATGCACTCGCGTCGCTCGGGTGAGCTCGGCCCGGAGGCGTTCGTGGAAGAACCGGTGGTTGTAGAGACCGGTGAGCGAATCGGTGTGAGCGAGACGTTCCAGATTGGCGCGGCTGTCGGCGTTGTCGAGGGCGAGTGCGGCTGCGTCCCCGAAGCTACGCGCGAGCTCGAACTCCCCCTCCGAGAACTCCGCCTCTCCGATCCGGTAGATATTCAGGACCCCCTTGATGTGGCTCCCGGTCACGAGCGGGACGCTGATCAATGCCTCCGGCTCTTCCGGCGTCCCCGGGATCTGCTGGGTCCTAGGGTCGAGGTGTGCCTGGTTGGCGAGCACCGGCTCTCGATGCTCCGCGGCCCACCCCGTGAGGCCCTCCCCGAAGAACATCCGGCTGTCCATGATCTCGTCCGCCCACTGATCTCTTGCCATGACGGGGACGAGCAGCCTGTCGGACTCCACGGCCCTGTAGATCGTGAGCGTGTCGTACGGGATGAGGTCGTCCAGCGTGTCGGCGATGCGATCGAGGAGGGCGTCGGAGCTGTGCTCGGACAGGACGTCGTGGAAGACCTCGGCCAGGCGTCTATAAGAGTCCAGCGTGGGCTGGCCTCGATCCGTTGCCGCTCGATCCCTTACCGTCACTTCACTCCCCGAGTAACGACGCGCGGGCGCACCAGGGGCGCCCCTACAAGGCGCTATCGACCCGATAAAGGGGGGTCTTGAGAGCTCGGCTCCGCTCTGAGCCCATTAGGGTCATGGTCCGCCAGAGAACAGGGAGGATCCATGGGCATAGAGGTGACCGACGAGGCGCTGGAGGTGCTGAGGCGCTCTCTGGATCTGGGCGGGGTGGACCCGTCCTCCGGGGGGATCCGGCTCCGGGGCGCCACGGGCCTCGGAGGTGGGTTCGACGTCCAGGTCGAGCTGGCGGAGGGCCCCCTCGAGGACGAATCCACAATCGAAAAAGGAGGGGTCCGGATCTTCATCGACCCCTCGATCTCTCAGGCGTTCCCGGAAGCCATCGTGGCGCTGGAGCCGCAGCACGACGTCGTCGTCGTCCGGCCCGCAGAGCCTTGACGGTCGCGAGGAAAGTGCTCGTCTCGGGGCGCGTTCAGGGAGTCTTCTTCAGGGATTCGTGCCGGCGCGAAGCCGAGCACCTAGGCTTGGCCGGATCGGCGCGCAACCTGCCGGACGGTCGCGTCGAAGTCATCGCCTCGGGCTCCGAGGAGGCCGTCGCCGAGCTCGTCAGGTGGTGCGAGAAGGGCCCTCCGGACGCCGCGGTCGACTCCGTGGAGACCGAGGACCTGGGGCCCGACGCCGACGTCGGCTCGGGTTTCCGGACGGATTAGAGGTTGTCCTACTTCAGGTTGACCCAGACGGACTTCGTCTCCGTATAGATGTCCATCGACGCCTTGCCCAGCTCGCGACCGAACCCGGACTGCTTCACGCCTCCGAACGACACCGCAGGGTCGTAGAGACCGCTCGTGTTGACCCACACGGTCCCGGCCCGCAATCCCTTCGCGACGCGATGGGCAGTCGATAGGTCCTTCGTCCACACCGTGGCCGCGAGACCGTAGATCGTGTCGTTCGCGATCGACACCGCGTCGTCGAGGTCGTTCGCCTCTATGACCGCCGCGACGGGGCCGAAGATCTCCTCCTGGGCGATGCGCATGTCGTTGCGAACCCCGGTGAAGACGGTGGGCTCGACGTAGTAGCCGTCGCCGAGGTCCGAGGGTGTCCCTCCACCGATCGCGACCTCGGCCCCCTCCGAGCGGCCGATGTCGATGTAGCCGGTGACCCTCTCGAGTTGCGCGTCAGAGACGAGGGGGCCGAGCGCCGAGTCCTCGTCGAGCGGATGACCGACCTTCATCTTCCGCGTTCCCTCGACGAGCGACGAAACGAAGTCGTCGTGGACCGACTTCTCGACGATGATGCGAGTGCCCGCCGTGCACACCTGACCGGAGTTGAGGAAGACGCCGAGCATGGCGCCCTTCGCTGCTCGGCGCATGTCTGCGTCGGGGAAGACGATGCTGGGCGACTTCCCACCGAGCTCGAGCGAGACGCGCTTGAGGTTGCCCTCTGCCGCGTGGAGGATCTTGCGTCCCACCTCCGTCGAGCCTGTGAACGCGACCTTGTCGACGTCCGGGTGCCCCGCGAGCGCGTGTCCTGCTTCGTGGCCGAAGCCCGTCACGACGTTGACCACGCCCTCCGGAACGCCGGCCTCCAGGCACAGCTCGCCGAGACGGATGGCCGTCAGCGGCGTCTGCTCGGCCGGCTTGAGAACGATCGTGTTGCCGAAGGCGAGGGCCGGGCCGACTTTATAGGCGGCCATGACGAGCGGGTAGTTCCAGGGGATGATCCCGCCGCATACCCCCACCGGCTCGCGCAGCGTGTAAGAGAACATGTCATCCGCGCTCGGGTTGGTCTCCCCGTAGATCTTCGTGGGCCACCCCGAGTAGTAACGGAAGACCTCCGCGGTGAGCCAGATCTCGCCCGACGAGATCTTGACGGGCTTGCCCGCATCTATCGCCTCGAGTTGCGAGAGCTCTTGCAGGTTGCGCTTGATGAGATCTGCGAGCTTGTAGAGGATCTCGGTGCGCTTGCCCGGCCGGAGCCCACTCCAGCGCCTGTCCTCGAAGGCCTCTCGCGCGGCCGCGACGGCGCGATCGACGTCGCCCACGTCGCCTCTTGGGACCTCGGTCAACGCTTTGCCGGAAGCCGGATCGACCACCTCGAACGTCTCGCCGGAATGCGCTCCAACGCGGTGGCCGCCGATGATCATCTGCGGCGAGCCCTCGATGAACTTCGTCACCTCGGGCAGGAGCTCGATCTGGGCCATGGCGTCCTCTCCTTACGAGTACGAAATCTGGTTTCTGTGGGTCGCCCAGCCTATCCGGCCTGAGGGTCGGTCCTCGAAAGCTCAGGACCTCCGCGGAAGGGTCGAGGCGTAGCTCCCGAGCAGCCGCGTGAAGGTCGAATGCTCGCTTACGTCTGAAAGGGCCTCGATCATCGCGGGCTCGTCTGCAGCGGCCTCGACATCCGCGTAGAAGACGTACTCCCAGGGCCTTCCGGCGCGGGGACGGGACTCGAGCTTGTTGAGACTCAGATGACGATCCGCGAAAGCGCCGAGGCAACGCATGAGCGAGCCCGCGACGTGGCCCACTCCGAACACGAGGGAGGACTTGTTCGGCGGCGAGAGCGACTCCGCACTGCGCGACAGCGCTCCGAAGCGTGTGTAGTTGTCGGGATAGGTCTGTATGTGCTCGGCCAGGATCTCGAGACCGTAGAGCTCCGCGGCACGGCGTGAGGCTATGGCCCCCGTAGTGGCCAGCTTCTCCTCGACGATCCTCTTGGCCGAGCCGGCCGTGTCGTACTCGGGCCGCGGCTTCGCGGTCAGGGCGGTGAGGAACTCCTCGCACTGGGCGATTGCCTGCGGATGGGAGATGACCTCCTCGAGGTCGTCGACGTGCGTCCCCGGCAACGCCAGCAGACAGTGGTCGACGCGCACGATCGTCTCGCCGACGAGATGAAGACCGTGCTTCAAGAAGAGGTCGTAGGTCTCGTTGATGCTGCCGGCCTGCGAGTTGTCGATTGGGACGAGACCGAAATCGACGCGCCCGACTTCGACTGCCTCGAAGACCTTCCTGATGGATGCAAAGGGCCGGTGCTCGGCCCCCGAGAAGAGCTGACGGGCCCCCTCTTCGGAGTACGCGCCCGCCTCACCCTGATAGGCGACGATGTGATCCGTCATACCTGCATGAGTCGAACGTCTACTGCTTTAGGGGTGGGACCCAGTCGGGGTGCGTCTTCTCGACCCACTTCTCCTCGAGGCGACCGAGCTTGGTGGACCCGGGGGCACCCTCCCAGAGCTCGCGGGCTATGGCCTGCCAGTTGGCCGTGGCGCCGAGGCGACCCAGGAGAGATGCGACGCCGAAGGACATCCTATTGAAGGTCACCATGATGGCCGGGATGCCGACCTTGCGAAGGGTCTGGAACGCCTCGGTCCGGGGATCGAAGCCCGCCGAGCCGATCTCCTGGACCAGCGGAAGATCGATCGTGAACTGGCGATCCTCGAGGATGGGCTTGTTCATCGCCATGAGGTGGTGCCACACCGCATCGATCTCGGGGGTGCGGCGGTTGAGGATGCCGATCCCCTCGAGTGCGCGCCGTCCGCGCTCCTTGTCGTCGACGATGAGGGCCTGGGTGATCTCCAACAGGTGCCCGAGCGTGCCCGGATCGATAGTCCTCACGAGCCCGTAGTCGAGGAACGCCACCTTACCCTTCGGCAGCAACAGGTAATTGCCCGGGTGGGGATCTGCAGAGAAGAACTGGAACCTGTTGAGACTTCCGTAGAAGAAACGGAATAGCACCTCCGCTAACTCGTCCTTCTTCTTCTGCGGCCATTCGAAGGAGTCGACGAAAGGCTCGCCATGCACGAACTCCTGAACGATCACCCGGGTCTTGCAGAGATCTTCGTATACCTTGGGCACGACGATGAAGGGGTGATCGCGGAAGAGATCCGCGAACTTCGCCTGGTTCTTGGCCTCCCGCCTGTAGTCCAGCTCCTCCAGCACGCGTTCTTTGACCTCGTTGGCCACCTCTTTGGGGTCGAGGTTCGGAGCCACAGCGACGGCCAGCTTCGTCATCGCGGAGACGTTCTTCAGGTCGGCTTTGACCGCCTGGTCCACACCGGGGTACTGGACCTTGACCGCCACTTCCTCGCCCGAGGGAAGTGTGGCCCGATGCACCTGCCCGATGGACGCGGAAGCAACCGCCTCGTCGTCGAAGGTGGCGAAGAGCTTGTCTACCGGCTTGCCGAACTCCTCTTCGATGACGGCCTTGGAGGCCTCGGGGTCCATCGGCGGGGCGTGGTTCTGCAGCATCGTGAGCGCGTCTCGGTATGTCTCCATGTACTCGCCGGGGGCGGCGAACTCGTAGAAAGAAGCCAGCTGCCCGAGCTTCATGGCCGCGCCCTTCATCTCGCCCAGCATCTCGACGAGCTGCTTCGCGGTCTGGTTGTGGAAGCCCTCGAGGTACTCGTTCGCTCGTTGCGGCGCTGCGAAGGTCTTGAATCGGGTGCCTACGAAGCGGGCGGCGGACTTACCGGTCTGACCGGCAAGCTTGGCCCCCCGCTCCACCCAGCCCGTAGGGAGGGGCTCTTTGCGTTTGTCGTTGGCCATGGGAGGCACCACTCTAATCGCAGCCGGCCGATCACCCCGTGCACAAGAAGAGGGGCCCCACCGGGCCCCTCCGTTTGAACCGTCCTGCTTGCGGCGATCTCTCGCCGCAACCCTATTCCGATTCGACGACCTTCTTGCACTTCTTCTTCTTGTTCTTCTTTTTCTTGCAGCCCTTCTTGTCCTGCTCCTCCACCAGCTTGTAGTCTAGGCCCACCTTCGAGGTATCGACCACCGGCGCCGTTACCGTTGTCGTCCCGACCGGTGAGGGGGCCTCGCCGCCGAAGAGGTTGCGGACCTCGATGTACGGTTTGGTGAGGGTCTCGCCTTTGCCGAGAAGAGGGCTGGCGGAGCGGGGGATCGTGATCGTCGTGACGGCTCCCACCTCCTCGATCGTCTCGATCGTGAACTCACCGGGGACGGTGGTGCTGGCCGCGGAGCCGAGGTTGCAGACATCCCGCAGACGGGCAAAGCTCGAGCCCTGATAGGTCGTCTTCTGCTTCGAGTTGGGCTCCTCGCCGGCGATGTAGGCCTCGAACCACAGGCAGCCCGTCGCCGACTTGCCGACTTCCCCCTCGCCCGGGCTGGCCATCACGCGGAAGACCAGTCCCGCCGTGGCGGGGGCGGCGCGCTCGGTCAGGATGTGCGCGGATACCTTGTCCGCCGTGTTCGAGAACCACACCTTCAGCACGTCGCTTGCGTTGCCCACGTCGGCCGGGGTCACGTTGTCATCGCTGTCGGGGACGTACACGCCCTGGCCCCCCGCCGACAAGCCGACACCGGCGAGACCCTGGTCGTTGAGATAGTTGGCGTCACCGGCCGGATCGGTGATCTGGACGTTCTCGGGGACCACGGTCGCAGCCTTTGCCGGCAGGAGGCCGAGGCCGGCAACCAGGCCGGACGCCACCAGGACGGACATGACCTTGCTCTTCATAGATCTCTCCCTGTTCGAGGAGGCAGCGCCCCCTTCCGCCATCCGCGAGGTCGCCTCGCTGATGCTTCTTTCTCCACACAGGGGGGTATTCCTTCAGGTCACCCCCCTCTTGCGGCGATCAAACCCCCCGGTCCTGCCGTACCCTGGGTACGTGAGGGTCTTTACGAGGTGTGCCGTCTCTATGGCGGCTGCCGCTCTTCTGACTTCCTGTGCCGGGGTCGACCCGGGCGCCACGGGGAGCTCCCCCCCGGTCGTCGAGAGGGACACGTCTCGCTCGAGACCGGCGGGCTCTCCCCGATTGGGGGGCCTGCAGGACGACCCGGCGCCCTACGACAACGCCCGGGCCATGGCCCACGTCCGCGCGCTCGCCGGTGATATCGGCGTGCGGGTGAGAGCCACGGCCGGGGAGCACAGGGGGATTGCCTACGTCTCCGACGAGCTCCGCCGGCTCGGCTACAGGGTGGACGTTCAGGAGTTCGCGGTCGACGGGGAGACTTCGCACAACGTCGTCGCAACTCCGCCCGACCCGCGCCGCCAGAAGCTCGTGATCGGCGCGCACATCGATACCGTGGCGGGGTCTCCCGGAGCAAACGACAACGCCTCGGGGGTTGCCGTGATGCTCGAGGCCGCTCGCATCTTCGCCGGCACGCCCCAGGCCAGGTGGCTGAGGTTCGTCGCCTTCGGCTCGGAGGAGTACGGGACGAACGGACTCCACCACGTCGGATCACAGGTCTTTGTGAACCGTCAGGGCGAGCGGGGCCGAAGAAGGATCGCCGGGATGATCTCGGTCGACATGATCGCGGACGGACGCCCTCTCATCATCGCGACGGCCGGCATCGGTCCCCCGAGAGTCGCACTCACGCTCTACAGGAAGCTGGAGCGAGCGGGGATCGGCGTCGACTACCGCGTCACGTGCGACTGTTCGGACAACGGACCCTTCGAGAGAGCCGGCATCCCGGCGTCCTTGATGTGGAGCGGCATCGAGCCGAACTATCACGACGAGTCGGACCGCGTCGGGAACCTGAGACGGAAGCATCTTCGTCGAACGGGCCGTGCAGTGCGAACGTTCTTGAAGGCCGTCGACGCCGGGATGATCTCCTACTTCCAGGATTCGTAGAAGCTCGGGCACTTTCCGGCTAACCTGAGGTCGTTATGGCCCCCTCTAGGAGAGTTTGATCCCGTGAACGACGAATACGATCCGACCCGACCCTTCGTGGCGAACGATCCCGACCCGGATCTCGACTGGGAGGACGACGAGGGTTCACCGAAGTTGCTCTGGGGCCGAGTGCTCGCCCTGGCCGGGATCCTCCTGCTTGCCTTCTTGCTCGGTCGTTCCACCGCTCCCGACGAGGCGTCCGCCGAGCTCGAGGAGACGAGAGCCGAGCTGTCGGAGGCACAGGATCGGATCGCCGAGCTCCAGGACGCCACCGCTGCGCCACCGCCGACGAGCCCGGCCCCCACGATCACGACCACCGACGAGCCGACGGAAACGGCCGAGCCCACCGACGAGCCGACCGACGAGCCGGAGGGGAAGATCACCTCCTATACGGTCCAGGCCGGTGACACGTACAACTCGATCGCCGAGGAGGAGTTCGGGGAGGTCACGCCGGGTATCACCCAGTGCCTCATCGATGCGAACGGCGGCGAGGAGGTCCTCTCGGTCGGCCAGGAGATCAACATCCCGGAGAGCTGCGGAGAGGAATAGGGCGCGCTAGTCCCCCAGGGCCCTGAACATGTCGTCGGAGGTTCCCTCCTCGTAGGCCTCCTGCACCTCGGCCGGCAGACCTTCACAATCCCGCTCTTCGAGTAGGAGCTTGCGCCCTTCGAAGTCCGGGGTTTGCTCGAAGTCGAACGCGTTCATCATGCTGTCGGCGTTGCAGTCTCGCTCGGTCATGCACTCGAGCCCGTTGATCTCTTCGATGAACTTCAGCACCGACGAGAACTCGTAGACCGTGCTGTCGACGTAGCCCTGCTTGGCCCACGGCGAGATGATCAGCATCGGCACGCGGGGGCCGAGACCCATGTGGTCGACCTGCGGCGGAGGGACGTGGTCGTAGAAGCCCCCGTAGTCGTCCCAGGTCAAGAAGATCGCGGTCTCCTTCCAGTACTTCGAGTTCATGATCGCGTTCACGTGACGCACGGTCCAGTTCTCGCCCATGCACACGCTGGGTCCACCGGGGTGCTCGTTCTCACCCGGGGGAGGCACGATCCAGTTCACCCTCTTGAGCTTGCCCGCCTCGATGTCATCGATCACGGGGTCCTGGAGCGTGCCGTCCTCGCCCGTGTAACGAGCCGGGTCTTCGACCTTCGGCCCCCACAACTTCGGGTTCTCGTAGATGTGCTCGATCGCGAGAAGCGCGTTCATCCAGGATCCGTCGGCGGCCCAATACTTCCACGAGATGCCCCGCTCCTCGAGCTGGTCCATGATGACCTCGAAGTCGAAGCAGGCCCGGACCTTGGTCCAGTACTTCGTGATGTCGTCGAACTCCCAGTCCTCGCCCACGTCGTACTGCTGGGCCTCGGCGTCCATGATCTCTTCCCGCTCCTTCTTCGTTACGGGCTGCTCGAAGGCCGGGGCCATCTCCTCGGGGTCCGCGCAGTAACCCCCCTCACCGCCAAGCGGGTCCTTGTTGCCCACGACGTCTCCCGCGTAAGCGGCGACGGTGTAGAGGTGCTCCGGGAACGTCGGGCCGTACATGGAAGAGAAGGTGTGGTCGCTAAGCACGAAGTTGTCGGCATAGGACCAGTAGTTGGGCATCCCTTCGCGTTCGAAGGAGGTGAAGCCCTGCATGGTCTCGCCGTTGAAGACGAGGTCGAAGCGATCCATCTTGCCGCCGTTGATGCCCTGGACCGCGTCGGTGAACGAGTGGCCTAGATCCGGTTCGAAGACGTCCGGCGCGACCTCGAGCTCGATCTCCTCCCCCGTCGATATGAGGGCCGTGTCGGTGCCCTCACCTTCCGGATAACGACCAAAGTAATTGTCGTAGGTACGGTTCTCTTTGATGATGAAGACGACCCGCTTGATCGGGTACTCGGGCGCCGCGCTCTCGGTCGGCGTCGGCGATGCGCTCGCTCCGCCGCCGGCGGCCACCACGGGTCGGGTCCCCCTCGTCGGACCCTCGTCGTCGCCCCCGCCGAAGGCCCCACGCACGGTTATGAATCCGATCAGAAGGACCAGGACCAGAAGCGTGCGGCGACGGCGGGCGTACATGCGCTGGCGAGCGGCCCTGCGGCGCGCAGCGATGATCCTTCTTCGGCGCTCCTCCTCGTCCATCGGGAGTCGAGCGCCCGCTTGGTGAAGCGGTGACAGGGGGGCCCGGGGGCTCATCCGGTAGGTGGACCTTTCGTTTGGCTTGGGTTCACCCTAAAAGAAAAGGGATGAAAGCGACGGGTTAGAGATCTTGTGAAAGCGCCCTAGGGCTAAGGGCGCGCCGGCCGTGGGCCTAGGCACCGGGGTCGGAAGACCGTGCGAGGGTGGGGCGATGGGCCATTACGACATCCTCGAGCACACGGCCGACATCGGCCTCAGGGCGAGGGCGGACTCGCTCGAAGAGCTCTTCGCGATCGCCACCGAAGGGATGCATGCGATAGCCGGGACCTTGCACCCGGCCCCCGAGGGTGAGGAGATAGCTCTGGAGGTCGAGGCGGACGACCTCGCAGGGCTACTCGTGGAGTGGCTCGGCGAGGCCCTCTACGTCCAGGATTCCCGCAGCGCCTCCGTGGCCGGCATCCACCTCGACGAGGTTAGCGAGCGGCGGGCCCGGGGCGTGGTCCGGGTCCGGGCTTTTGCCGGAGGACACTCCGACGGCGTCCAGATCAAGGCCGTCACCTTCCACCAACTCGCAGTCGAGCGCTCGGGCGACCAGTGGGTCGCGACGGTCTTCTTCGACATCTAGTCTCCCTGACCGAGCGCGCACCGCTGGCGTGTAAGGCGAGTGGTTATGTGGCGACGGCGTGGGTAAGGCGATCGCGCGGGCAGAGCCGAAAGGGAGACATGCGGATAGTCGTCGTCGGTGCCACCGGGAACGTCGGAACGAGCGTCGTCGAGGCTCTCGGTCGGGATGCGCGCGTGGATTCGATCGTCGGCGTCGCCCGGCGGATCCCGGAGCTGGATGCTCCCAAGACCTCGTGGGCTTCGGCCGACATCGGTGTCGACGAGCTCACCCCGTTGTTCCGCAAGGCCGATTGCGTGATCCATTTGGCGTGGCTCATCCAGCCCTCGAGGGACCCCGACACGCTGAGGCGCACCAACCTCGAGGGAAGCCGCCGGGTCTTCCAGGCAGTCGCCGAGGCACGGGTGCCTGCGCTCGTCTACGCCTCCTCCATCGGCGCGTACTCCCCCGGCCCCAAGGACGACCCGGTGGACGAGACGTGGCCGACCGACGGGATCGCGACCTCCTTCTACTCGCGTCACAAGGCGCAGACCGAACGGATGCTGGATCACTTCGAGCTCGACCATCCCGAGATCCGCGTGGTCCGACTGCGCCCCGCCCTCATCTTCAAGCGCGAGGCGGCGACCGGCGTGCGGAGACTGTTCATCGGACCGTTGCTCCCGAACGCCCTCGTGCAGAAAAAGCTCATCCCCGCCATCCCGGACCTCGAGAGACTGGTCTTCCAGGCGGTCCACTCCGAGGACGTGGCCGAGGCCTACCGTCTCGCCGCCACGACGGACGTACGCGGCCCCTTCAACATCGCCGCCGATCCGGTGCTCGACCCCCCGACCCTGTCGGCTCTCCTCGGGGCCCCCCTGGTGTCGCTTCCCGAAGGTGCGCTGAGGGTCGGAGCATGGGCATCGTGGCGGCTGAGACTGCAACCGTCACCCGAGGGCTGGGTGGACATGGCGCTGCAGACCCCGATCATGGATCCAACCCGGGCGAACAAGGAGCTCGGCTGGAGCCCGCGCTTCACCGCCGACTACGCCCTGCTCGAGCTACTGCAGGGGATCCGGGACGGCGCAGGGTTCCCCACCCCTCCCCTGGCCCCCTCCACGTCCGGTCCGCTCAGGATCCGCGAGCTCCTGACCGGCATCGGGGCGCGAACGGGCCTTCGATGACCGCGCCCTGCGCAGCCCGCCGACGACGCGACTAGCCTCAACGACGTGGAGCCTCATCGTCTGGAGGAGTTCCTGTGGGAGATCCCGCAGGGTTACGTGGCGGGGATGCGCGTTCCGGGACGGATCTTCGCTTCCGAGGGCCTGTTCGAGAAGGCGAGGCAGGACCGGGCCCTCGAGCAAGTGGCGAACGTGGCGACGCTTCCCGGGATCGTCGGTGCCTCCTTGGCGATGCCCGACATCCACTGGGGCTACGGGTTCCCGATCGGGGGCGTGGCGGCTACCGACGTCGAAGGAGAGGGCGTGATCTCTCCGGGAGGCGTTGGCTTCGACATCGGGTGCGGGGTCCGCCTCCTTCGCAGCGACCTGTCATTCGAGAACGAGGTGAAGCCTCGGCTGCGCGACATCGTGGAGGTCCTCGGAAGGCGCGTCCCCCGCGGCGTGGGACAGAAGGGCGGGATGCCACTGAGCCGCTCGGAGGTGCACCGCGTCCTACGGGAAGGATCGAGGTTCGCAATCGGCAGGGGTGCTGGCTGGGACGAGGACGTCGAGGTCACCGAAGACGAAGGAGCCCTTCCGAACGCGAGTCCCGAGAAGATCTCGGACCGGGCGATCGAACGAGGCGCTCCGCAGCTGGGGAGCCTGGGCGGAGGGAACCACTTCCTCGAAGTCCAGGTCGTCGACCAGATCCGGGACCCCGAAGCGGCGGAGACCATGGGTCTTTTCGAGGACCAGGTCTGCGTGATGATCCATTCCGGATCCCGCGGCATTGGCCACCAGACCTGCTCCGACCACGTCAAGGCGATCGACCGCCTGAAACTCGACTTCGGTCTCCCCGACCGCCAGCTGGCCGCGGCGCCCCTGGATCACCCTCAGGCGCAGGCATACCTCGGAGCCATGGACGCGGCGGGGAACTTCGCCCGGGCGAACCGGCAGGTCCTCGGACACCTCGCGCGCGCGGCATTCTCTCAGGTCATGGGACGAAGCGATCGGGACATGGGGATGGCGCTCGTATACGACGTCTCCCACAACCTCGCAAAGATCGAGGAGTACGAGGTCGATGGACGCTTGCGGAAGCTGTGCGTGCACCGCAAGGGTGCAACGCGCGCGTTTGGGCCGGGCCACCCCGACATCCCGGATCGCTACAAGTCGATCGGCCAGCCCGTCGTGATCCCGGGGTCCATGGGAACCAACTCCTTCGTGCTGGTGGGGATGGCCGACTCGGCCGAGAGATCTTTCGGGTCGACCTGTCACGGGGCGGGGCGTGCCATGTCGCGCACCCAAGCCAAAAAGATCATGGGGGGCGAAGAGTTGAAAAGACAACTCGAAGAGAAGGGCATCGTTATGGCGCGCTCGCAGTGGAAGTTGCTGTCCGAGGAAGCCCCTTACGCATACAAGGACGCGTCGGAAGTCGTCGAGACCTGCGAAGGAGGACGCCTGTCGCGCGTCGTCGCTCGCCTGAGGCCAGTGGGAGTGATCAAAGGATGACCTATCGCCACGAGTCGTACTGGGTCGACAGCGTCGAGGGCCCCGAGTATCCGGCAGCGGCCGGCGTCGTTTCCGTCGATGTTGCCGTGATCGGGGGTGGGATCACCGGACTCACGGCTGCGCTCCTTTTGAAGCGCGCCGGCAAGAGCGTTGCCGTCATCGAGGCGAACAGGATCGCGCACGGTGTCTCGGGATACACGACCGCGAAGATCAGCGCGGGTCACGGGCTGATCTACTCGCAGATAACCAAAGAGATGGGCGCGGAGGCGGCAAGGATCTACGCCGAGTCGAACCAGGCGGCGATCGGCAAGATTTCCTCTCTCGTGGAGGAGCTCGGCATCGACTGCGATTTCGAGCCGACCGACAACTACGTCTACAGCGAATCTCCCGATCAGATCGAGACCCTGCAGCAAGAGGCCGAGGCCGCGCGCGCAACTGGCCTGCCGGCCAGCTTCACGACGGAAAGCACGTTGCCCTTCCCGGTTGCCGGGGCCGTCAAGTGGACGGATCAAGCGCAGTTCCATCCCAGGAAGTACTTCGTTGCTCTTGCCGAGGCCATCGACGGGGACGGCAGCTTCGTCTTCGAGCACACGGCCGCGACCAAGCTCGAAGAAGGCGAACCGTGCGTGGTCGGCACCCCCGACGCGACGATCTCGGCCGACAAAGTCGTCGTCGCGACCCACTTCCCCACCTTCGATCGGGGGCTCTTCTTCGCGAAGGTGCACCCGTACCGCGCCTACGTCGTCACGGCCAAGATCGCAGAAGAGCAGGCTCCGCAAGGCATGTGGATCACCTCGACCTCGCCCACCCGATCGGTTCGCACGACGCCCTACGAAGACGGGCGCTTGCTGATCATCACCGGCGAAGGCCACAAGGTGGGCCAGGAGCCGGACCCCGGCAGACGGTACGCCGCTCTCGAGGAATGGACGAGGTCGCGCTTCGACATCAAGTCCTTCGAATTCCGCTGGTCGACTCAGGACAACAAGTCCGTGGACCACGTTCCCTACGTCGGGCAGCTCACGCGGGGCTCGGAGCACGTCTTCACCGCGACGGGTTTCGCCGGCTGGGGCATGACCAACGGGACCATGTCCGGGATGCTGCTGACGGATCTCGTGCGAGGGGTCGAGAACCCCTGGGCCGGCCTATACGACTCGAACCGTCTGAACCCGTCCGCTTCGGCGAAGGAGTTCATCAAAGAGAACACCAACGTCGCCATTCGCTTCTTCACGGATCGGATACGGAGTCTGTCCAAGAACGTTGCCGACATCCCCGAAGGACAGGGCAACGTCGTCGCCGTGGGGCCGAAGAGCGTCGCCGTTTACAAAGACGAGGGTGGGAACGTGCACGCGCTGTCGGCTCGATGTACCCACCTCGGCTGCATCGTTCAGTGGAATGGGGCGGAGAAGAGCTGGGACTGTCCCTGTCACGGCTCGCGCTTCACGACCGAGGGCGAGGTCCTGCAGGGCCCGGCTACGAAGCCACTGGGATCGATCGACTTGACGACGGAGGAATAAGGCCTCGAAGAGAGGCGCGATCTCACAAGAGAAACGCGCCGCCGGAAGCCCGGCCGCGCGTTTCCTCCCTCAACGGTGCGCCTGATTGTCTTGTCCAGCCGACGATGTCGTCGGTCTCGCGATGTACGAGATTTATGCCCGACCGAGCCGTCTTCAAACCCGCTGGCAGAAGGGGCAGTACGTCGTCCCACGGCCTCCCATGATCACTTTTGTCAAAAGCGTTTCGCACCGGGGGCACGGTTGGCCCCCCCGACCGTAGGCCGCAAGGAACGTCGCGTTGCGTCCGCTGGCGCCGTTGACCATCTGGTAATCGCGAAAGGTGGTCCCCTCTCGTTCGATTGCGGCGCTCAGAACGTCGCGGATCGCTGCGTGCAACGCGCGGGCCCGCGCCTTGCCGACCCGCCGGGACCCGGGATGGATCCGAGCCAGCCAGAGAGCCTCGTCCGCATAGATGTTTCCCACCCCTGCAACGGGCCGTTGCGACATCAGATATGGCTTCACCGGAGCTCGGGTGCGGGCAAGCACTTCGGCAAAGGTCTCCGCGTCGAACTCTTCCGACAACGGTTCCGGGCCGAGCATCGCGAGCGTGGGGATCGCTTCATACTGGCCGGCCTGCACGACGGCCATGCGTCCGAAACGCCGGACGTCACGAAACGCAAGAGTGCGGTCGTCATCCAATAACAGAGTGGCGCGTACATACGAGTCGTCGAAATCGAACCTGAACGCGCCCGTCATCCCGAGATGCATGATCAGCTCGAGCCCCTCGTCGAGTGGTGCGATGAGGAATTTCCCCCGACGGCCCACCCCGGCGACGGTCCGCCCGACGGCGAGGCCCAAGTCTACGAACTCGCGCGGGATGGCCGGATGAGGATCCCACCACGCATCGACCACGCGCCGGCCGGACAGCTCCGGGTGGAGCTGTCGACGTACGGACTCGACCTCGGGCAACTCCGGCATGGCATTAGGTTAGGCAGATGTCGAGCCACGCGGAGCCCGGCCGGAAAATGCCCAAGAAGCCGGATGTCGAAGCGGCCGCCTTCTTCGATCTCGACCTGCGTATAGGGAGGGTCGTCGGAGTCGAAAGGTTCCCAGAAGCTCGGAAGCCGGCGTGGAAGCTCACCGTCGACTTCGGTCCGGACGTGGGGAGGCTGACCACCAGCGCTCAGATCACCACCTACAAGAAAGATGAGCTCCTAGGTCGCCTGGTCGTCGGAGCGATCAACCTCGGCTCCAAGAAGATCGCGGGGTTCAAGAGCGAGTTCCTGGTGCTCGGGGGCATCGACAGCGGCGGGGTGGTGCGGCTGCTCGGTGTCGATGAAGGAGTCGAGCCCGGCGATCCCGTTGCCTGAGGCCGACTTGGCCGACGGGGCCACCTCAACGGTCTTTACTCTCGGTCACGGGACCCGCACGACCAACGAGCTCGTGCGCCTCGCCCGCTCCGGGGGCGCACACACGATCGTGGACATCAGGCGTTTCCCTGGTTCGAAGCGGAACCCCCACCTGGCGCGCGAGGCGCTCGTCGAGTCACTTCCCGAGCACGGCCTCGCCTATGTGTGGAAGGGAGAAGAGCTGGGCGGCCGCCGCAGCCGCGCGAAGGGCGACTCGAGGCATCCGGCGTGGCGAAACAATGCTTTCCGGGCGTACGCAGACCACATGGAGACCGACGCGTTCAACGAGGGCCTAGAGGACGTCGTGCAGCAGTGTCAGTCGGGAAGGTCTCCGGCGCTGATGTGCGCCGAGACGGTCTGGTGGCGCTGCCACCGCAGGTTGGTGGCCGACGCCCTCGTGGTGCGAGGGATCCGCGTGATCCACCTGATCGACGAGAAGACGAGCCACGAGCACACGCTTCACGAGGCGGCTCGCGTCGAGCCAGATGGATCGATCGTCTACGACGTAGGCGTGGACAGGGAGATCCTGTAGAGCCCATCCGGGCTGGGCGACAAGCAGCTTCTTTCTTTATTCGTCCGTGTCGGCCGGCAGGGCCTTGAAGCAGTTCGGCCACGCGTTCGGCCCCTGAACCGCGAGAACGCGCTCGGCGATGTCGATCTGCTGGCGCCGGGTCGCCAGGTACGCGTAGTGCGCGTACTCGCCTCCCCCGAAGCCCCACCAGGTGCTCGGTAGGAACTGGAGGCCGCCATCGAAGTACGCGTCGATATGCCAGCGGCCGCTCGACTCGCACTGGGCTACGGCGGCCCAGTCGGCGCTGTAAGTG
>JALZBR010000354.1 GCA_030863485.1 Actinomycetota bacterium
CCACTCAACTACTTTCGCATCCGAGGATCCAACGCGTCCCGCAGGCCGTCACCCACGAAGTTGACTCCGAGCGTGGCGAGCGAGACGGCGACCGTGGGCACCAAAACCTCATGAGGGTAGGCGAAGATGGCCTGATAGCCGTCCTTGATCATCACGCCCCAGCTCGGCGTTGGGGGGCGCATTCCCACTCCGACGAAGCTCAGGAACGCCTCGCTGAAGATGGCCATGGGGATCCCGAAGGTCAGACTGACCATAACTGGGGCCATGGCGTTCGGTACGATGTGCCTCATGATGAGCTTGTGCGCTGGTGTTCCCGACGCCCGCGCCGCCTCGATATACTCCTTCTCCTTAACCGCAAGTACCTGGCCTCGCATTAGACGAGCCACCTCTACCCAACTAACTAACCCCATTGCCAGCAAGGTGTTCCAGTATCCGGGCCCGAGCACCGCAGCAATCACGAGTACGAAGAGCAGCGTGGGGAATGCGAACATTGCATCTGTGAACCGCATGAGGACGTTATCGGGCCAGCCTCCTAGGTAGCCGGCGGGGAGCGCGATAAGACTTCCTATTAGAAGGTTAATGATCTGTAGCAGCAAGGCTATGGATAGCGAGATGCGAGCCCCGTATATCGCCCTACTCAGCAGGTCTCGCCCAAGATAATCAGTACCGAGAGGGTGTGCTGCGCTCGGCCCCGTATGGGCCATCATGATGCTTTGCTCGTAGGGGTCGGAAATCAGGCCGAATTTCGTCAATAGAGGAGCCCCAAGGGCCAGGACGGCCAGGACGCCCACGATACTGATCCCTGTAGCGGCCATCGGACTGGCTCTGAACCGCCTCCATGTGTCGCGCCTTCTGCTGACGGGGGGCGGCAACTCCCACTGCGCCAACTCGTATGCAGCAGGAGACGTGGCCATCAGCTAGGCCTCACGCGGGGATCGACAAGACTATAGACCAGATCTACCACTAAATTCGCGGCAGCGATGACGAGTGCGAACACCACAACTGTACCTATGATTACTGGATAGTCTCGGGAGTTAACCCCGTTTACAAACAGCCCTCCGATCCCGGGGATCTGAAAGACGCTCTCCACCACAACAGATCCGCTGATGAGATACGCGAAGAGAGGCCCAAGAGCCGTCACCACGGGGATAAGCGAGTTCTTCAGAACATGCCTGATCAGAATCCACCGCTCGCTCGCGCCCTTCGCCGCGGCGGTACGAACGTAGTCCTGCCGCATCACCTCGAGCGTACTGGAGCGCACCAGCCGCGCGATGAATGCCACGGGCAGGAGGGACATGGTCATAACTGGGAGTACAAGGTGCTCGTCCATGCCAAATCCTCCGCTGGGGAAGGAGAACGCGCCTCCCGTGAGCCGATTGAGTCCCACTGACAGCGATAGGATCAGCAGGATGCCGATGACGAAGTTAGGGACAGAGGCGCCGAAAGTCGCTAGGCCTATGACCACGTAGTCGACAAAGGAGCCTTGCCGCAAGGCAGCCAAAATGCCCAAGCCGGTGGCCGCCACGAGTACGATCGCGAAGACGATCACTCCGAGAGCGAAGCTTGAGATCCAGTTACGGAGGATCAATCCACGCACGGACTGACCCTGATGCGCGTAAGAATCCCCGAACTCGAAGCGGGCAACATTGCGCAGATACAGACTCAACTGTTCAGGCCATGGCTTGTCAAGACCATACTTTACTTCGAGGTTTCGGATCGTAATTTCGTCTAGGGATATGTTTCTCGCTCTCGGATCATTCAAGCTCGCATCCCACGGGTTTCCGGGGGCCAGGTGCATGAGGGAGAAGGTGACGACCACGATAAAAAGGACTACGGGGACAGTCCACATTAGGCGGCGCACGGCGAACCACACCCATCCGGTCCACCTGGGTGGCCGAATCGGAAGCGGCCTGCGTAAAGGCACGCCCGTTGTTGGCATTCACTTCTCTCCACGATCGAGCGATCTGCCGAACTGCCGGCTTCGTGCTGTTTGGCTGGCTTCGTCAGCTCCCAACTTGTCGTAGGCCCCCGTACAAGCAACGCCCTGTGGCCATCTCGATCAGGGCCCTTCCTATCGTCTCACGATGGAAGAACGACAGGAAGGGCCTCCTCAATCCGTGGAAGGGTCGCAGGTGAAAGTCGACGTTGGGCCCCTGGCCGAACCCGTTGACGTCCGTGTCAACGAACCGGTGGTGCCGCGTGGAGACAGAAGGCCACAGCCACAGTTTGCAACTCGTTCCAACGGCTCGCCTCGAACGACATCGTTCGGGGCCGCTCGCTCTTGTCGCGGTAGGCGGTCAGTCGCGCAAAAATGCTCAGATGGTGCAAGAGAGGGTGGACATAGCTAAACGGGCGGGGAGAGGCTGGTGCCTCCCCCCGCCCGTTTAGGACCCGCCGTTTGTCGAGGCTGACCTATTCGTTGGAGCTTTCGTCCTCCAGTGAGACTCCAGCACAACAGCTGCTGCACTCACCCACCAGGGGCTCGGGGTCAGAAAGTTCTTCGATCTCGAAGGACACCCCGGCACAACAGCTGCTGCACTCACCTACCAGAGGCTCGAGCTCGCTGAGTTCTTCGATAACGATGTCACTCATGAATGCTCCCCCTGAACAGAAGCTCGTCGACGCTGCCCCTTATGGCCCGCGTGCCCGATACCAGAACTTGTACGCCTCCCTCAGAGGGGTGTCAATGCCCGGAAAGGCATAGTTTCCACCAATTTAACGTGATTTGCGCCGTTCGCCCGATTAATCCGAGCTAGTGCCGTTCCACAGAACGTTACGGTGTTAAATGAGTCAACTTTTGATTCTGGTGTTGAACACTTCGGACGGCTGTGATCGCGCCGTCGAAGGAGTGGCGATGGCCCGCAACCCGAGGTGTTCGTCCGCGAGAACAGCGACGAGGAAGGACAGCGGCTGATGCGCATCAGCCGCACCAGCCGCGACGGGGTCCGGCTGCGCCGCGCGATGATCGTGCTGGCCTCCGCCCAGGGGCCGACCGGTGCGCGATATCGCCACCATGATCCAGGGCAGTGACAACTACGTGCGCGAAGTCATCCACGCCTTCAGTCAGCATGGGTTCGCGGCGCTGGACCCAAAAATGGAACGGGGGCCGGCCGGGGAAGATCGATGAGGCCACCGCAGAAGACCTCTGCCGCCTCGCCCTGACCCGCCCCCAGTCGCTGGGCAAGCCGTTCACCACCTGGTCAGTGACCAAGCTCCACGAGCACTTGGTCGCCACCCGCGTGATTCCCGCTGACGTGTCCCCTGACACGATGCGGCGGGTGCTGCGCCGCCGCCGCATCAGCTTTCAGCACACCAAGACGTGGAAGGAGTCGCCCGACCCCGACTTCGACGCCAAAAACGACCGGATTCTCGACCTCTACGACCATCCCCCCGCCCAGGGGCGGGTGATCTGCTTCGACGAGTTCGGGCCGCTCAACCTCCAGCCCGCGGCGGCAGGGGCTGGTACCGCCGACGCCGGCCCGCGTGGCTGCGCGCCACCTATACCCCCGGCGCCGGGGGGCGCCACATGCTGGCGGCGCTGGACCTCACCAGCGAAGATCCTCTACCGCATCCATCGCCGCAAACGCTGGCAGGAATTCCTGGCGTTCCTCAAGCTGTTGCGCGCCGCTGGCCCCCACCAGCGGCTCTACATCATCCTCGACAACTTCTCGCCCCACCGACGCCAAGAAGTCCGCGACTGCTGCGCCCACCACAACGTCGAACTGGTGTTCCTGCCCACCTACGCGTCGTGGCTGAACTGGATCGAGTCGGAGTTCGCCGCGCTGCGCTACTTCACCCTCAACGGCGCCGACTACGCCAGGCACGCCGAGCAGAACGCTGCCATCCGCGGCTACATCCGCTGGCGCAACGCCCGCGCCCGCCCGAAACGTCACTTCGCCATCAACTCCAAGATCCGACGAACACCCGAGAGCGACCATTACCTCCCCAAGGTTTCGTGAACCGGCACTAGGAAGTGAAGATCTGCCCGGAGACCTACCTGAACAGACGCGGCAGCCGTCTCCCCGACCGACCTCTTCCGAGACATGCCTGACGACACCCTTGGGGTGGTCACTGCCTGGTCCTCCTCAAGGAGACCCGTTCTGCCGGTGCGCAGTAAGTAACCGCGCTTGGGAAGCAAGGGCGCCTCGGTCGACCTTGCCCCGGGCTGTGCGTGGGATCTGAGTCAAGATACACAGTTCCTCGGGAAGCTTGTGCTTAGCGAGGACGTCGCCGAGGAATTCCCTTACCTCGGAGAGCCCGGGAGCCTGCTTGTCTGCCCGCGGCACGACGCAGGCGCACACAATCTCACCCAGAACGGGATCAGGGAGCCCGACGACAGCTGCGTCCACAAGATCGGGGTGATAGCTCAAGACCGCCTCGACCTCGCCGGGATCGACTCCTATGCCTCCCCTGTTGATCTGGTGCTTCACGCTCCCTAAGACGTAGAGGTATCCCTCGTCGTCCAGCTTGCCCAAGTCTCCGGTACGGCACCACCTCCCTAGCAGCGGCCCATCCGATCGCTCCTTATCCCCCCAATACTCAAAGCCGTGGAGCTTACGCAGAGCGATCTCTCCAACCTCTCCTGCAGGCTGCGGTGATCCGTCCGGGCCCAGGATTCGGACCCACTCCGCCGGGGGTCTCCCCACCGAGCCACGGAGCATCTCCTCTCGGTCCGCGGTGAGGCATCCCAACCCCTCGCTGGATCCATAGGCAAGCACGAAGGTCATCCCAAGGTCGTCGAAGATCCTCTCGAGCAGGGCCGGCGGGAACGACGCACCTGAGCCCACGCCGATACGAAGAGAAGAGACGTCGTCGCTAACACGGTCCAGGCTGTTCACGAGGAGCCTGAAGTGGGCAGGCGAACCGTGGAGTACGGTGACGTTCTCTCTGTCGATTAGCGAGAGCACCGAACGGGGTGAGAAACGTCTCACCAAGACGAGGCGGCCTCCGGTCAGCATGCCGGCTACAGCCTGCCCAAAGCCGAATCCGTAGGAGAGGGGAAGCTGAACAAGGTGGACGTCCTCTTCATTCGTCTTGAGGGCCTGTCCCATCCATCTCCACGCCTCGAGCAGCTGACCGTGATACCGAACCACTGCCTTCGGGGCCGAACTCGTGCCCGAGGTTAGGAAGATGACTGCCGGGTCCCTTGGAGAAGGAGGGTCCCCCCCTACATCGGGAGTCGGCAACTTCGAGCTCAGCAGCGCTGGCAGCCGGTAGCATCCCTCTGGGGCCTGCTCTCCTGAAACTATCAAGTGCATCCTTGGGTGCGCCTCCCGAAGCGATCTCGCGGCCGAAAGGCCCCGACCGTCTTCGGCGGAGAAGATTATGGCAGCTGCACCAAGCTGCTCGAGCAGCGCGCTTACCTCGGCGGTGGTCAACTCCTTGTCTGCCCCCACATGGACGGCTTTCAACTCCCAGGCCGCTAGGGCAGCAACCACGAACTCGGGGCAGTTCGGTAGCCAGCAGACGATTCGCTCCCCTGGAGCGATCCCGAGGCGACGGTATGCTCCGGCCAGCCGCAGAGCGGCCTGGCGCAGACTTCCATAACTGAGGACGCTTTCCTCTGAACACAGTGCTAGGCGGTTATGGAAGCGTTCGCATACGACCCTTAGCTCGTGAGCCAGTGTTTGCTCGCTCATGCCGAGAACTTCCAAGGGCGCCCGGGCATCCAGGCGCCTTTAAACTCTTCGAGCAAGGGGCGAATTAGTGCGTCTTCCGGCAGCGTTGTTAGATCCGATCTGATGATCGCGCAGGGTATGCCCTCCACTGACAACATCTGCTCCCACTCCGCGGCCGGCTTTGTTGCCATCCGATCCACAATTTGCCTTTCGAGGTCACACGACCCCCCTCTAATGCCACAGAGCGCCGCGAGGCGCCCTATGGTAGCCGGGCGCTGTGGGACCACAGTCACAAAACCGTCAGCTGTTCTAATTGGGCGATCGAGCGGCCCCCAAAGCGGCCGCCCCCTGCTGCGGTTACGCTCTGTTCCCCCGGCCATCGCCGTGAGAACGTGAGCTTGCAGGGTCATAGCTCCGGTGAGGAGGGAAGTGTGTATATGGTAGGCGTGACCATCAAGCTCTCGAAGATACAGTGCCCGGAGGATGGCCTCGCAAGCAACGAGGCCGGCCATGAAATCTGTGAGGAGCAGGTTGGAGGGCAAGGGCGGTTCGTCCACCGGGTTAATACCGTGCCCTACCCCCGCGTAGGCCTGAACTTGGAACTCCACTCCCAGTCGGGGGAAGATGCCGCTTCGATCCCCCCAGGCCGACGCCTGGCAGTACACGAGCCGGGGATTGCAGGAGGCGAGGTCCTCGAAGTCGACTCTCCATTCGCTGGCCTTGCCCGGGCGCCAGTTATGCAGGAAGACGTCCGCCCCTGCCACCAGATCCATGAGGTCGCTGCGACCAGCGGGGCGGCTGAGGTCCAGTTGCACGGCGTCTTTGCCGCGATTCATGGATAGGAAAAAGGCGCCTGTGTCTCCGGCAATGGGCGGTGTCATTCGCGCGGGGTCGCCGCCCACCGGCTCGACTCTCGTGACGGTCGCGCCCAGCATGCGCAGCAGTTGCCCCGCAAGTGGGCCCTGCACCCTTGATGTCGCTTCCACCACCTGAAGTCCGGTTAGCGGAAGGGTCCCTGGGGCGGTCTCCTCCGCTCCTGCCACGGCAGGCGTCTGGCCTCCCCGGGCCTGGGGGGCGGGAAGACTGAGGTCGTGGCCGTGCTTCCTCGCCCGTGATGTGTCCACCATTGGCTGCCAGGAGCCCAGGCCCGGCTCCTTCAGGACCTCGCCATAGCTGCGGACCCGTGACAGGCTCATGCCAAATTCGTCTGCAAGCCGGGCCAGCTGCCCTAGGGTGTGCTTTGAGGTTGCTTCGTGTAGCTCTCGGGGGAGGGTGCACCTGGATGTAGAGTAGCGGAAGCTAAACGCTGTCCAGGCCCGTCCCAGCACTGATGACTCGACCCCGAGGGCCACCCAAAAGCAACGCCACACTTCAGGATCGAACGTCTCTACCTCCACCCAGTGCCCGTCCGAGGAGGCGAAGGGCGGGCCCGGAGCAGGGCCTGAGGCTTTGGGTAACCACCCTCCCGGATCATCGCGACAAGTCCACCTAGCGATGCACTGCGAGATGGTCAGCAATGCAGCCTGGACAACCGACGTCTTTACCCTTCTTATGCAGCTACCCCGTCTCCTGGCTATGAGGGCAGCGAGCACCCCTTGCGCGGCCAGCACACCGGCGGCCACTGACCCGACCTCGAGGCCGATCCGACGCGGCCTGCCCTGAGCGAGACCATGCAAGTGCATTAGGCCGCACACAGCCTGGATTATCGGTTCTGACATGCCTTGCTCCCCGTTGGGAGCGTCGACTCCGTGCCAGCTCACGACACACTCGACGTCGTGCTGCTCGGCCGTCGAGCCAGCGGGCTCCCCCTCCCGCACCCCTCGGAGCACCGGCCTCCCCTCATGCTGCCCACGCTGCGTATCGAGGAGGATGCCTACGGGAGCGAGGCGACTTGCGCACGTCTCGACTGACAGCTGGGGACCCCTCAACGACACTCGCATGAGATCAGGCCGCTTTCGTCCCGAGCAAGAATGCTCCAACCTGTGACTCCAAAAGAGGATCCAAGCCCAGCCAGCGGGCATTGTCCCGCTCTTCTCCCGCGCCGATTGCGCACGGAGCAAGATCGAACGCTGTGGCAACCAGGTACAACGTTTGCAATAGACACCCCGTGTCCTTATAGAGTAGGCCGAGGCCTAGCCCCCGATACTTCCACATCACTCGCGCGAAGACGGCAGTAATGAGCAAGATGGCTTGCGGATCACGGTTGATCGCTTGTCCCGTGGCCGCACACATCGATTTGTTCAGGCGCTCTTGGTGCTCGTCTTGATCTCTGAGGTGCACCAGTTCGTGGATGCGGTAGTCGTAGTAGTGGGCGCCGGCGGGCACTCCACTTATATCGTTTGCAATCACGTAAATCTCAAGCTCCGAGCGCGCCCCGGCTGAGGCGAATGGCCTGAAGATATGGTCGCCCAGCAGATCATCGTGCCACTGCGCAATCGGACGGCTGGAGTGGTAAAGTACGCTGGAAAGCTCCTCTAATTCGAGCGGGCGCGCCGCATAGGTGCGGACGCTTCGTCGCCTCCGCAACGCCTCCTGCAGCGATCCGGGCAGATCCCGCGCGCCGGGGAGGGTGATGACCCGTCCAGGGGCTCTGGGTTTGGTCGCCGGAGGCGGTGGCTCTCTGCGTGCACGCAGCTCCGACTCGCGGTAACGCTCCACGTTCTGTCGCCGCTGCACCGCCAGGTCGAATGGATCCCAATAATGTTTGGTCGCAGAGTCGTCGTCCGGCGCCCCCCTCTCCTCCACGACACCGAGCCTAGTGAGATGAGCGAGATCAGCCTCAGAGATACCGGCAGGGGTTAGCTCGGTAGCGGAGGCCCAACTGTCAAGTCGGGATAGGACTTGCAACGTCCGCTCGTCGACCTTAAAGCGCCGCATGGTGTCGCAGTTTTGCAAGACGATGTCACGTCCCTCCAATCCGACCACGAGGAAGGGCGATCTACGGTACTGTGACACTGTTTGCGCTCCTAACGCACTCATCGATCTCTCACCCGTCGCTCTCTGGTAGCTGACAGCCAATGCAGCCTGGGATGGGGAATATCTCCTCCTTGCGCGTCTCAGTTCTCAGGAGGTCCATTATGGTGACAGCACCGATCATCGGGTCTGCACCGGTCAAATACTTCAGAATTTCGGTCGCTACTATCCCCGCTACCGTAGCGCAGTGAGCGGCAAGAAACGCGTCCGGGCGCGGAGCCGCGCTAGCACGATGTTGCTGGTACGCAGCGTACTCTTTTGGTCTAGCGATGTTTGCCATGCGACGTGTCTCGGCGCAATGGTGGCAGGGACGGCCGCCCTTTGCGACCAGGGGGCCAATGATAACCTCGAGTGCGTCCTGAGTGTATAAAAGGTAGGGGATTCCGGATTGCAAGCAAGCATCTGCAACCCGGTTCTGCTGGCCGCTGCTCTCGTACCCGCATTCGATGACCGCTAGGTCGGCTCCCTCCAGTAGGTGCTCCTCAGGGTTTCCGACCACCTCGACCAGCGTAGCCGTAAGCTCTAGGCACAAGCTCCGCGCTACCTCCGCAAACGGGCGCCTGTCGTGCGCGGGCGACAGAACTGGACAGAGAGCGACCGCTCGGGTGTCCACGGCATCGGTATCCGCCAGCACAAGCCGGCCAAGTCCAGCCTTTCCTAGCAGAACGGCGACTGTGCACCCAACCGGGCCGCAGCCGAGTAGGAAGACGCTGGACTTGGCCAGCATTTCCGCGACCCGGGGCGGGGACGGTGGTCCCGGTAGGCCCAGCGCCGTCATTGTGGGAGATGCCTCGGGGCGGTCTTCTACCTCGGACGCCTCCGTTAGCATGCCCTTTTCTTGTAGCGCGTGCAGTACCTGGGGCGCGAGACCAGCGAACTGCGAATGCAACTCATCCAAGGTCTTAGTGCCATTTAGGGCCTGGAGGAAGGGCGTCAGTCGCTCGGCTAGGCCTGGACCCGAAAGGACGACGGAACGCCCAGCGTTGGCGATTTGCACCTTGTCCGCACCCATCTCTACAACATGGTAGAGCCCTGGTAAAAGGGGCCGGCGGGGCAGTTTGTCTGGCATCTTCCTATCACGCATCCATCATTGATAGCTTCCTCTTTCAAAGGGCGGTTGTTCCAGACAACGGACTCATTGCGTTTCACCGATACTTTCCACGATGGTTGCTTGTTCGGATGGCCTCGCTACCGAAGGTGCGGTCCTTGCGACGGGTCTTTCTGGTGCGTCTTCTATTTGCCGCGGCCCTGTCGCGTGCCCAAGTGAAGCCTCGGGGTTACCGGCAACTGCGCCGGCGCAGTTCTGCGGCTGCGTCATCGAGAGAGCTCGAGAGCAGGGCTCTGACCTTCGGCGTCAGCCGCGGAGGAAGCTGGCTCAGCCAGCGCTGTTCGAGCTCGTGGAGCTGTGTTGTGTTTAACCACAACAGACCCGAAGAGTAGCCCTCCCAAAAGTGGTTCCTGTGGAGGTTGCGGAAGAGATAGCCAGTGAACGACCCCGCCACGATGTACAGACGCCAGGCAGCCGACAGGGATCGCGTCGTGTTCTCGGGATGATTAAGGCGGATCGATTGTGCGCACTCGACGAGCGCGGGGAGGGGCTCAACCAAGCTTCGCCGGCGCAGTTCGATCGTCCACTCGTCGGGAGACAGTCGGTAGCAGGGCCAGCAGGGTTCTCCGAGTCGCAGCGTTGCGGCGGCGTCGACGGCAAGACCCTCAGAGAGGAAGCGGCTACGCGACGGACCCGCTACGAGGTGGACGAGTTCATGAGGGAGAAACGACGTATCAGGTTCTCCCTCCGGAGTCCGAAACAGGTGGACCGTGCTACCCCGGACTTGGGCTATGCCTTGTGCTTCGTGGACATGGACTCTCGCCCCTTCTGGAGGAGGCTTACCAAGATAACCGCTGATACGTTTGCACCAGCTGGCAACGCGCTCTGAGAGCTCGCTCGTATCACCTGGAGCAGTCACCTGAATCGTCGGCACCATCTCCTGCGCTCGGCCCTCCTGCTCAGGCTAGCGGCACGGGGAGGAGGTTGAGCTCCGACTCGGTCGCTGGTTCGACGCGTAGACCCAGATGCGCCGGAAGCTCGTAGAGGCGACGCGCCCCCAACCTTGGATAACGCTCATCGGCGCTCATGTCAACCGTGCCGGGCACGATGACGCGCACGACAAAAAAGCCGGCCAAAGCTACGTCTTCAGTGGTCATGTCGGCGACGAGCACTTCGAGTCCGGCTCGGGCCACGCGAGACAGGACGGTATCCAGTCGCTTCAGGCCGTCGTCTCCTAGCGCATGTCGGTTGCTGACGGACAGCGTGCTGAGGTGCGCAGGTCGCTCTAGCGGTGAAAGTATCTGATCGAGCAGCCCGGCACCTTCAGCACCCCCATAGAAGTCAGCGTGATCGTTGAACGATCTGATGCTGCTGAGGCGGCGTGATGGCCGCCGCCGTTGCCTGAACAGCATTTGCGCGGCTTCGCACAGGGCTCTGCTGGCTGCAGCCACCGGGTTCTCGCGGCAAGCGCACCCGACGACAGCATGGGGCCAGGCGTCCCGAGTCCGCGCGACCGCGAGGACCACGGGAAGCCGGGTGTCCGTCGGAAGCCCGAAGAGACTGAACTCAGCTCCAGAGGCGGCCAAGGGGCCGGCCAGCAGTTCGGCGGCATCCGTACCCGCAACGTCTAAGGGCACGAGAGGGAGGCGGTTATGCCACCAGATCGCAAGCGCGTCACGCTCCAACACTTCGCAGACTCCGGCAAGTATCGCCTGCGAAAGGTCTACGTGGCATGCGAGCCCGGTGGTGCTCAGCTCGGGCAGGAAGTTATTTGGACCCCGCCCAACACAGCTGAAATGTACGAGTGATGCGGGCACGAGGACCGGCCGCTCGCGCGTCAGCGAGAACGCCCAGGACCAATCGATTACCTTTCTCTCAGTCAGCGGCGCCAAGGCGGGGAACCGCCGGTACTGCTGCTCGGAGAGAAGTGCAACAAACCGCGGGTGGAGCGCCTCATCTTCGAGGTCCGAAAAGGGAGCACGCACAAGCTGAAAGCAGTGGGCGGGGGCCGCCGAGCAATAGCGCTCCAGGGCTTCGCCGATGGCACTGAGTCTTGCTGTCTCGGGATCGGGCGATACTCCCGTGCCCTCCACTGGCGCATCCTGGCGCCACCCGGGCATCCGGAAGGGCCCTTGCGCGACGTAGGCGTGAAGTCCGGGAAACAGGCACTGGAACTCCACGTCGCGGCAGCCGCGGATCAGGCCGAACCTCTGGCCTAGCACGCGGCGCGCTGCCGCTGCTGCCGCGGAGGAGGCATCAGCACTCTCAGGCCCCAGATGCAGCCCGATCCCTGCGGGCACGGCATTCTGCAGCCGAATCCCGTCATCTTCGACAGTCAGCCGTCGCTCCCGTCTCCGCCCGTTCAACAACGAGCCCCAGCCAGACGCCTACATTAGATAGCGCTTCGAGCTGGATCTGGTAAGTGCAGGCCGCCCCTACCGCTCACCACTGTCGTTGTCTAGCCTGCCCAGTTCGGTCAGGGCATCCTCTGGCAGCAGAGCGAAGCAGGCGGGTTGGCGCTCCGTCCTCTTGAGGCAACGGGCACGGCATGAAGCGTAGGAGACTAGCGCTCCTCCGGGACCGAGAAACTCGCGTGAGAGGGAATCGCATGGGCTCCTCGCGTCACCCAATCGGATCGCGCTGTGTGAATTGGCTGGCAGCAATTGCGCTCGTGGCAGCCAGTTGCACGGGTCAGACAGTTTCCAAAGGCGAGTCTCCGGCTTCGACCCCTCAGGCGGCACCGCCCAGCCAGCAGGTGCTGACCATCAACCTCTTCTCCC
>JALZBR010000422.1 GCA_030863485.1 Actinomycetota bacterium
GGTTCATGCTGCCTCCATTCATGACCGACAAACACCTGCACACCAACTTGACCTGTCTTACCGGTCAAATCGAGTAAACTGGCAAGATGAAAGCGGTCGAGCAACTCGCGAACAAGCGCACTCTCGCCCAAGGGAGAAGAAAAGACTTCTGCCGCCTTCTGGCCAGGCATTTGGCGCTTGACTTCGCCGACATCGATGAGGCTCTCACTAGCCAACGTCCGACCGACTTTCTCGCCTCCTACGTGAACCTTCCGCGCTGGTGCGAACACAGTCGCGCTCTTCGGTTGGAAGACGTCGATCGCCTCATTCGAATAGAAACGAAACAACCGAGCCAGGCAGATGCGAGCCTCGATCGGGCGCTTCGGCGACGCCCAGCCGCCGACGGAAAGTTCCGAGGGATCGCGCGCCTGGAGCAACTACTCCGGCGCGACCTCAGTCTCATTCAGAGCGATGAGGTAGAAGGGCTTGCTAATGCGCGCCGAACCAAAACGGACTTGGTTGTGCGGGTCGTGGGACGACCAACGGAGTGAGCTCACAAGGCCCTTCTGGCGCGTGGCCAGCGCCGTTGCAGGGCTTCTCGTTGACGGTGATGTGAGCCGGACAGGATGCGCCCGGGAGCGGGCCACCGGGCTGGCTCTTCTACGACGCCAGCAGGTCTGGCAGGCGACGTTGGCCCACTGTGCAGGGCTGTGGAGGTCGCGTGAAGATGCGCCGACAATACGCTCGCCCCGAAGTTCGCCAGGCTTGTCCATGACGCTCGCCGGAAAGGACCGTTCGCACCGGACGCGAGCACGCCGGACCGATGTTGTGTACACGTGCGCGTCCCTCGATGACTCTCGTCCCGAGTACGGAGGGTGAACAAGCAGAGACCGATCGCTCGCGACTGGAAGGTTGGCAACGTCACGATCCGAAAGGTGGTCGAGCTTGAAGGCGCCGTTCCCGGCGGTCCAGGCTCACTGCTGCCAGACGCTACTCCCGAGGCTCTATCGCGCATCTCGTGGCTTGTTCCAAATTTCGCCTTGAAATCCGGTCAACTTCGAGTCAGCGTTCAGTCGTTCGTAATTCAGACCCCCCACGACCTGGTTGTTCTGGATACCGGCATCGGCAACGGACGGCGGCGTACCAATCCGTTCTATGACAACCTCGACACGGACTTCCTCGATCGCCTCAACACGGCCGGCGCCGTTCCGCGTGACGTCACCGGCGTCATTTGCACCCATCTCCATGTCGACCACGTCGGGTGGAACACGATCTGGCAGGATGGAGAGTGGGTGCCGACGTTCCCAAACGCGACCTATTACGTTGCTCGACCTGAATGGGAAGGATGGACGACGAAGCCGGAACGTATCGATGCTGAAGCGTTTAAGAAGGACTCGATCGATCCGGTGAGCGCCGCTGGTCTGCTCTGTCTAGTTGAAGCGGACCAAGAGATCCTCCCAGGGGTGCGCCTGATGGCCACGCCTGGACATACGCCCGGTCATACGAGCGTGGTGGTTGCATCCCGCGACGAGAGCGCGACCATTCTCGGCGACGTCATGCTGCACCCCTGCCAGGTCGCTCGACCAGACTGGACGTCGCCTCTGGACGAAGACGCGGTGCGAGCAGTCGAGACGCGGAAATCTATCCTGGAAAGGTACGTCGATACCGGGAAGCTTGTTCTCGGAATGCACTTCGCCCGGCAATCGGGTGGATACATCTCCCACAAGGATTCAGGCTTCAGGTTCGACGGCGCGTAGCATCTGTGGGAGAGGAAGGCGTCCGATTCCGCTTCGGCTTGAGACCAACCTCGGTGAGGATGCAAGGACATGGGCGAGGAGGGCCCGGCTCGGCTAGCGGCTCGAAGCTACGCCCTGCCTTTGCAAGCAACGACTGTCAAGAGCAGGACAATGGGCCGAATCAAAGCTTCTCGTATCACCGCCGCGCGACCGAGACCCACCGCATTCGCACGCAGGAAACGCGAGGCCCCCAGGGGCACCCCCTAAACTAAGTAAAGGGTGATCAATCCTCGGGTTTCTCCGCCCGAACTTCTGGAATAAGGGTCATGCCGCCTGTTTCGAAAGATTCTCTGAACACTCGCGTGATGCACGACACGCGGTGCCCCTTGACGATATCGCTGACATTCTGGTCCGCCCTTGCCTCCTTCGTAACCGCCAAAGCGCCGAACATTAAGCGTCGCCCCTTCCGAAGTTTCGCTGTGGGGCGGCGATCCGGTCTGCTCAAGAGAACAGAATGTCTGGCATATGGGCACGCGAAATTCTGGAAACATCATTTGCTTCAACGCCACGCAAAACGAACGCCGTGCCAATCATCACAGCGATGGCTTGCGACCTTTCTGGCGCGCATAGTGTCGACGCATCTTTACGCGGCTCCCACAACCCTCCATGCTGCACCACCGCCTTCTGCCATGCCTGCTCGTGTCGTAAAAGAGCCACCCGCAGTCGCCTGCTCCAGGACACAACTTGATTCGGCTCAGCTCACCAGCAAGCAGGAGGTCGACGACACCACCTACTAATCGCCACAAGGGGATCGCCAGGTCGCTGCTTCGGTGATCCCAACGCCAGTGGCAGCCGCGACGGGCCGGCACCAAGCGGGCATTGCAGAGCGCGTCCAGGTACTCGTGCTCGATGATGAGGAGGTCCCGGCGCCGCGGTTGCTTCGAAGCGGCAACCCGCCGGAACGCCGCGTCGGCTGCGGCCCGAAGCTCGAGCACACGTTCGAAAACCGCATCGGCATCGTTCGGTTTTCGCGCTCCGGCTCGAACGAGACCGTCGACCTGTTGCTCGTCAAGAGCGCCGCTGTGGTGACACCAGCGGGCGACGTCGACGTAGGACGTGAGGAATTCCGTCGGACTTTCACTGATCGGGGCTTCAACCGTATTAACGAAGTCGAGTGCAAGTGCGCCACCCAAGAGGCGAGGAAAGTCGGGCGTGTGTCCTTGCCCGCGCGTGCGCTTGTTTACGCGGTCCCCCGTAGCGGTTTCCATCTTCCCACTCTAATGCACTTGACTGGTAAGACAACGTCGGCTACGTTGTTACCGGAAAAAGGTCACAGACCGGTAAGGGGAAATGGCACGTGCACGCGCATAACTCCGACTTCGCAAAGCTGTGGGCCGCTCTGACGGTTTCGGTCGTGGGGACGCAGATCTCGTTACTGGCACTCCCGCTGCTCGCAGTATTGGTCCTCGAAGCGTCTCCCTTGGAGATGGGGGTCCTTGCCGCGGCCGGCCAGGTTCCGTTCTTTCTGTTCAGTCTGCCTGCAGGCGTATGGGTTGACCGTATTCGTCGCCGCCCCCTCCTCATTGCCGCAGATGTCGGATGCGCGCTGCTGTTGCTCTCTATTCCGGTCGCGACGCTGTTTGATGGTCCGACTTTCGTGCAACTATGCGTGGTCGCCTTCGGCGTGGGAGCCCTTACGGTTGCCTCCGAGATCGCTCATTACGCTTACGTGCCGGCTCTCGTAGGTCGGGAGCGGCTGACGGCGTGCAACAGCAAACTTCAGGTGAGTCATTCGGCTGCCGCTGCCGCCGGACCCAGCTTCGGCGGCCTTCTTGTTCAGATCCTGTCGGCGCCCCTAGCTGTAGTGGCTGACGCCGCCTCATTTATGTGCTCGGCCATCCTGCTTCGGTCGATTCGACACACTGAGCCCGCCCGCGACGCCGATACGACGCGGTCGCGCTGGCGGGATTCAATCCACGAAGGGGTGCGGATGCTCCTGAAGCATCCAATGTTGCGAGCAATCATGCTCGGCGGCACGACGGCGACGCTCTTTGAAGCAGGGTTCCTGGCTCTCTACGTCCTGTACGCCACGCGTGACCTCGGACTCAATCCAGGTGAGATCGGACTCATCTTCGCAGCCGGTGGAGTCGGCGCGGTTCCCGGTGCATTGATGGCTGAGGCCGCGGGCCGCCGTTTCGGCGCCGGGCGCATCATCGTCGGGGGGTGGGCCTTGGCCGCGTTCGCCGCAGTGCTGGTCCCGTTTGTTCGGGGAGGTGAAACCGTTGTGCTCCTCGCAGGCATCAACGCGTTTGGCGCTTCGGCGGACGCTGCCGCGAACGTCCTTCAGTGGAGTCTGCGGCAGTCACTGACGCCAGACCGTCTAGCGGGGCGCGTCACTGCAACCCACCGCTTTATCGTTTATGGAGCGACTACCGCAGGCTCGCTCGCTGGCGGGGCGCTGGGTGGCGTCGCAGGGTTGCGGCCAACGCTCGTGATGTGCGGGATCGGGATGATGCTTGGCCCTGTGATCGTGTTTGCTTCGCCATTGCGTGGTCTGGGCCGAGTTCCTGTAGCGCCGGCGTCCACGGCCGACGACGAGGGCGAGGATCCTCAATCGTCAGGAGCCAACGCCACGGCGGTGGCTGGGCAGGACCGTGCCGTGGTCGGCGAAACGCGTCAGGGAGCCACGACGTCTCTTGACGAACGAGTTGGGTGAGGCGCGGTGGCCTTCGAAGCACACCCCGTGACCAATGAACGTTGGAGCGATCTCGTCGCGCTATTCGATCAGTCGGTTGTTCGGAGGTGCTTCTGCATGTTCTATCGAAAATCTGGAACTGCCACCGGGAGCGGTCTCGAGAATAGGCGTGCCATGAAGAACCTCGTTGACGGCGGAACGGTTCCGGGGCTTCTTGGTTACTACGATGGCGTCCCATCCGCGTGGGTCTCAGTTGGACCGCGAACAGACTTCGCGCGGCTTCGGCGTTCTCCAATAATGAAGCCGGTAGACGACCAGTCTGCCTGGTCGATCGTTTGCTTCTTCGTAGATCCACGGGTTCGGCAGCGGCGTTTATCGGATCGAATGCTGTGCGCTGCAGTTGCCTACGCGCGATCTCGCGGTGCACGGGTGATTGAAGGCTACCCGGTTGACACTCGAGAACGCTTTGCGCAAGACCAACTGTTTTTCGGTACGAGATCGATGTATGAGCGTGGTGGATTTAAGGAGGTTTCACGAAGAAGACCGGCAAGGCCCGTGATGCGCAAGGTCTTTCCGTAGCGAGCCGGTATTCGCGCGGCGGATCGACATTGACCGGTTGGCGTACAACCGCAATCCAGGTTGCGAGCGGGACGAAGAGCAGTCGAGCTGGCTTCTAATCGCAAGCCCGCAAGACTGGCGTCTGGTGCGCGGTCGCACGAGCAGGGCATCTGTCTCGGGTGTGTCACCGTGGCGATCTAATGCCGTGAGTTCCCGTTGCTGTCCATGCCCGACCCGACTAAAGTCGTTCCAGGTGACCAGCCAAGGTTTCGTTCAGAGTGCCCGATTCGGCGCGGTAGTCGTATCGCATCAGTAGCCCTCACCGCATGTGCAGGAGGGCCTGACACTGGGACGACTAGCTCGGGTCCGCGCCGCGTCGCGTGCCAACCAGGCGCCCCTTTGGATCTCGTCTACACCGAGTATGGCGTGACGAACCAGGGGAGCTCCTGGGTGATGGGTCTGACGCCCGACGGTAGGGAAGCCCGCGTCGTTCCCGAGGACGATTACGCCTTCAATCCCTCGTTCTCGCCGGATGGCTCGCACGTGGCCTTTATCTCTCGTCGACACGACACCGGCGAAGGAGCATCGATTCGACCTCTACCGCATCGACCTCAATGGCAAGAATGAGCAAGTCGTGGAACAGGAGGTGCGCGCCGACGATCCCTCTTGGTCAAGTAACGGTCGGTGGATCCTGTTCGTCGGCAAATTACGCATCTGAAGAGGGCGGAATCTTTAAAATTCATCCAAACGGAGACAATTTGGAGAAGATCATCTCGGTGCCGGAGCCGGCACGTCCCCACTCGCCCGTGTTCTCCCCCGACGGCGCGCAGATCGCGTGGGCACAGTGGGACGTTTCCGTCGTTGGGCCGTCGCACATCATTCGGGTGGCAGACGCGGACGGTTCGAACGTGCGAACCATAACTATACAGGCGGACCCAGATCCAGCGCCCGTAAGTCGACGTGGGCGGAAGTCCACTAGCGTTTTGCACTCCTGTCCTCTCCGCAGGAAACCATGTTGGGCTTTGTCAACTTTGAGGACGACGCTTGGATCACCTGTGAGCATGAGCGCTAGCATTGCCTGTTGCGTACCCCACGCGGAACGCGGCGTGTTCATCGAGCGGCTTAAGAGTTATTCTTTAGCGCGATGAGCTACGTCTGGATCATGTTTTGGATGACTTTCGTGCCTTGGATCGCCTCGCTGCTTGATGCCGCGCTAGTACCCCGCGGCAACTGGCAGGAAGCCAACCTCGATAAGACGACCTGGATCGTTCTCTTGGTTTGCGCGAACTTTGTCGGCGCGATCGCTTACTTCGGCTGGGTAAGGCGGCGCGTCCGACCATGAGCGAATCCCGGCCGAAACTAGATCGTATGAGGGGTGGCCTTATGCAGCTTCATCCCCGGAGGGATCCTAGTTTCTGCACCCTTCACGCTCACGACGCCGGAGGCCGAGAAGAAGATTCGTCAGATCTCCGCCTGCATGAACACCGAAGGTCCCGTGCAGGCGTACTCCTGATGGGTTCAGAGTGCCGGCTTCGCGAGATAGGACCCTCGTTCGGAACCAAGTTCCTTTACTTTCTCGGGGGAAGACGCGTGAAGCCGATGCCACTGATTCTGGACAGCGTCGGTTGGGAGACGCCTGGACTTCGCGGGTGTTTACTTCCGATACAAGAGGTGGGAGCCTGATGATTACTCGTCTTACCTCGAATTCCTTGCGGCCGTGGCAGATCGAGCCGGCGTTGAACCGGACGACGTGGAGTATCGTTGGATCAGGTAAATAGTGGAGAGTTCCGAGTGTTCAATGTGCGGTTGGGCGGCTCATTGGGCCGTGAAACGACTGCGATTTTCGACTGGGAATGGACGGGGAAGGGAAAGGCACCCACGGTCACATGCGACCTCGTTTTCTACAGCGAAGATGGTGACGTATTACTGGATGGGTCGTTCAACTACACGAACACTGTTCAGACATCAGACGAAGATGTCTCGCAAGCTCTTCGGGCGGCTCATCCGTTACCCGAAGAACCCGAGAAGGTGAGCCTTAGCTGTTCACCGTTCTGACCGTCCTACTCCACCCTCGTGTCTGTCACCGGCATGCCGTCCTGTACTTGAAACGGTCGTTTCGTGTACGTGCTTAGGCAATAGATGAGGGTCTCGGACGGGACCGGACAAGGGGTCGGGCGGAGGGCCATTTAGGGTTGCGCCGTCGATAGACTGAAGGGAAGACAGTCGAGTGAGAAGGCGGACGGATGGCCCCCATCAGAGCCTCTCTAGGATTTGCCGCTGGGCTAGTGATACTTCTCGGAGGCTGCACTTCCGAGACAGAGGTTGTCCCTCCGCAAAGT
>JALZBR010000363.1 GCA_030863485.1 Actinomycetota bacterium
ACCCCTTCACGTGCCGGCGCACCGGCGCCGAGCTGCTGGCGATCCCCTCTGCGACATGGCCGAGCTCGAGCCGCACCTCGGCGCAGGACAGCATCCGGGCCTCCGCGGCTTCGGCGAGGGAGACGCGGGCGCGGACCAGCAGCGACTTGATGCTCGGCACGGTGGTCTCCATGGCCTCGGCGATCTGGTCGTAGGGCAGCGCGTCGATCTCGCGCATCAGAAGCGCCGTGCGCTGGGTCTCCGGGAGGTCCTGAACGTCAGCCACCACCTGGCGGAACTCCTCGCGCTTGTGGACGGTGTCGGCCGCGGTGGCGCCGCTGTCGCGCTCGAAGACGTCCATCGAGTCCTGCCCGGCCGGGGCCGGGCGGCGGAGATGGTTCAGGCAGCGGTTTCGGGCGATGCGGTACAGCCACGGACGGGCGTTGATCGCCCGCTCGTCGGCCAGCATGGCGTTGTAGGAGGCGGCGAAGACCTCCTGCAGCACGTCCTCGGCGTCCTCGGTCGAGCCCAGCATGTGGCGGCAGAAGGCGAGAAGCCGGGGTTGATAGCGCTGCACGAGCGCCTCGAAGGCCCCGTGATGGCCGCGGCGGACGAGGGCGATCAGCCGCTCGTCGGTCTGCAGCCGAAGCAAGGGAGAGCGCCCGGCCAGTGCGGGGACGCGAGCGGAATGCTGTAGCGCGGAGGCTTCCAAAGGCCCGACTGGTCCCTCGCCGGCCTCAACAAGCTAGCAGCGCCAAAGTTACGCGGCCACCACGCGACCTACATGCACCAGAGTTCCGCCATCGGCCGGGCGGCCAAAGTCCCGTCTCACCGCGCGGCCGTCCCGCGGTCCTAAACTCTTCCTGAGCGAACCCGCCCGGGTGATGGAATAGGTAGACAGCAGGGCCTTAAAAGCCCTTGCCCCCCAGGGGCGTGTGGGTTCGAGTCCCACCCCGGGCATTCCGAGGCCCATGCCGGCCATTTCGAGTCCCACCCCGGCCATTTCGAGTCCCACCCCGGCGTTCTTCCACCCGGGGCCTTCCTCGGTCCCCAGCGCGGGCGTTCGGGGGGTCCAAGCCCGGCGTTCCCCTCAGCGGCGCCGGGGAGCGGAGCCGGGGAGCGGAGGACACGGCTAGGGACCACGCGTTCGGGTACAGCATCGCCATGGCACGGATCCTGTTCGCGCCGTTCAGCGTGGTGGGGGGCTTCCTCGCGGGGATGGCCGGGCGCCGGCTGTTCGCTCAGGTGTGGAGCCACCTGCGGGGGGAGGAGCCGCCCGACCCCTCGCACCGGCGGATGCGCTGGAGCACCCTCCTGCTCGCGGCCGCGGTCGAGGGGGCCATCTTCCGCGTGGTGAAGAACGCCTTCGACCGCGGGACGCGCCACGCCTTCTTGAACGTGACGGGCGCGTGGCCGGGAGAGGAAGGGCCGGACCCCGAGCCGTGAGAGCCCCGTGAGCGTCGCCCGGCCCGACGGCGTGCTCGGCCTGCCCCGGCCCGCCCGCAAGTGCGAGCGTGACGGCGCCGCCCTTGAAGGCACCCTGGCCCGCCGTCCTCGCGAGACGGGATTCGCTTAGGGTTCGCTCAAGGGAGCAGTCAACCGAGCGGGAGGAGCTTTCGTGGCAAACGACAACGGGGTGGATACCGACAAGGTCGGCGAGCTGCTGGAGAAGGCCCGGGACAAGGGAGGGGTGGCACAGCGAGAGCCGGTCGCCCTGTACGGGCTGATCGCCTTCGGCATCGCGGTGCTGGCCATGGTCATCGCCGGCGCGGCGGGGGTCAACGCCGTGGGCTCGATCATCACCGGGATCGTCATGCTGGCTCAGATCTTCTTCGTCCGCCGAGCCGTCTTCGCGCCGACCACGGCGGACAAGCTGGTGCAGGCGGCCCGAGGGGCGTAGCCTCCGGGCTTTCGCCGGCGAGGCCAAGCCTCGACGCGGGGGCGGCCTCGACGCGGGGGATACCGGCGCGCGCGGGACCGCTCGGCGCCTAAGGCGTTTCCGCTACTTCTCCGGGCTGCGCTTGTCCAGCCGGCCCCGTGCGGCTCGCTTGAGCTCCCGTAAGAAGCTCTCGCGGGAGCGTGCGGGAAGCGGGACCTTCATGACGCTCTTTTCCACGAGCTTTCGCGCACGCGGGGGTTTGTTGCTCTCAGCCACGTCCCCACCATCCTAGACGCGTGACTTCCGCCAGCCGTTCAGCCAGCCCCGCCTAGAGCTCGCCTCGCACCGCCGAGAGCGCGGTCCCGTAGAGGATGTCGGCCTCGCTGATCTCCATCTCGTCGAGCTCGAAGGCCCGTGCGGCCTCCACGAAGATGGCGGCGCCCGCGACGATCATGGGGGCCCGGTCCGGGTGCAGGCCGGTCACCTCGCGCCGCTCGGAAAGCGGCAGGGCGGCGAGCATGGCGAGCATCCGCTCGCAGTCGTCGAGCCCCAGCCGGTGGCCGTGGACCCTGGAGGGGTCGTAGGGCTCGAGCTGCTGGTCGATCGAGGCAAGGGAGGTGGCGGTGCCGGCCACGGCGATCCCCTCTCTCACCCAGCGGCGTATCTCCGCGGGCACCGCCTCCTCGATGATCGCCCTCACCTCCGACCGAAGCGAGTCGAGCTCGGACGGCGGCGGGGGATCGGCGGAGAAGTGCCGCTCGGTCTGGCGCACCGATCCGGCCCGCGTTGACGCATGGAACTCTGGGTCCGTGCCGGGGGGGCCAGCGACGAACTCGGTGCTGCCGCCCCCGATGTCGAGGACGAGCGTCGGCTTACCGCCGGTACGGCCGGCCGTGGCTCCCAGGAAGGTCAGGCGCGCCTCCTCCTCGCCGGAGATCGGGCGGGCGTCCACACCGAAGCGCTCGCTCAGCCCGCCGAGGAAGTCCTCGCGGTTGTCCGCCTCGCGGACGGCGCTGGTGGCCACGCCTACGGTCAGCTCCGCCCCCAGGTCGTCGATCGCCTCGCGGTAGCCGGCCACCGTGTCATAGACGCGCTCCATGGCCTCGTCGGTGAGGCGGTTGGAGGCGTCGACCCCTTCGCCGAGCCGCGTCACCTGCGTGCGCCGGTCCAGCTTCTCCACGCGCCCGTCGCGCACGTCGGCGACGAGCAGCCGCGTGGAGTTGCTCCCGAGGTCGACGACGGCGACCCGGGCCGGATCGGTTGGTGCCCCGGCCACGCGCGGCATCTTAGGCGGGCAGCCTGCGGACGAGACGCCGGTGTGCGCTGCGGACGAGATGCCGGTGGCCGCTGCGATGGGATGGGTTGCCGCTGCGGAAGAGGTACCGGTTTGGGGAGCCTCCCGGTTTGCTGCTCGGGGTGGTCCCCCGGGTCTGCCACGATCAGCGCTCGTGGGCCCCAGCCTCAGAGACCTCCGGCGCCTGGACTGGCGGGAGGCGGTTCTGGCCGTCAGGCAGGGCTCCTCGAGCAACGACCTCCCAAGCTACGCCAGCGCCATCGCCTTTCGGGCGCTGCTGGGGCTCCTTCCCTTCCTGCTCTTTCTGATGGCTCTGCTCGGGGTGCTCAACCTGGGAGAGCTGTACCGACTCCAGCTGGCCCCCGCGCTCCAGGCCAGCACGTCGCCCGAGGTCTTCGTCCTGGTCGACGCGACCGCCATCCAGGTCCTCACCGTCCGCCAGCCCTTCTGGCTCACCGCCGGCGCGGCGCTCGCCATCTGGGTGGTCTCGAGCGCCGTGCGCGCGGTCATGAAGGCGTTGAACGGGGTCTACGAGACCACCGAGGAACGTCCCGTCCGCAAGCAGATACTGGTGTCCCTATGGCTCGCGGTCGCGGTCGGCGGGTGCCTCGTCCTCGCGGGCATCGTGGTGCGCTTTGGTCCGCTCATGTTCCCCCCGGAGGTCAGCGGGACGCTGGGGGCGGTGCTCGCCCTCATCGTGAGCTGGGCTGTTGCCGCGGGGCTGCTGCTTCTCGCGGTGGGCCTGCTCGTGCGCCAAGCGCCGGCGACCTCCCAGCGCCTTGAGTGGGTCGGGTTCGGGTCCCTCCTCACCGTCGCCTTCTGGGTAGTGGCCTCGATCGGGTTCGCCCTCTACCTCAACTACATCGCCGACTACGCCTCCGTCTTCGGCGGCCTTGCCACGGTCTTCCTGCTGATGATCTACCTCCAGCTCTCAGCCGCCGCCTTTCTCCTCGGCGCCCAGGCCGACGCGGTCATCCGCCGGAGGCTCGAGGGCAGCGAGAGCGGCGAGTAGAAGCCCCGGCCGGCGCTCCGTCCGTCCTCGCTCCGATAAGGGGGAGCGGCGGCGAAGGCGAGAGACAGAGAAGGGCGCCTCGACTAGCGGCGAGAAACGCAGGACGGGCGCCTCGGCTAGCCGCGAGAGACGCAGAAAGGCCGCGTCGGCTAGCGTCTTGGACGTGTCAGTGCCTCTCCGGAGAGAGCGACCCCGGGCGAGCCAGCCCGAGGGCGACCAGTCGCCCTGGCGGGTGGAGGGAGGTCCCCCGCGCGACCCGGCCGGCGAGGGGGTGAGCCAGTGGAGCCCGCCCGGGGGCCGCCGCTTCTGGTGGATCCTGGTTGCGCTCCTGGCCCTCAACTTCCTTGCCAGCTCGCTGCTGGGCGACCAGGAGGAGCGCGCCGCGGTGCCCTACACCTACTTCCGCGAGCAGGTCGCCGCCGGGAACGTGGCCGAGGTCACCTCGAAGGCCGACGCGATCCAGGGGGAGTTTCGCCGCCCGACCGATCCCCCGACCGACGACCGCCGCGTCGCCTTCAAGCGCTTTCAGACCGTGCGGCCGGCCTTCGCCCAGGACGACGAGCTTCTCAAGCTCCTGATCGACAAGCGCGTGGTGGTGAACGCCCGTCCGCTCGACGAGGGCCGGTCCCTGTGGGAGGTCCTCCTCGTGGGCTTCGGGCCCACGCTGCTGCTGGTCGGTCTTGTGGTCTTTGCGATGCGCCGGGCGGCGGCGATGGGAGGGGGCCTTGGCGGTCTGGGAGGCCTGGGGCGCTCGCAGGCAAAGCGCTACGAGTCCTCCGAGCAGCGCACCACCTTCGAGGACGTGGCGGGGATCGACGAGGCCGAGGAGGAGCTCGTCGAGATCGTGGACTTCCTGCGCAACCCCGACCGCTATCGCCGGCTCGGGGCGGCCATCCCCCGGGGCGTGCTCCTGACCGGCCCCCCGGGCACGGGCAAGACGCTGCTCGCCCGGGCGGTGGCCGGCGAGGCCGACGTGCCCTTCTTCTCCCTGTCGGCGTCGGAGTTCATCGAGATGGTGGTGGGCGTGGGGGCAAGCCGGGTGCGCGACCTCTTCAACCAGGCCAAGGAGGCCGCCCCGGCCATCGTCTTCGTCGACGAGCTCGACGCCATAGGGCGCTCCCGGGGGGGCGGCGCCGTGGCCACCGGGGGCCACGACGAGCGCGAGCAGACCCTCAACCAGATCCTCACCGAGATGGACGGCTTCTCCGGGGCTGAGGGCGTGATCGTGCTCGCCGCCACCAACCGCCCCGAGATCCTCGACCCCGCCCTGCTGCGCCCCGGGCGCTTTGACCGCCGCGTCGCCGTAAACCCGCCCGACCAGGACGGCCGGAGGATGATCCTCGAGGTGCACACCCGTGGCGTCCCGCTGGCCGACGACTTGGACCTGGGCACCGTCGCCTCGAGTACGCCGGGGATGGTGGGCGCCGACCTCAAGAACCTGGTCAACGAGGCCGCCTTGCTCGCCGCCCGCCGCAACCACGAGCGGGTGGTGCTCGCCGACTTCACCGACGCGCTGGAGAAGGTGGTGCTGGGGGCCGAGCGCCGGATCACCATCTCCCCCGCCGAGCGCGAGCGCACGGCCTACCACGAGTCGGGCCACGCCCTTCTCGGCATGCTCGAGCCCGGAGCGGACCCGGTGCGCAAGGTGTCCATCGTCCCCCGGGGGCAGGCGCTCGGGGTGACCTTCCAGAGCCCGGAGAGCGATCGCTACGGGTACGACTTCCAGTATCTGCGCGGGCGCATCATCGGCGCTCTCGGGGGCCGCGCCGCCGAGGAGCTGGTCTACGGCGACGTGACCACCGGGGCCGAGTCAGACCTCGAGCAAGTCACCCGCATCGCGCGCCAGATGGTCGGCCGCTGGGGGATGTCCAGGGAGGTGGGGCTCGTGTCGGTGCTCCCCGACCCCCGCGACCAGCAGGCGCTGCTGCCCGGCCAGGACGGGAGCGGGCCCTCGGAGGCCACCCGCCAGCTCGTGGACGCGGAGGTCCGCCGCATCGTCGACGACTGCTACGCCGCGGCCGTGGAGCGACTCAGGGAGAACCGCTCACGGCTCGAGTCGCTGGCCCGGACCCTGCTCGAGCGCGAGACGCTCGACGAGCGCGAGGCCTACGAGGCCGCGGGGTTTGACCGCCCTCCGGCGGCGGCGCGGGCGGAGGACGAGGAGGGGGATCGCGAACTGGTGCGAGATGGGGAGCCAGGGTGGGACCGCGAGCCGGTGGGAGACGGCCAGCCGGCCGGGGAAGAGGAGCCGGCGGGGGACGGCAAGCCAGAGGGCGAGCGCGAGCCGGCGGGCGACCGCGAGTCGGCGCGCCACGGCGACGGCCCCACAGTGGCCGCACGGGATCCGGAAGCCTGACGGTTACTGTCCCGTTGACCGTTTGTGCCAGTCCGTGCTAACTTTGCTGGTCCGCCGCGGGGTGGAGCAGTCAGGTAGCTCGTCGGGCTCATAACCCGAAGGTCGCGGGTTCGAATCCCGCCCCCGCTATACCCGTAACCCGCTCCTGGAGCGGGTTACGGCTCTTGTGTTGGCGCCCGGCCTCAACCGGTCAAACGTGCGTCAAACGCAGTCCCTCACCAGGCAGCTACGCTCGCGTCGTGGCACGGCGGAAGCCGTATACGAAGGTGGAGAAGCGAGGGCAAGAGCGCCCCAAGCATGTCCGCCGACAAGGGGATGTCGTCTATCGCCGATTCCAGTGCATGCGACCCTCATGCACCGAGACGCTCGTCATTAGGGACGACGAGTGGGCGGAGGGATTCCGCATCGAGTGCCCGTCATGCGGATACGTCCATTTCGATGGCGGAAGCCTCGACGTCTTCGAGTACGACGTCCGGCATGTGGAGAGCAACGAGGTCTTGGCGTCGGGCACATTTAGCCCTCGCCACGACGAGTACATCGCGGCCGCCGAGCGGGTCAAGTACTGCCTCAACTGCTACACGCTCCAGCCGCTGACGGCGTTCGATCGGCACTCCGCTCGGGCCTCCGGCCGGCAGGGGGAATGCCGCATCTGTAAGGAGATTTATAACGAGCTCAAAAACCCAACTCGCTTGATCGAACAGCATCGTGAAGCAGCCGACAACCGACGGCTACTCAGGGAGGTCAGCGGCGAGACGACCGTCTCAGGCGTCGAGGAACTGCTAGAGCGCTTCGACCACCAATGCTTCAACTGCGGCAAAGCCTTGGAGCGCGACCCAATAGGCGAGGACGGCTTCTACCTTGACCACACGCTTCCGGTGTTCTGGCTTTGGCCTCTGGACCACGGTCCCACGATCCTTTGCCGCGTCTGCAACGCCCAGAAGGCAGACAGGTGGCCTTCGGACTTCTACGGAGAACCGCGAAAGCTCCGTGCCCTCGCCACTAAGACCGGCATCCCGTATGAGGTGCTCGCTGGCAATCCGGCCTTCAACGAGGAGGCGATCAGCCGCCTGGAAGCGTCTCCGGACGCTTTCATTGAGCGCTGGGTCGCTTATCCGGAGCGGCTTCGAGCACTTCGGGACAGAATCCTTGTTGCGACTGGTCGAGACGTTTTCACGCGAGCATCGCCGGCAGCACGCTCCTCGATCCGGCTTGATCCAGTGGCCGAGTAGGAAGTCGATTTGCCGCGTGCGCCGCGGTACTTCAGATCGCTCTGGCGAAGACGAAGCCGTGAGCCACGGTCGCTCCCTTGTCGGTAAGCCCGTGGGTTTCCGTGTCGGCGACGCGTTCCCGTCCAAGGTGGATTAGCGAGAAACCAGCACTCGAGAGCTGCGGAATGATGCGGGCGGCCATGTCAAGATCCCGGGTCACCCCCAAGTGCATCACTAGCAGCCCTCCCGGGCGAATCACGCGATGCATCGCCCTAAGGAAGCCCTGGTACGCCCCGTCGAAGTCCGTCCGTTGTTTGCGCTCAAGGAACTCGTCAGGGCGTTTCCTGAAGTCGTCCGGACACCACCCACAGAACCAAAGCCTCATCCAGTTGCTGGAAAAGAAACGCAGTGACTGCGCAAACGGCGGCGACGTTATGACGGTGTCAACGCTTTGGTCGGCGACTGGCAGTGTGGCGAAATCCGAGAGGTAGCTGTGTCCGCCGGCGGGCAGGCCGAGAAGTAAGTTGACGACGCGGTCGAGCCGCCTGACCAGGCGGTCCATCAGCGGCCGGTAGTCCACTGGACCCGAAGGCTTGAAGGGAGTCACTGGATGTGACCGTCGCGAAAGCGCATAGGGGCGGTTTCCGTGAAGGATGTGAAGGAGGCTCGAGGCCACGACGGCCTCGGCCGCCGACATCCGCGCTAGGCGCTCGCGGAAGAAGCGACGAGCGATCAGGATCTCTCGGAGCGTTCGACGCTCGAAGTACTCCTCGATCGGTCCGTTGAGTCCGAAGGACGCGTGCTCATCGCTGATGAGGTCTTCGTCGGTGGTCCTCGTATAAGCGACTGCAGCACCGAGTGCGGCCAAGGTCGTCTCGATATCCCGGCGTCTGAACTGTTCGACTTTTGCGCGACTCACCACGGCGGCCAGTTCGCTCAGGTCTCCCCCGAGTGCGAGACGGCCTTGAAGACGAGCTTCTAATGGGATCGTGCCCACGCCAGCCATCGGGTCCAGCACCACGTCCGTCGGGCTCGTGAACCAGCGAACGAGGAAATGGGCGATCGCTGGCTTGAGCTTCCCTTGGTAGGAACACAGCGAATGCAAGGGGCCGCCCCAATTGCGGCTCGCGTACGGTGGCCTTCGGTACGGCAGGCCCTCGCAGAGTTCGACTGCTGCGGCTCGGACGCCTTTGTCCGACTGGAGGTCGACGCCAGTATGGGCGTCCGTCTCCGCTACTGGGAAGAGAGATAGAGCAGCTTCTGACATAGCGGTGTTCCGTCTTTGGAACTCCTGGACCGCAGGACGACGCTCTCCTTGAACTCCCAGCCGACCCCCTCAGCGAGCTGACAGAGGACGGAAGGCGTATCGACATGGACCCCGGCGAAGCAGCTGTCGCCGATGTCGAGAACGAGCCGGCCGCCAGGTTTCATTGCGTTTCGCGCCCTCTCGAGGACGCGCTTCATGTCCGAGAAGTAGGCGCGTACCAGCTGCGGAATGCGCGGGTCATAGGCAACCTGGTCCAGTCGCGTGGCGATCGGCTCGACCTCGTCTAGGACGACGGGCTCTGGGATCCGGCGGGAGACGTTGTTGATCCCCGCCGTTATGGCTCGGGCCCGGAGTGCTCGGAGTTCTTCCTCGGACGAGATGAGGCCCAGGAGGAGGAGCTCGAGCTTTGTGT
>JALZBR010000374.1 GCA_030863485.1 Actinomycetota bacterium
TCCCGAGCGTCTTGACCCTGAAGTAGCTCTCGTAGAGAGGCTTGACGAGTGGGAGCAAGACCTCGCGTGAGAGCTCCCGGTCGTAGCCGAAATCGTCGAGCTCGTATTCGCCCGCGAACCTGCGACGGATGAACTCCCGGATCTTCTGAACGGGATCTTGCTCGTCTTCCAGGTCCGATTGCGTGACGTTACCGATCGACGGAGTCGAACCGTGCGGGGAGCGCTCCAGCGCCTGGGTCTCGTGGATACGGCAGTAGCTGCTGTCGTCCGTGGCGAAGTTGCGGCACGGGCGACCGCTCGACGTAGTAGCCGAGCACCGCATGCGGGGCTCGGCCGACGAGTGCTCTGAGGCCTTGGAACGAGAATCGATCCGAATGACTTCTGCGTCGGGCATCAGACGGTCTCCTTGTCGCTGGTGGTCATCTGCTTCAGGTAGTCGAGCAACTCTCGCTCCCATGCCGGACGCGAGCTCAGTTGTTCCTCGTCCACCGCCCCTTGTTCGTCCCGGACATCACTCAAGGCGTCCTCGGTCGTATAACGGGGAGCGAAACCGAAGGTCTCCTTCGCGCGACGTGTGCTGACGACTCTTCCGTAGAGGATCATCTTCAGTTGATCGAGGGGGAAGTCGACGAGCCCGAAGCGCCGCAGCGAGTTAGCCGTGAACTGGGCCGCAGGGAGAGGCAAAGGCAATTGGATTCGCCCGAGCATCCGCAACGCCTTCGATAGATAGACGATGCCATCTGCAGCGATGTTGAAGATCCCCCGGCAGTCGGTCACCATCGACTGATAAAACGCTTCGACCGCGTCCTCCTCGTGAAGCAACTGAAGCCTCGGATCGAACCCGAGAGCAGTCGGAACGACCGGAAGGGACAAGTACCTCTTGATATTGGTATTGACCGTCGGGCCGACGACGTTCTGAGTTCGAAGAACGACGAGGTCCACATCTCTGCGTCTACGGCCGAAGTCACGAGCGTATGTCTCGGCCTCGGCGCAGTCCTTGCCGTAGCCGGCCAGGTCGACCTGACGAGCGGCGTGGTCTTCTCCGATGATCGACGGCTCCCGGGGCGACGATCCATACACGGCCGAGGAAGACTTCATGATCACCTTCGTCAGTCGCTCCGCCCGCTGAGCTGCGGCAAGAAGTTGCAGCGTCCCGATGACGTTGTTCTCCTTCATCTGCGAACGGCCGCCCAAACGGGATGGACTCGAGGTGATGTTGGTGTGGACGAGGGTGTCGACCTCCGTGCTCTCGAGAACGCGGGCCACGCGAGGATTGCGGATATCCACCTCGATGAATTCGAGACCCTTGATCTCGACGGGAGGCTCCTCGAGATCGACTCCCACGAGGTGACCTACCTGAGGATCGGCTTCGAGTCGCTTTGCGAGACGGAGCCCCAAGAACCCGGACACGCCGGTGATAAGGACCCGCCTATTCCTCCCCGCGCTCATCGACCTACCTTACTCACCAAGAGGAGGGCCGACGATCACGGTGGAGCCGTTGCCCGCTCGTAACCGGGCCCTGGCGTCGCCCTTGTTGACCGCAAGGGACACCTGTCCGTAGGAGTCCTCGATCAGGACGAACTCCCCGCTGTCGACCTCGGCGAAAGTCGACCCCAACGTCACCTGGATCCTGTGGCCCTCCATGCGGACCTCGAGACGGGCCCTCTCGGCCAGGCCGACCTCCGCCAGGTGCGAGCGATCGAAGTTGAACTGCAGGTTCCCGAAGCGGTCCACCTGCAAGACCTCACCGTGTAGGTGATCGTCGTGGACCCACGCATCCGGGATCTCGAGACGAACGAGGTCGGCCGGATCCAAAGGGGGGCCGAGATCCGCCGGATCGACGCCGTCGGCAATATGGGCGGCGGCGGGAGCAAAGACATCTCGGCCCTGGAACGTCTGGGATATCGGTGACAGCAGGAACTTCTCGTTCGAGATCTCGAAGGCACTTTCGATGGTCGTTCCTCCGTTCTCCGCCGCCGGTACCAGCAGTCCGTTATCCGGGCCGACGAAGACGGAGCCCGAAGAGGACACGACCGCCACGGCCTTGCGCGTGGAGCCCACCCCCGGGTCGACCACCGCGAGATGCGTCGCTACCGGAAGATATTTGATCGACTGCTGAAGGACCACCGCGCCATGACGTACGTCTTGGCGCAGCACGTTGTGGTGCACGTCGACGATCTTCAGGTCGGCTGCGATGTTCAGCATGACCCCGCGACAGACCCCGACGAACTCGTCTTCGAGCCCGTAATCGGACGTAAAGGTGACGATCTTCGGCCGGGACACGGCGAGCGCGCCTACTTACCTTGTTGTCGGCGCTGCCAGCGGGTCTTCTTGAGCATCTTGCGATGCTTCTTCTTGCGCATCTTCTTGCGCCGTTTCTTAACCAGTGACGGCATATCTCACTCCCAATCTCATTGCTTCCTCTGACTATCGCACGGCGACACCGCTGCCGCCTTGCTCACTCCGTTCGGAACACGTGACGGAGATCGACAGGACCGCGCGAGCGCCCGTCTATCCCCATCTTGATGGAACCGAGGCGTAGACCTTTCACTCCCTCGGCAACCGGCGACACCATGCGAAGGAAATCTTCCGAGGCATCGAACTCGAGGACGCCAATGCCGACGCACTGTCCCTCACCGTCCTCCATACCCACAACGAGCCCATCGAGCAACGCCAGGTCGAACTCCGGTGGAAGCGTGGGCATAAACACCGTTGGCCGCACCCTCCAACGAGACACACCGGATGCGAAGTAGGAAGCGAACTGCTGCTCACGGAACAGCGCACGCTCGTCAACCGTCCGAGGCTCAACCCTCGGATCGACGTCGACCTCTATCACCTCGGCGGGGGTGAACCGCTGGGCGATGCCGACCATGGGCTCAAGCTCCCCACCACGCTCGAACGCGACCACGTAATCGGGATGGACCAGATCGAGCTTGAAGTACTTGAGCGTCTGACCGTAGAGACCCGACACGAGGCCCGTCGTATCGACCACGATCAACTTGCAGCCCTCGTCGGAAGCTCTTCGAACCAGCTTGGCGGTCCCGGTGACGAGGGGGAGGAGATGAGCTCTCGGCATGATCGAGCCCACGAAGCTCAGCCCGTCGGCCTCCCTCAAGTCCTCTCTTGTCAGGGCACCGCCCTCGCGGAATCGCTTCAGACCCACCGTCGTGGGGGGTCCGACCGTCGAGGTCTGGATGTCCGCGTCGACCAGGGCGCATTCGATGCCGGCGGCCGATGCACGCTGCAACAGCTCCAGCCCGAAGGTCGTCTTGCCCGTGTCGATACCGCCGAGGAGGAAAACCACGCCTGGCTCGCGCAGGAGCCGCTCGTAGGTCTGCTCTATGTCTGCACCCATCGTCCCGAACCTCTTTGTTCGTCTTTCGTGGTTGCGCCGCCACGAAAAAGACCGTCCCGGAGGACGGTCTCGACTGACTCGGAGGTCGGCTAACCGGCGTCCATATACCGTTCGTTCAGGTACTTACGGACATCTTCATCGCGGATCCGATAACCCCGCCCAACACGAACCGCCGGAAGCTGACCCGACTTGATAAGTCGATAGACCGTCATGTTCGAAACCCTGAGCTGACGCGCCACTTCAGCAACCGTGAAAAACCTTCCGAGCACCTGTGGGCTCATGGGTGAACCGGGCTCCTCGTTCATGACGAGCGTCACTATAGCAGGGGCCATTTTCGCGTTTCAGGTGACCGTTCCGGCCCCGAGCAAGACAACTGAGACCTCAGACGAGCAGGCGCCCGCCCTCGAGGATCGTCTTTCCGTCGACGGTGAGAGTGGGACTCAGGACGATCCCGTCCTGATGTGAGGACACCCTGACGGTCCCGCCGAAGGAGTGGTTGTCGCCTAAGGCGAGGTGGATCGTTCCGAGGATCTTCTCGTCTTCGAGGACGTTGCCCGTCAACACGGCGGCCTCATTTGTCCCGACGCCGAGCTCCGCGACCGCGAAGGCCTCTTTGCCGTGAGGCGCAAGCGCAGCCTCGAACTGCTCGGATCCTGGCCCGCTGATGGCGGTCGCGTAGCCGTCCTCGAAATCGAAGACGAGGGGCTTTTCGAGAAGGCCCAAAGGCCAGATCGTGCCGTCGATCACGAGGCGGCCGTTCGTGCGGCCTTCGACCGGGGCGATGAATCCCTCGCCGGCGGGTAGGTTGCCAAACGCTCCGGGAGCGCGTAGGTCTCCGTCGTCAGAGATCCCTTGCCGACCTTCGATCGACAGGGTCAACTCACTACCCTTTTCGCTCGTGATCCCGACCTCGCTTCCCTCGGACAGCACGCGAGCAACAGCCTGAGATCGCTTGCGAACCGCGCCGAAGTCCGCGCTCATCGTCCGGGCAAGCATCTCGGTGGTGATATCGGGCATCGTGGCAGCCCGGGCCCCCCGGGCACACGCCGCTCGCCGGGCTTCGGTGTGTGAAACGGACTTGGCCGTCGGGGCGATCAGCACGTCGCACTCGAGCATGGCGGCGGCCACCGCCGAGGGGGGCTCCGATCCGTGAGTCTCCCGCTCGGCCATCTCGATCAAGATCGCCTCCGCGCCGAGGTCCCGGGCACCGGCGACGAGGGCCGTCCCGATGGCCAGCTTCGCGGGATCCGTCAGGACCAGGACCTGCTCGCCTTCTCTTATGGCCAAGCAGTCCTCGACGACGGTCCGGATGGAGCCCTGCAGCCCCGCGTCGCCTAACGCTCCGGTCACAGCTCGCGCCCAGCGAGGACGTCCTCGAAGATCGTCCACGAGGGCTCGTAGAGGCGCGGGGGCCTGTTGTCGTCGAACGGGATTATCGTCACCTCGTCGGGGCGTTCTGCCCAGGCGACCGCGAGAGCGGGGTCGTTGATGTCCATTGCCGCAACGACGGGGATGCCGCGCACGATGGCGGCTCCGGCATAGCCGTGATCCGCCAGGACCAAATCGGGCCACGGTTCCGCTTCGAGCATGGCCTCCATGGGCTCCGCCGAATGCGTGTGCACCAGCGAGGCGCCCTTCGCTAGACACCCGACGTTTCCTATGTATCGGATCTCCGCGTGGCCGCGCCCGAGAGGGAATCTCTCCTCCTCTCTAAGCCTGACGATCTTCCCGCCGGCTCGGCGATATGCATCGACCACGCGGATGTGGTGCTCGAGGAGCCCGGTGGGATGGCCGGTTGCGACCAGCATCGTCGCCCCTCTGCCGGCCGCCAAGCGCAGACGTTCGGCGGCATCCACGATTGCGTTCACGGTCTTTCCGGGGTCCAGGGTGTCCGCCCCATCCCAGTCATCGATGTCGTCCGAGCAACCCGTGAGCTCAGATAAGAACGACAAGACCTCCTGAGCGGAGTACTTGTCGAAGCCGTCCAGGCCGAACGCGGCATCTTGATCACCATCGACGAGGGCGCGGATCTTGTTGAGATTGTCGGGGCGACTGTGGGATTGGTGAGGTCCCGTTATGCCGGCCGCGACGAGCGCATCGCGCGCCCTCACCAAATATTCTGAGAGCATCTCGGCATCCTAAGGGCGTGACCCGTGCCCGCCGGACGGCCCCGAACAGTCAAGGAGGCGCTATGAGCACGGAGCTTTTCTCGCTCGAAGGCAAAACGGCGGTAGTCACCGGCGCATCGAGAGGCATCGGTCGCGCCATCGCTCTTGGATTCGCTCGAGCTGGAGCGGACGTCGCCCTCGCCGCACGCAGCGAAGCGGACTTGAAGTCACTCGCCGACGAGATCGAAGACGTGGGCCGGCGCGCCATCGTCGTGCCCACAGATGTCACGCAGCGAGACCAGCTCGAGCATCTGATGGAGAGAACTACATCCGAGCTCGGCAGCCTCGACATCCTCGTCAATAACGCCGGTGGCACCAAGTTCATGGCCCCCCTTGTGGGACTCCGCCCCGAGGGATGGGACAAGGCCATGGCACTGAACCTCGATGCCGTCTTCCACGCCACGCAGCTGGCCGCCCAGAAGATGGTGACGACCGGCGGCGGATCCGTCATCCAGATCTCCTCTGTCGCCGGGATCATCGGGACCCCCGGGCTGTCCTTTTATTCGGCCGCCAAGGGAGCCGTTCGGCTTCTCTCACAGTCCGTCGCGAAGGAGCTCGCCGAGTCGAACGTGCGCGTCAACTCGATCTCTCCCGGGTGGGTCGCCACCGATCTGAACTCGAACCTGCGAGAGGATCCCGACACGGAGAAGTTCGTGATCGACATGGTGCCGATGAAGCGCTGGGGTCGAGTCGAGGACATCGTCGGGGCGGCCATCTATCTGGCGTCGGACGCCTCCGCTTTCGTGACCGGCACCACGCTGGTCGTGGACGGGGGCCAGACGGCCTGACCACTGCTGTCGACTTTGTTCACTTTGTCCAACCGGGGGTTTGTATCTGCCCCTGGTCGCCCCTATCTGCGGCTGCTACGTTCAGCCTGAGCCCACCCAGGGGAAGTCAGGGAACGGCGAAGCCCGAGCCACAGGTCGCAAAGGAGCTGCCGGTATGACACCACGCAAGCTGCAGAACTTCATCGACGGCGAGTTCCAGGACCCGGCCGACGGCCGCACCGCCGAACTGATCAACCCCTCTTCCGGCGAGGTCTTCGCCGAGGCCCCCGTGTCGTCCGACGAGGACATCGACAGGGCATGCGCGGCGGCCCGGCGTGGATTCGAGAAATGGCGCGACGCGACCCCGTCGGAGCGGAGTCTTGCTCTGCTCCGCATTGCGGACGCGATCGAACAGCGGGCGGACGAGTTCGTCCGTCTCGAGTCCGAGAACACCGGAAAGCCCATCGAGCTGACCGCCGAAGAAGAGGTCCCACCCATGGTGGATCAAATCCGCTTCTTCGCCGGTGCCGCCCGCGTCCTCGAGGGGAAGTCCGCCGGGGAGTACATGGCGGGGCACACGTCCTTCATCCGGCGGGAGCCCGTCGGCGTCTGCGCGCAGGTCACCCCGTGGAACTACCCGATGATGATGGCGGTGTGGAAGTGGGCTCCGGCCCTGGCGGCCGGCAACGCCGTGATCCTCAAGCCCTCGGACACGACCCCGGTCACAACGGTCAAGATGGCCGAGGTGATGGCGGAGTTCCTGCCCCCGGGCGTCTTCAACGTGATCTGCGGGGATCGCGAGACCGGAGCCAAGCTCGTCGGCCACAAGGAGCCCGACATGGCCTCCGTCACCGGCAGCGTGAGAGCCGGCATGGAGGTGGCGAAGTCGGCAGCAGGCGACCTGAAGAGGGTCCATCTCGAGCTCGGCGGTAAGGCACCGGTGATCGTGTTCGACGATGCCGACTTCGCGGCGGCCGCCGAGGCCATCGCGGTCGCGGGGTACTTCAACGCCGGACAAGACTGCACCGCTGCCACGCGGGTGCTGGCGGGGCCGAAGGTGTACGACAACTTCGTGGGCGAGCTCGTCGAGCAAGCCAAGAGCACAAAGACCGGCCAACCCGATGACCCCGACGTTCTCTACGGCCCCCTGAACAATTCGAATCAGCTCGAAAGGGTGAAAGGCTTCCTCGAACGGGTCCCGGCCAAAGCCGAGGTGCTCGCCGGCGGCCAGGCAGGCAACGGCCGAGGTTACTTCTACGAGCCCACCGTGGTGGCAGGCCTAGACCAAACCGACGAGATCATCCAGAACGAGGTATTCGGCCCGGTCATCACGGTCCAGCACTTCGACGACGAGGACAAGGCGCTCGCGTGGGCGAACGACGTCGAGTACGGCCTCGCATCGAGCGTTTGGACCAGGGACCACGGGCGCGCCATGCGCATGGCAAAGGCGCTCGACTTCGGGTGCGTCTGGATCAACACGCACATACCGCTCGTAGCCGAGATGCCCCACGGTGGCTTCAAGCACTCGGGCTACGGCAAGGACCTGTCGATGTACGGGTTCGAGGACTACACGCGCGTCAAGCACGTCATGTCCAACATCGAGGCCTGAGCTAACAAAGCTGTCACGTCAACGATCAGTGCGTGCAGCGTCCGGTGTTCACAGGCTCGCGCGACTCCGCTCCCCGCTCGATCTCGTCCTCGACCTCCGAACCGGTAAGGGCGTAGCCCGTGCTCCCATCGGTCGTCGACGCGGCAAAGATGACGCCTGCGACCTTGCCCTGAGGAGTTACGAAGGGTCCGCCCGAATCGCCTTGCTGCACCTGAGCGCGTAGCTCGTAGATCTCCCGAAGCACCTCATCGCGTCCGTAGATGTCGCGCCCCCGGGCGTTGAAAACGGCCTGCACCGCCGCCCCCTTCGGGACGAACTTGCCCTGAGCGGAGCCGGGGAACCCGAGAGTTGCGCCCGGGCTGCCCGCCTCGAGATCCTCCGTCAGCAAAGGCAGGACCGGCCCCTGTAGACCGCTCACCCTCACGACGGCCAGATCGAGATGGTCGTCGAACAAGACCACCCGCCCCTCCAGGCCGCCGGTCCCGATGCTCTCCTGGTCCTCGACCGAGATCGTGCCTCCGCCGGCCACGACGTGAGCGTTGGTCACTACAGTGTCGGGAGCCGCTATCCATCCCGTCCCCAACTGCGTCCCACCACATGCAGGGACGACTATGCGGACGGTCGAGTCCTGCGCGGCGCGCACGGCCCGCGCCTGGAGCTTGTTGGACGGAAGGTCGACATCCTCGGAGAAGGTCGGAGGGATACCGACAAAGACCTGCGGGAACCCGGAGGTGTCGAGGTACTGCTGGAGCACGGCCAACAGATCGGGCGGCCTGCGCACGTCGTTTGCCCACCGTAGGACCTTCGACCTCGACAATTGCTTTGCGACGGTTTGCGAGGGTCCCAGCACGAGCAGCGACCCGATCAGCCAGTACGCGATCAAAGCCGCCAGCACGCCGATAGTGGCCCCCAGCGCGGAATCGACCTTGCCGAGGCGGGCCTTTCTTGCCATCGCCCCGAAGCGGGCCCCTATGAGGTAGCCGAGGATCTGGCCGATAGAGAGCGCCACGAAGACGACGAGCAGCGACAACAACGCCGCTTCGATGCCTGCACGATCCGTGTACTCGCGCACCAATCGAGGACCCAGGGCCGCGCCTGCCATCAGACCTAGTAGGCCGCCTCCGAATTCGAAGACCTGCCTGACGGCCCCGCGCCGGTAACCGCGCCACGCGAAGAGCAACGCGAGAAGAACGACGGCAGCGTCTGCGAGGTTCATTCGACGTCCGTTAGCGAGTGCTCAGCGATCGGCGTGCGGCCGCTACTCGAACCATCCCAGCCCGGTCTGAAGAGCTCGGAAGGTCAACCCGAAGCAGACAAACGAGATGATCCCGAACACGACCCACGGGATCTCCTCGAACCGCTTCCCCAATCGATGCGCCAACAGGAGCAAGGCAGCGGGAAACAGACCCCCGTAGACGTAGTGGAGCCACTCAGGGCCCGACGTGACGGGACGATTGCCCACTACGAAGAGGACCCCTCCGACGATCACCTGTATGCCGAGGACCACCTGCACGATGCCTACGAGCGTCCAGAACCAACCCCCCGGCGCCTTGTTGCGAATGAGCCCGACCGCGGCGGCCAGAGCAACCAGCAAGAAGGCTGCGGGGACCCCGTAGGCGATTATTCGATGGAGAGCGGTCACGAGGCGACAGGTTACGTCGCCGGAGAAGACAACGCTGAGAGCCGGGGCAGACAAGCCTCCAGAACCCGTTCCACGGACCTCTTCACCTCGTCGCGGTAGGGACGCGAGACCTCGGCTGGATCGAGGTCGTCCAACCACTCGTCCGGGATGCGTTCCGGTTCCCCGCACATCTCTGCGAAGTGGATCGTCCACACGAGGGGCACGACGGTCTCCGCCTGGTAGCCACCACCGCCGGTGGCTACCCAGCGGCCATCGGCTACCTCGTGAGCGGCCTCGTGGATGACCCGGGCCATACGGGGGAATGCCGAAAGCGTCAGCCCGAGGTTGGCCAGTGGGTCCCCGTAGTGCGTGTCTGCACCCAGCTGACTCACGAGGACGTGGGGCCGGAACGCTCCCCCCAGTTCGAGAAGGACCCGTCGAAGAGCCCACAGGTAGTCGTCGTTGCCCGTGCTCGGCAGCAAAGGGATGTTGGCGGCGGTGCCGGCCGCCTCCCCGGTCCCGATCTCGTCCTCGAATCCCGTCCCCGGGTACAGATAGCGTCCAGATTGATGCAACGAAACCGTCAGCACCCGCGGGTCGTCGTAGAAGATCCACTGGACCCCGTCGCCATGGTGGACGTCGACGTCGAGATACATCACCCGCCAGTCCGGATGCAGCGCGAGGACCCTGGCGATCGCCACGGCGGGATCGTTGTAGATACAGAACCCGGAGGCCTCGGCCCGACGGGCGTGATGAAGGCCGCCGGCGGGATTGAAGGCATGGAGCACCTCCCCCGATGAGACCACCTCCGCAGCCGAAAGAGTTGCTCCGCACACCGCGGCTGAAGCCGGGTGCATGTTGGCGAAGATCGGGTTGTCCGGCGTTCCCAGGCCGTAACCACGTCCCTTGCGCTCGGATAGCGTGCCGGCGTCGATGTCCTTGACCGTGTGCACGAAATCCGCTGCGTGCGCGGCTTTGATCTCGTCGTCGGTCGCCGAGCGGGATGCAACCTCGCGCACCCTGGACCCATCAACGAGACCGAGGTCCCGGATCCTGTCGTAGGTGAGCAGGACTCGCTCGGGCCTCAGAGGATGAGAAGACCCGAAGTCGTAGGCCCGGGCGATGTCCTCGACCGTCACGAGCGCGACGGGGTCGCTGCGGCTCACGCCTCGGGCTCGCCTCGGGCGAGCTCTTGCGAACGCTCCATCGCGGCCTGGATGGCGTTGAGGAAGGCGGCCCTGACGCCGGACTGCTCGAGCACGCGGATGGCGCGGATCGTCGTTCCGCCCGGTGACGTGACCATCTCGCGCAGCTCGACGGGGTGCATCTTCTCGTCGCGCAACATCTTCGCCGAACCCAGCATCGTCTGGACGACCAGATCGGTCGAGATCTCGCGCGACAAGCCCAGGAGGATGCCGGCCTCGATCATTGCCTCCGCAAGCAGCGCGAAGTAGGCGGGCCCCGAGCCCGAGATAGCGGTCACGGCATCGAGTGAGCTCTCCGGTACGACGGCGACGCGCCCGACGTGCTCGAGCACCTCTCTTGCGACGCCCACGTGCTCCTCTGAGGCATGGCGGCCCGGAGCGATCCCCGCCATCCCTTCGTGAACCACGGACGGCGTGTTCGGCATGGCCCGAAGAACGGGAACCGGTTCGGCGAGATGCTCCTCGATGAACGACGTCGGGATCGCAGCGACAACGGATAGCACGGTCTGATCGGATCGCACGTGCGCGGAGATCTGCCCCAGCAGACCCTCTATGTCTTGTGGTTTCACGGCGAGCACGACGATCGTGGCATCGCCCACGGCCGCCGCGTTGTCGGTGGTGACCTCCACGCCGTAGTTCTTCGAGACCTCCGCAAGTCGCTCTTGTCTCCGACCCGTCACGACGATCTCGTCAGCCGTTCGCCACCCGGACGCGAGCAATCCCCCCACCAGGGCTTCACCCATCTTGCCGCCACCGAGCACTGCGAGCTTCGTCATAAGGCCATCTATGATGGCAGGTCACGGGATCATCCCAAGTGCGGAAAGGACACAAAGGCGTGCTCGGCCGGACTCTGCTGTGGGCATCCGAGAAGAAATCGGTGCAGAAGCTCATCAACGAAGGCAAGCTCGGACGCGCCGTCGTGGATCGATTCGTCGCCGGGGAAGATCTCGAGGACGCCATCCAAGCCATCAAGGACCTCAACTCCAAGAACATCGGGGGGATCCTGGACCTCTTGGGCGAGGGGGTCGTCGATTCGGCCGGCGTCGACTCCGCGGTGGCAGACTATCTGGCTGCAATCAAACGCATCGACGAGACGGGGATCGACACGACCATCTCCGTCAAGCCGACCCAGTTGGGCATCTCCTTCGACAAGGGAAGGGCTCTCGACCTCCTGAGACGCTTGGCGGCCGAAGCCCAAGCCGTCGGATCGCGCGTTGAGATCGACATCGAGCAATCCGACTACGTGTCGGACACACTCGACCTCTACCGGACGCTCCACGCAGATTTTCCGGAGCTGCGTCTGGCGATGCAGGCTTATCTTCGGCGTACTCCCGTCGACCTCCAGCTGATGGCGCCGCTCAGGCCCCGAATCCGCCTCGTAAAGGGTGCATATGCCGAGCCCGAAGCGGTCGCATTCCAGAAGAAGAGCGAGGTGGACGCGCAATACGCGTTCTTGATCGACTGGCTCTTCGAGCAAGGCACCGATCCGGCCATCGCGTCCCACGACCACGTCTTGATCGAGCACGCCAAGAACGCGGCGGCGCGCACGGGAGCCGGTAAAGAAGGTCTCGAGATCCAGATGCTCTACGGCATCCGCCGGGACATGCAGGAAGAGCTTGCACGCGAGGGCTTTCGCGTTCGGGTCTACGTGCCCTACGGTTCGGCCTGGTATCCGTATCTCATGCGACGGATGGCGGAACGCCCCGCGAACATCGGATTCTTCTTGCGAGCTCTTCGGGGGCGCTAGATCTCGCAGCGCCTCTCGCTGTCGGAAGCACCCGGTTTGGCTCGGCAGTCGTCCACCCCGGCCCCCCCGTCGAGAGCATCGTCACCCTCGGAGCCCCGCAGCAGGTCGTGACCCTTGCGACCCTTGATCTCGTCGTCACCCGAGAAACCGTGGAGCACGTCTCCGTCCCAGCCCCCGGCGAGGGCACGTGGGGAATCTTTGACTCGGCGGGCGCATCTCCTTCTCGCGAGGCACCCACGAGGTTGGTCCGAAGCAGACTGTAGTGGCCGCGGGTCGCAGAAATGCGAAGACCCCAGAAACCTTCGGACGCCACGTGCTCGTGCACTTCCCCACACACGAACCCGCACCGTCGTCCAGCTTCTGGGGCCTCGCTTCTCCCAACGGTCCGCCGAAGAGACCCTAGATCTCACCGGCGGACCGGGAAGCGCAGAACATAGCGACTGGACTAAGAACGCGTCAAAGACGCGTCTTCGCAGATGGGAGAACAAATGGGCAGGTCAGAGCGGGGTGATGTTTTTTCGCGTGTTGAGACCTTTTTTTCGCGCTGCGGCGAAGACGCTCAGCAGGTGCAGAGCTCGGGCAGGTTCTTCTGGATAAGGCAGTCATACAGCGAGTCAAGGGCATCGGCAGTGTTCTCCCACGAGAAGGCGTGCGCGCGTTCCGCCCCCGCGACACCGAACGAAGCACGCAGGTCATCGTCGGCAAGAAGCGTTTTCAACCTCCCGGCAAAAACCGCCGGATCACGCGTGTCGACCAAGAAACCCGATCGACCGTCGTCGACGATGTGCGAGAGACCTCCCACAGGAGTCGCCACTACCGGAGTCCCGCACGCCTGAGCTTCGAGCGCGGCCAAACCGAACGACTCGGAGTGAGAGCACACCACCAGTGCATCGGCAGACCGGTAGAAAGACGGCAGGCGCGAGTGAGGCTGAGGTCCGAGGAACCGAACCACTTCGTCGAGCTCGAGATCGCTTACGACCTTTCGCAGTCTCTCGACCTCGGCCCCCCCGCCGAGTCCGCTCGCGCCTCCGACGATCAAGAAGCTGATCGGCCGACCGAGAGCGGGAACGAGCTGCTCGACCGATCGGATGGCGAGCTCGAGTCCCTTCAGCGGCTGGATGCGCCCTGCGTACAGGATCGTGAGCCGGTCCTCCAGGCCTAGCTCCGCCCGGGCCCGTTGCTTATCGCCGGGTGAGAAGACGTCGTGATCGACTCCGGGATGGATGGTCTTGAGACGATCGTGGGAGGCGCCGTAGAGACACGCCAGCTGCTCCCATTCCTCATCGGTCGACGCGACCAGGACATCGGCGTCGTCTATCACCCTGCGCTCCCCTTCCAGCCGTGCCTCCGGCTCGGGCGAGTCCCCCGGGGCCAGGTAGCGGTTCTTTACCAAGCCGAGCGTGTGATGGGAGTGCACCAGCGGTACCTGCCAGGCCTCGGCCAGCGCGGTGCCGGCGATACCCGAGTGCCAGTAGTGCGAATGGATGATGTCGTAGTCGACCCGCCGCTCGGAAGCAAACTCCCGGATCCCTGCCGCGAATCCGTCGAGATAGACGGGAAGGCGATCTTTCGCAAGGGGCCGGGCCGGGCCGGCGTCGATGCCGATGACCCTTACGCCGTCCGAGAGCGGGGTTACCCGACCGTGCGTGCCCGTCGAGCGGGTGAAGATATCCGTCGTCAGGCCTCGTCTCGCCAGAGCCCCCGTCAGCTCGCGCACGAAAATCGTCATCCCCCCGGAGTCACCCGCACCGGGCTCCAAAAGGGGGGACGAGTGATAGGACAAGACCGCCGCTCTTCGACTCATGAGGGCATCATCTCGTGCAACTACCTGGATTAAACACCCGGACGTTGTTCAGCGGCACGGCTTGGGAACCGAGCTGGTACTTGTAGCGCTCCGGTCCCCTCAAGAAATCGAACGTTTGCAAACGTTCGTCTTCAATCGACTCCTTCACCAGCTCCGACACGAGCACGAGACCCGGAGACAGTCGGGCCGCGTCCGGCTCGTAGGCGGAGTTGTACAGATAGAAGGTGTGTCCGTGGCTGAAGCCGAAGGTGGAGGCCACGGCCCGATCCCCTATGTCGAGGAAGTCGAGGCGCAGCCAACCCAGCGCCGAAAAATCCTGCGCGACGCGCCGAAAGAAGGTGGCGACCTCCTTATTCATGAAGTGGCCTTTGAGCCCTTCCGTGCCCCTGTGCATGTCTATGAACGTCTCCAGGTCTCGTTCGAGGGTCTCTTCTGTGGCGGTTCGGAACCGGGCGTCGGGATGATCCCGGGCCAGTCGGCGCCGCTTGCGCTTGAGCTCGTGACGGTTCTTGGAGTCGAGCGAAGACAAATAGGCGTCCCAGTCCTCCTGTAGGACGAGGATCGCCGACGTCTCTTCTTGTTCGAGAGCGAACTCGAACCCGGACCGATCCACCCAGTCCACGAATAGCTCTGCGAAACCGAAGGGGACGGGCATGTTGTGCGCGTCGAGCTCGTCCCACGACACGTCGGTCTCCCCCAGCCACTCGACCAGACCCCGCGCCACTTCATCACGATCGTGTGCCGAGGAGATGGGGCCAAGATAGTCCGTCAGGTTGACTCCGCCGACGAAACGCAGAACCCGTCGGTCGTCCTCGACTCGCCGATGCAGAGGCACCACCGCGACCGCGTCGTCTCCGCGAAGCATGGTGAGCACCAGCAGATCCTCCTCCGCGCCGAACTCTTGCCACCAGGTCCTGTTCCACTGCGGCGTCGAGAAGATGTGGCTATTCGGATCCGCTTCGAAAAGATGCTGCCACTCGGGCAACTCGAAAGAACCGGGGTCTGAGTGGACCCGGACATCGAGGGTCATCGTTGTAGGCACGATAGAAGCATCAGCGTCATGACCATGTTCCTTATTCCCCTAACGCAAACCGGGCCCGCATCATCTGCGGGCCCGGGGGCGTTTCAGTGGATACCAGTCGTTCTATGAAGCCTTAACAGCCTTGTTGGCCGCAGAGCGGGTCGCCTTGACGTTGGCGCCCACGGCCTTGCGGACGCTCGTGGCTGCGGCCTTCACCTGCGACCGGGCAATCTTCGTCTGCTCGACGGCCCGCTTGCTGGGCCGACCAGTACGGATCGAGGACGACAGCTTGCGGCCTCGACCGACGAAGTCGTTGTAGAGCTTTTCGCTCCGCCTGCGATCGATGTTGCGCACGTTCTTCACCTTCTCGAGGGTGAAGTCACCGACTCCGACGAGCGCGTAGACGAGGTTCTCACCTCTTGGCATTCAACTCACCTCCTCCGACAACACTCGAGGAACTTTCGAGAGAAATGACGGGAAGGCCGGAGGCTCGCTGAGCTTCGTCGACGGCTACGCCGCCGAAGCCCAACGCCGGGTGGGGGGGTGAAGAGGGTTGCTCCGACTTCCCGCCAAGCTTGAACTGAACTGTCTTGAAGATATGACCGCTCACGAGGGCTCGACCTTACGCGACACCACCGGGACATCGTCGTCCTCCGCGGTGACCTCCGACACGGATGCCGCCTGCTCCTCGGGAGTGGTCTCGACGTACGACCTGTAGTGATCCACGAGCGCCTGCTTCTGACGTTCGGTCAGGTGCGCGTCGCGCAGGATCTCATCGACGAGATCCTGCTCGCGGTTCTCCTCGAGGATGCCGGCCCTTATGTAGAGGGTCTCGGCCGAGATACGCAGGGCTTTGGCGATCGCTTGAAGGATCTCTGCTGAGGGTTTGCGAAGGCCGCGCTCGATCTGAGAGAGGTAGGGGTTCGAGATGCCGGCGAGATCGGACAGTTTCCTGAGCGACAGACGCGACGACCGCCGCTGCTCGCGGATGAACGAGCCCAGCTCGCCCAACTTCATCCGTCCGGTCACGATCTCCCTCTCCCGATCCCGCGGGCCGGGTCCGCGGCCCGCTCCCTCCCTGCGCTAACTTTTATAACACGTATGTTTAACAGTTGCAAGCAGCGCTGGCTGCGCTGCGTCGCGAAAAAACGTGTGGCGGCGGACGCATTCAGGGGGATCCCCTCTTGTTACTACGGAGCGTAATGGGTTAAATACGAAGAGCAGGTAGAAATGCGCTGCCGGCGAATTATGAAGGTATGGAGGCGACACGGGTGTCACGCAAACGAGGCCTCGCTCCGATCGTGGGGGCGGGGATGGCCGCGGTCGCGGCGGGGAGCCTGGTGCTGTTCTCCGTCCTGGCCCAGCAGACGGCCCTGTCGTCGCGCCCCGGCACGATCATCGTCCCCCGTTCGCCCGCCGGCGAGGGTAGACCGCCTCTCACGGTGCCTCCGCCGGGGCCCACGTCCGACGGAGCGACCGCGGCAGAGGAGCGCGTCACCATCCCCCTCGTAGTGACGACGATCGTCTCTGCCCGCCTACCCGGCGCGCCGGAGGGGGGCCCCACCCGGCCTCCGACCACGGCCCCCGAGACGGACGCGCCGACGGGAACGCTCCTCGCCTCGCTCGAGCTCGAGATACAGGTCAACGAGGCCCTGGACTTCCGGGGCACCCTCGTCGAGGTCCGACCTCTGGCGGCCGGCCCTGGAGACGAACCAGACGAAGGCAAGGGCCCCAAGAGCAAGGATTGCCCCGGGCGCCCATCCAAGCCTCGCGATCGGGGCGAGCATCCTCACGGCGGTCCTCCGGCCTGCGGGAACCCCCACGGCGGTCCGCCGGGGCAAACCAAGAGCAAGGGCGCCTCGCGCCCTTCGTCTACGGGCAACGAAACCTCAGATGCCGGATCGGGTGGCGCGCACCCACACGGCTCGCCTCCAGGACAGGGCGGGACCCAGCCGCCTCCCCCGCAAGAGAACGGAGGAGGCTCTCCGCCCGCGCACTCCTCGGCCGGAGTTAACCCCAGCCCGCCCGCCGGCGGGTCCTCGAGCGGGGGTTCCTCGGGAGGCGGTTCCTCGAGCGGCGGTTCCTCGAGCGGGGGTTCCTCGGGCGGCAGCTCGGGGCACCCGCACGGCGCGCCCCCCGGGCAGTCGGGGAAGCCATCTCCCCCACCGGCATCGGACAACGGATCGAACGGCGGGTCGCCATCCGGCCATCCGCACGGGGCTCCCCCAGGTCAGGCGAAGAAAAAGAGCTGAAGCTCTAGCTGAAGGCGGCCGTGGGGTCTTCTTCCCCGCTCGTATAGCGACGCACGATCTCCGACTGGACCTTGTCCATGGCCTCCTGGATCGAGCGCCGACGGGCCGAGACCGTCCGCTCGTAATCGGCCAGCGTGTCGATGATGCCGCGGAGCTCCTCGAGATCGATCTCGCTCAGCCGAGCCAACGTCTGCTCCCCGACGACCTCCTCAACCCGCCGGCGCGGGACGTCCGCGTTGCGTGGAACCGAGAAATCAGGCGCACGCGACGGAAGCGGGAACTCACCCTTCCGGCGCGACTCACCGCCCAGGATCTCGGGAAGCCTGCCGACGAGGTCATCGGTCGAACCGCCCTCCCGTCTGGTTATCTCCGCAGAGAGGATGTCCAGGCGCGCCTGGCACAGTCTTCGCTCGAAGGAGACCTCGGTCTCAGCCTCCCGACATTCCTCCCGCATGGCGCGCAGGTCGGCGGTCGGCTTCTCTTGGAGCCCCTCGAGATATGACGGATGCGTCACTCGCTCGCTGAGGCGTCTCTGGCGTCCTGTCATTCGATGAGAGTAACGCCTGACAAAAAGTCGAAGCGGTCGGGTCGCGGTCCTGGCTAGTGGCCGAGCCCGAGGATCTCTCTGGCCGTTTGGGGCGATGCGACTTCGCGACCGGCGGAGCGGCCCATGTCGGCCACCCGAGCAATGAGCTGGGCGTTCGATTCCGCCACCCTCCCGGGTTCGAAGTACCGCACGTCCTCGAATCCCGTCCGCACGTGGCCTCCGGCAGCGATCGCTTTCCCCGAGACGTCCAGGTGCGCTCGCCCGATCCCGGTGGCCGACCAGGTCGAGTCCTCGGGAAGATGGCGGGCCAAAAAGGAGATGGTGTCGTCCCAGGCCGGCAGCGCTCCGGGGACGCCCAGGACGAAGTCGAAGTGACGGTGGTGGCGGGCCTCGTGGGCCTCGTAGACGCGCCGGGCGTTCGCGATCATCCCCGCCTCGAATATCTCGAACTCCGGTGCGACGTCCAACGAGATCATCTTCCGGTGAAGGCGCGCCACTAGAGGGGCCGGGTTCATGAAGACCTCGTCTCCAAAGTTGACGGTACCCGTGGTCAGCGTCGCCATCTCCGGCCTTAGCTCCAGGGGGGCCGATCGAGCTGCCTCATCGTCGTGGACCGAGCCGCCGCTGGTGAACTGCACGATGAGGTCGCTCGCAGCCCGGATCGCGTCATGGGCGGCGCGGAACGCATCGACGTCCATGGTTGGAAGCCCCTCGGAGTCCCGCACATGAAGGTGATAGATGCTGGCTCCTGCCTGCTGGCACGCGGCCGCGTCCGTCGCCAGCTCCTCGAGAGTGATCGGAAGGTTCGGCTGTTGCTCTTTGGTGAGCTCGGCCCCCACTCCCGCCACCGTGATGATCAGAGGATCCATACGTGAGGCCAACCTAAACTGGCTGCATGAGAGGAGTCGAGGACTACCTCGAGGAGATCAAACGCCTCGAGGAGGACGACGAGCGCATAACGGCGACCGTGCTCGCCCGCACACTCGATGTGTCACTGCCCTCGGCCTCGGAGATGCTCAAGCGGCTGGCGGGCGAGGGCTACCTCACGCGCGAGAAGGGCGGGACGATCCTCTTGACCCCCGAGGGCCGGCGCCTCGCGCACACGATGCTTCGGCGCCACCGACTCATCGAATGCCTTTTGGTCGACAAGCTGGGCATGGCGTGGCACGAGGTGCACGGTGAAGCGCACAGGATCGAGCACGCCGTCTCGGCCCGGGTCGAAGAAGCCCTCGCAAAGGCCCTCGACTACCCGGACTACTGCCCCCACGGCCACCCGATCTGCCCGGTCGATCTACGGTCCACGCGTCGCCTCACCGAGCTCGACACGGGCGAGCGAGGCATCGTCGCCCAGATCTCGGAGATCAAAGAGGACGTGCTGCCCTACCTCGACCAGATGGGGGTCCGTCCCACCGCGGAGCTATCGGTGAAAGACATCGCTCCTATGGAGGGACCGCTCACGATCGAAACGGATGAGGGGGTCTCCTCGCTCGGACGAGAGCTCGCCGCGCTGGTTCGGGTGACGCAAACCCCCTGACCCGAACGGGCCGACGGTCAGAGGCCAACACTCTCTTCGCCGAAGCTTGCGCCAAACCGTTCGAAAAACGAACGCTGAGGGTCAAAGTCCGTAGGTGCGACCGATGAGCTCACGCATGATCTCGGAGGTCCCTCCTCCGATGGGACCGAGACGTGAATCTCGCCACGCCCTCTGCGCGGCGAACTCCATCATGTAGCCGTACCCGCCGTGCACCTGGACGCACTCGTCCGCAACGTGGAACGCGACCTCACTCGTGTAGAGCTTGGCCATCGCCGCCTGGCGCACGGGTTGCTCACCCTGCGCCACCAATCGAAGCGCCTTGTAGGTCAGGGCGCGCCCGGCCTCGATACGGGTCGCCATGTCTGCGAAACGGTGACGCCACACCTGGAACTTCCCGACGGGACGCCCAAACGCGCTCCTCTCGGTTGCGTAGGTTTTGGCGAGCTCGTAGGTGCGTTCGGCTCCCGCAACCTGCGCCAGCGCCATGATCAGGCGCTCCCAGACGAAGTTCTGCATGATCGCGTAGAACCCGTGGCCTTCGGCGCCGAGACGGGCATCGTCCGCCACCCTCACGTCCGAGAACGTCAGCTCGGCGGTCTGACCCGTGCGCCATCCCAGCATCGGGATACGCCTCCTGGAGAAGCCTGGCGTCTCGGCGTCGACGACGAACAAAGTGATGCCTTGGTGGCCGGCTTCGGGATCGGTCTTGGCAGCAACGACTAGGAAGTCGGCCCATCCGCCATTCGAGATGAAGATCTTGGAGCCGTTCAACACCCAGCCGTCCCCTTCCCGGCGGGCTGTCGACCTGATCGACGCAACATCCGAGCCGGCATCGGGTTCGGTGACTGCGAACCCCCCTACAAGACGGCCCTCGATCGCCGGAGCGAGCCATCTCTCGTGCTGCTTGGGCGTCCCGAAGTTATAGACGTAGAGACAAGCGAGATCCTTGTGGGCTCCGAGTGAAGCCGAGACCCCGGCCGACCCGCAGCGAGCCAGCTCCTCGGTGACGACGGCGTCGGCAAGGATGTCGGGACCCGACCCTCCAACCTCCTCCGGGAACTTCATGCCGAAGAACCCCAACTCGCCGACGCGCCGGAAGATCTCCTTCGGGAAGGTCTCGGCTCGCTCCCATTCCTCGGCGTTGGTCAGGAGCTCGCGCGAGACGAAGGAACGCACGTTGCGGCGAAGCTCCTCGTGCTCTGGGGTGAACAGGTCGGAGGCGATGCTCACAGCCCCTCCATTCGCCCGATGACCTCTCGCATGACCTCGTCTGTTCCTCCCCCTATGCGGATGAGACGCGTGTCACGCCACGCACGCTGGATCGGGAATTCCATCGCATAGCCGTAGCCGCCGAAGATCTGCATGGCCTTGTCGACGACCTTCCACGAGACCTCACCGGTCAACAGCTTCGCCATCGAGATCTCCCGAACTGGGTACTCGCCCCTGCTGACCTTCCACGCGGCGTTGTACACGAGCTCGCGAGCCGCTTCGATCTCGGTGGCCATGTCGGCCAAAGCGTGTCCGATCGTTTGATGTTTGCCGATGGGCTTACCGAATGTCTCTCTTTGTTGCGCGTAGGCGAGGGCGGCATCGAAAGCTCTCTGCGCTCCTGCAACAGCCGAAGCGGCGCCGATGAGCCGCTCGCCTTGCAGCTCCCAGGAGATGTTGTAAAAGCCTTCCCCCTCCTTGCCGAGAAGAGCGTCGTCGGCAACGAACATGTCCGTAAAGATGATCTCAGCCGTGTCTGATGTGTGCATCCCGACCTTGTCGAGCGTTCGGGCGACCTCGAAACCCTCGGTGTCGGTGTCGACCAGGAACAGCGATACCCCCTTGTGGCTCAGCGACCGGTCGGTCTTGGCCACCAGCGTCATCGCCTGCGCACGTCTGCCGTTTGTGA
>JALZBR010000386.1 GCA_030863485.1 Actinomycetota bacterium
GCTTCCCGGAGCGCGGCACGAACAACTTCGCGCGCTTCGTCCCGTAGCTTGGGTACGAACTGGGTCATGAACGCGTATCCGTACACTGCCTCGAACTTTCGAACTCTGAAAAACGGGTCTTGGCTTCGCATGGCGAGCTCGAAGGCTCGAAGCCGGTTGCTGGTGGCCCAATCCTGGTCGGCGGCCCAGTAAACCGAGGTAGCGAGGGCGGTTCGGCCGAGGTACTCGACCACCTCGTCTCCCAAAGCTATCCCCGTAGTGACGGCCTCCCGTCCAAGCAGCTGCGCCTGATGGAGGTCACCACTTTCGGAATAGGCTCGGGCGGCTTCGGCTAGGAGGCGGGCCCGCTGAGCGAGATTGAACCTGTTACTTCGTGCGGCAGCTTCTAGCGCTTCGACGTCCTGCCTGTCGAGGGCTCCGAGCAGCAGCTGTGCCAGCAGCAATGCAAGGCGCGCTTCCACCTCGAGCGACGGCGGTAGGTTGACGGCGAGGAGCCGCCGGGTCACCTTGGCCGCCTCGGCCGGTCGCCCCACAGTGTTGTAAAGGGACGCACGCTCCATCTCGAGTTCGGCCCGCTCCGGGTAATCGCGGGGGCAGCGTGCAGCAGCCTCATCGAGGAAGTTCGCAGCTTCCTCGGGTGCGGTGGCGGATAGCTCCCGAGCTGCTCGCCGCAGCCAGCTCACATCCCCTATGTCGCCGCCACCGGCACGAACTAGGTGGGCGGCGACGACCGGCGCACCATAGCCGGCGTCGGCAAGCGCACGCGCCGCGTCGGAGTGCAATGCCGCCCTGACTGGCTTGGGAAAGATCTCATAGAGCGCGTCTCTAACGAGGTCGTGACGAAACCGCAGGCGTTCTCCCTCATCGAGGATCACCCCCGCCCACCGGGCTTCATCAAGGAGGCGGACGATTTCAAGTAGGGGTCGACCGGCGACCGTGCTCAAGTGCCCGACGTCGAAGCTGCTTCCAAGAAGGGAGGCCAACTGGAGGAGCTCCAAGGTGGACTCTGAGAGGAAGCGCAAGCGATGCCGGATCGTCTCGGCGAGGGATCTGGGGAGCTGTTCGGACTGGTCTTCTGACCGTGCCGATGACAAGAGCTCGAGAACAAACAGCGGGTTGCCCCCGGTACGAGAGAGAGCCTTGGCTAGGCCGTGCGCGGGAGGAGCGCCCCTGACCTCTTTGGCTAATCGCTCAACATCCGGATCCGAGAGGGGTCCTAAGCGGATGCGCGTTCCGGAGCTACCTATCGCCTCAGCCAGGCAGTCCAGTTCGTGGCTCCATGGCAGCAGCCGCGAGGTGCACAGCAGCCCCACAGCCAGATGGGCGGAGCGTCGCAGTAACCGGTGGAGGACTGCATAGGTTCCTTGATCGGCCCACTGCAGATCCTCGACTACTAGGACAACGGACGCCTTGTTCGCCTGCGCCTCGATGAGCTCTACCAAGGCATCGATCAGGACAAGTCGAAGCCGAGCCTCGTCGAACCGTTCGCCGTCCTTGACGCCTGACAGCAAATCGCGGATCTCCGCACGCCGCTGGTCGGAAGGGCGTCGAACGTCGAGTGCCTCGATAACTGCCCCGAAAGGCATGTCTCTTTCGAGCTCACGCCCGCTCCCCTGAAGAATGCTGAGATCGAGCGTCTTCGCGTGTTCGAGTGCCTCAATCACTAGTCGGGACTTGCCGATTCCCGGCTCTCCCTCGATCAGAATCGCCTGACCCAGCCCCCGCTCGAGCGACTCGAGAGTGGCGGTTAGAACTGCTAACTCCTCCGCACGACCGACGAACGGCGAAAGAATGCTCATTGCTGGACCGCTTACAAGGTCGAAGGTAGTGCAGCCCCGCTATTAGTCAGGGGACGAGGGAGACGACTTATCGCGGTCGGAGGACTCGTGCTGGCACCTCCGACGCTGAGGCTAGAAGCCGACCATCTGGGCAAAAGGAAGGCAGTGACTCCTCGATTCCGACGTGAGTCCGAACCCACAGAGGTATAACCACCCGTGCTTCTTACCCTCGTACTGCCGTGCTCCCGTTTCGGGTCATTCTAAGAGGATGGCGCAAGGAAGGTGTCATGCCGAGAACGCCGCTCGAGGCTGCACTCTTGAGACTGCTCAAGGGGCACCGTACTAGTCTCGTTGGGTGAGAGTCGCTCGCGAAGGTGGACTCATTGAGGAACTGCGAAACGGGAGCAAGAAAGGAGCAAAAAGGGAGCAAAAAAGGAGCAAGAAGGAAAGCAAAGGCCCGCCTAACTGTGACTAGCCGTGCTCATTCTGTTCCCTGACATTGGTCGTTTTCACGCACAGAACCGCCAATTCTGGCCAAACGAGCGCACTCCAACGAACGGCGCCAAAACAGTCCTTACAAGGCAGGGTTCAGTGGTTCGAATCCACTATCGCCCACTGCATAGCAATGTCGTGGAGTGCGTGAATAGAAGGAGATGACAATATGTCTCCCTGCCCTGCAGGGGCAGTGATCTGCGCTTCCTCCTGACCCACAAACACCCCGGGTCACGCACAATCCAGACCCCCTTTTTGGTCCTTCCCTCTTCGACTTCAGGGGAGCAAAAAGGGAGCAAAACTCCGACGAAACGCGCGAGAGCTTTCACGTCGGTCGCTCAACCCTTCGTCCCCTGGGCCACTTCCGGGTCCAAGTGAAAGTGAATCAAGGAAGCACGTTCGAGGGATGACCTTCGCGCCCGGTGCCCTTTGCATGACGGCAATCTCCTTGCAACTCCACAGCAATGAAATTGCTATGTCAGGAGCCTAGCCTGCGTGGACGAAGAGCAATTCCGCGAATGGAGGGATGCGACATGGGCGACCAACGTGAATACGACGTGGCGATCGTAGGCGGCAGTATTGCGGGCTGCACAGCAGCCACGCTGTTCGGGCGGGCTGGACGGAAGGTGGCCTTGATCGAAAGCCATCCCGATATCAACGCGTACAAGAAGCTGTGCACGACCCAGATCCTTGCCAGCGCGACCCCAACCCTGCAGCGGTTGGGGCTCGACCGCCCAATCGAGGATGCTGGCGGAATACGGAACTCGTTCGAGATCTGGACCCGTCGGGGCTGGGTTCGGGACCCTGCCTACGGGTCTGGCACAGCCCCCTACGGCTACAGCATCCGACGAGAGAAGCTCGACCCAATGTTGCGGCGAATGGCCGGTACCACCCCCGGAGTTGATCTGCTGCTTGGGAACCGAGCCCGAAAGCTCTTAACGGCCGACGACGGGAAGATAGCCGGCGTAACTGTGGAGGATCGGGAGGGGAACAGCCGCGACATTATGGCCCGCCTCGTCGTCGGCGCAGATGGGCGCAATTCCCCGACTGCGGAGATGGCTGGGGTCAGGGCGGCCAGATGGAAGAG
>JALZBR010000399.1 GCA_030863485.1 Actinomycetota bacterium
GGACTACGACGAATTGATCGAAGAGGCAGTGTTGGAACCAGAGACTGAGGCCCCGTCGACGTACGCACTACCAATCGTGTCTTCACGCCAGCTCGTACACGCACTTGAAGCGGCTGGCTTTCAAGCGGCTCGGAAGAGAGGGGGGCATGTTGCGATGAAACGAGATCGACCGGACGGGAGGACAACGACTGTTCTTGTAAAGCTTGGCGCTGCGGCTATCCCGCGCGGCGTGCTTCGCAGTATTCTGAGGATGGCCGGTATGTCGGAAGACGAGTTCAGGGACTATCTAACTACTTCGACCTGAAATACCCGACCGACTGAGCCGCCTGTCGACGTGTCATACGAGCGACGGGCTCCCAAGCGCGCTTCTTCGTTGCGAAGGTTCTTTCCGCTGCCGTTTGAGTCGGCTCCAGCCGCTTGAGCCCTGGTCAGCGACCTATGACTACCGGAGTAGCCGGCCCCCACGGCTGGAGTCCGCCGGATTGGAGTAGCAAGCGCAATAGCAGAGACCCTAGGAACAGGCAGCGCCCGCGACGACCCAGCGGTGTGCACCGCGAAGCGATCCGTTGCGGCTCTTGTGTCTGCCGTGGCAACCCGATCGAGGTGCGACGAGAGGCTCCTGGCCGCCTTCAACCGGGAGGTCGCCTCGGCCGCCGAGACCATTCATTGCCTCTCCCTTCCGGGATAGTCCCGGGCTGTGCCCCGACCTCGACGAAGACGGCGAGGCCGGATATCCCGACAGTGGCCGAGCTCCTTCCCGCAGGATCCGAGGGGTGACCCACAGGGGTCTGCTTGTGCGCCCGAGCGATGCGGCCCGACGCAGCCTCGAACGTGGTCGGCGGTTCTCCGAGTCGCAGTGCGCTAAACGATCTCCGCCCAACTGGCCGGTCCAGAACGCGGGTCACCCACGGCTGTTCATCGCGCCGTACGCAGCCGCACCAGCCTGGTAGCTCCGCTCCTCTGTGTGGAAACGACTCCTACTCCTCGCACAGGCACGAGCAGGGCGTGCCAGGCTTCGGGAACCCGGCCGCGGGTCTGAGAGGCAGCTGTCGTAGCGAGCCGGGATCTGTCGCAACACTCGGATCTAGCGCCCGAGTTCACAACGGCGGGTGCAGCCCCATACCCCGGCCTGGCCGCACCACCCGGCCCTTAGAGTGCCACGAAGACCCACTACCCCTTGACATACGGGCGCGAATCAACAACTCTAACAATAAGGTGCGTATCAAATTCCTGCGCGGGAGAACGACGACTATGCCAGTACCTTGGGCAGGGGGGCAGTGTAGAGCGACAGCGGGGCCGTGACAGGCGTATCTCGAGGAACCGTCCTATTGCACGCGCGGCTTCTGTCTTGCCCGCCATCGTAAAACATAAAACAGGCCGTCCGCGCCACTACATCACTCTGGCGCAACGTCGGGGCTAACCATGCCGCCGGTGGGTAGAAACGAGAGGACTCTCCTTGCCTGGTTTCCTGCAGGATATCCTGACCAGATACGCTAACTTCTCTAGCGCATCGGATGGCAGCCCTGAAATACGGTCTCTTACCTACATACCTTTCGAGTCGGAGTATCCTGAGCCGCCTCCGGAGGCGCGGCTCACACTGGTATTGGTCGAGCCTCGCCTACTCGGTACTGCTGGCGACCCGACACTGTACTCGCAATTGGTACATTGCCTTAGGCGTCTGAAAGGGGACATACGCGCCGAGGGGCTGCACAGTCGCTTCATTCTTGCGAACCTTTACACTGGGCCTATCCATAAGGACGGGCGGATTGTCTTGGCCCTCCGCAGATTCTTCCAAGACGTCAGATCGGCGTTCCCGCGCCTTGAGGGAGTACTGCTGGTGGGGAACTTTCCTGAAGCGACGTTGGTACGGAAGGTTTCGTGGTCGCCTGGCTACTCGGGGCGAAGCGAACTTTGGATCAACACGGAACTGATCAGCAGCCGCGCGGACATCGTCTTGGCCGACCTTAACGGCAATTGGGACGCCCTATACATCGAAGAGGAGTTCGACAGAGAACAGATTACTGCGGTCCCAGACAGTACTACGGTCGCTGCGGGGTGGTGCGATGGAGAGTCCGTACGCAACGCGGACTTCGCCTCCACAGAGTTCACTGTAGGCCGAAGCCCACGGTACAAGGACGCCTTTTTTCTTGACGACGCCATCTACACCGTCCTCGAGCACCGAGCGGCCCCCAGTCCATTGCTTCGGGTCCGGCTGAATCAAGCTGAGCGAAACAATGAGGTTGACGTTAGCGACCGAGCGCTCGCCAATATCATCGCACGCCCAGATATCGGCATTGCTCGGGTTAACGCGTATAACGTGGCGCTAAATCCTAACCCTTCCATGCGCGGAGCGGACGGTCGAGCCTTCCTTGATGCTGGTGGAAACCCGCAAGCCGTCTCAAGCCCGTCTCCGCTCTTCGAGGAGTCCGCTCAAGTAGATCAGCTTTTCACTTTCCGCGACTTCGACCTCGAGCGGAGGCTACTCATTAGCTACTTAGATCGTAACCACCAGACTCGGATCGGCGCCTTCGCGCACCTTCCGTTCCGCGCAGGCGTCATCTCTGGTACGAGGGACTTTTCGCCTGACTACTATGAACCACTTGTAAACGCGGCGGCGGCTGACCTACTTCCGTGCGTGAAGGTAGCCACTGCCGACCTGCGTCAGTACGTGCAGTTCCACAAGACGCCCGCCGTGCTGAAATACATCATCGCGCACTCTAATTCCCGCGTATCCGAGTTTCGCTCGATCGAGGATACAGCGGCGTTCACCGCCGAGGTCGGAGGCCCGCCAGTTAGGTGGATATATCGCTCCGGGGCTCACGTTCCTGGCTATGACGGCCAGGGCGGGCACGCTGACATTTTTGTCCATCGGGGCCTTTGGCACTACCGCGCGCTCCGCCAGTCAGGTTCGAGCGTGATCCTCCACGGCGGCTGCAACGTTAATAGCGTTGATGAGACTCAATCTGATACATACACCGCACCCAACTATGGTCGCTGGAATAACGCCGAAGGCATCCTATTCTACACGAACTGTGCGGCCCTGTTTTCGCGAGCAAAGGGCTTCAACGACTCGCCGTGGGGATTCACCGAGGGCTATCGTCTTGGTGATAGGGCGAACCTGTCGGACTGTTGGCGGACCTACTATAATGCACAGTCAAGTGATGCCGCTCTTTCCACTTACAATATTCAGCGCAAACGCGCCTACTTCTGGAGCATCAGCGGCGACTGGACTCTCCGGCTTCGGTACAGGAGCGGGCTTGGAATCATCTCTCTAGAGGACCGGTTGGAGTCCGTGGAGATTCATCCAAACCGTGCCTGGATCGATGGCTGGAATTTCGATAGTTCGGCAGACCGCATCCACGGTATCGGAGATCTCGACGGAGACGGACGCGACGAAGTCGTAGTTACCAGTGAATGGGGTGTCGGTATCCTCAAGTACAATGGCGCGCATTTCAGCGCCAGCTTCGCCGCGCCCAGAGACACTTGGTTTGGGTCATGGCGTTGGGACGCGACCGTCAATCCCGGTCGCGATGATATTAAGGCAGTTCGTAGCTTCACCGGGCGTAACAGGAGCGAGATTTTGGTATGGAGCTCTTGGGGGATGGTGGCGCTCGAGCTCAATGGGGTGTCGCTACAGCCAAGCCGGATCTACGAGAACGGCTCGCGTGTCGGTGGATGGGTGTTCCATACCGGGGACAATGTGTACTGCGGCACCGGGCAATTCGATGCCGACCGAAGGACAGGCATCGTCCTGACAAGCCCGTGGGGTATGGGTATCCTCTCGCTCGAACGGAACGCGCACATGTTCATGGCGCCGAACGGTACCCGCCTCGGCGGCTGGGTACTCTCTACGGGGCAAACCCGCGTGAGGCTCATTGGGGATTTCGACGGGGACGGGATGGATGAAATCCTAGTCTCAAGCCCGTGGGGGATAGGGGTCCTTAAGCTGTTTGGCGGATCGCTGTCCTCTGTTGCGATGCACGCGAACGGCGAGGACTTGGGCGGCTACAGAGTTGACACCGGCAGCAACTTCGTACTTTGTGACAAGTTAAAGGGTGGTGCGGAAGAGCAGATCGTCGTGACCGACGCTTCCGGGATCCACGCACTCGGCCTGGCGGGCGGTCGTCTGGTGCGCCTGTCCTCGGTTGCGAATCGAAGCCGGATAGGAGGTTGGGTTGTCGATATTAGCACTAATCGGTTTCAGCCAGCCGGGGACATGAACGGCGACGGCAGCGCAGAGTTTCTGGTCCGGAGCCCATGGGGCGTCGGTGTCTTCGGTATGGACGGCAATAACGCGCTGCGCTGCCTCACGCTGACGCCCTTCGGCTCGAGCCTGAGAGATTGGCACCTAGAGAGTCGGGATGTGATCGCTGGCGCCGGGAGTCTGTCGGGTGCCCTCAGGAAGAAAGACCTACTGCTGATCAAACCGTGAGGCCGGAGACCGAGACCCGTAGGAATGTGGGGACGTAGGCCGTAAAGGTGCCAAGTCAAGTACAGATGGGAGTATGCGGAGAGGCGGAGTTTGTCGCCCTTCGCCCTAACGCGCGACCGCCGATGGGACACGGCTAGGAGCTGCTAGCGATTACGGGCAACCAGGCTCGGAAGGCCCTGAGGCAATGAGGAGGGGAAGATGGACGAGGTCCAGCTCGAAGCGCTTAAGCAATTGCCGGCCCCCGCGTCGTGCCGGGTTGTAGACTTCGAGAAGGCAGAGCTGGTTGCGCTAGAGAGGCGCTCAGACCAGCATGTCCTTATCGTCGCTGGGATGAAACCAGCAAGCATGAAGGTTGACCTCGTCCCGCTTGTGTATAGCCAGCAGCCGGAATACTGGGTGATCGAGGTCGTCGGGCATAATCCTGGGGGCATCGTCTTGCCGGCGTCCGTGCCCTACACGGTATCGCTACCGCTCACCGGACTTGTTGGGACCCAAGGCGTTGAGGTGTACGGGGCGAGCCGGTCGGAGAGACTGGCGGTCGCACCGACCGGGGGCGCCGTTGACTCACTAGGCTCGTTCAGCTTGTCCGTCAGATCCGAAGCCGGCGATATTATCGCGACCGCCTTCCTCAGTTGCAGTCCGGACGGCGGTTCGCACCCGAACGCCGGTGCGGCCTGCAAGCAGTTGGCCGAAGCCGACGGCCGGATCGAGGCCATCCCGCCGCAAGACGGTCAGTGTCCCCCCCTACTCGACCCAGTAGTACTCAGCGCCGCCGGAACATGGAACGGTGAGGAGCGGAAGTTCGAGCAAGAGTTCCCCAATAGATGCGTCGGGACCCGTGACACTGGCGGTGTCATCTTCACTTTTGGACACAACCGGCTAGCGTCAGAGTAGTTGCCACAGCCGCTATCACCTCGATGAGGACATCTCGTCGAGGTGATAGGAAGACTGCCCTGTAGAGGCACCTTAGGGCTCGCCACAGAATTTAGACGCGCGTAGTAGTCGGATGGCGTGGAGGCCACCGGCGAGGAGCTGGGGCTGTTTCTTCTCGACGGTGATGCCCCACCTGAACGAGTCCCAGCCGCGTGGTTGCCTCGGTAGAGTTGTTCCCCTCTCGATGTGAGCGCCTCATCTGAGGATCCCGCAACGACCGTGGGGACCGAACACCCGGGTGCCGGATGGATAACCGGCTCTTCGCGATGAAGCGGGGAGCGCCCGCTCGATAAGTGGACGCCGGCGCAGGTTCCTCCCTTACCGTGCGCGGCGGCGCTGCTTCGGCTCTGCGAGCGAGCGCCGCCGTGTTGTGAGGGTTTGGCGACCGGCCGACCGATGCACTCCGGGGTGCGCTTCGGGTAAACCCGCTATCTGCGTAGGATGCGCTCGTGCATGACATTGTAGTGGACCCGGAAGTGTGGACCACGCACTCCGAGCTCCGCCAAGCGGTGATGTCTGCAGTGCGCGGAGTGAACCCCGCGGCGGAATTCCTAGAAGCCGCCTGGCTAGGTGACCTAGAGAGTGCCACCTCCCGTCAAGTCTACTCGACTATAGCTGGCCAGATCCTCTGCTATTTCCTGGCACAGGGAGAATCGGACGGTGGCGGGTCTATGTTTGGTTTGGCTCTCTCGGTGCCCGTGTAC
>JALZBR010000405.1 GCA_030863485.1 Actinomycetota bacterium
CGACTACCTCCTGAAGCAAGAGGAGTCGTGAGCGTCCTTCCTTGCGAAATTGCTGGTGCGGCCTTCTGTCCTAGTCGTTGCCAAGGTTTGACTCCATGAACGCCCACTGCATCGAACCCGAGCGGTATTCCTGCGTCGCCATGCGTCGTTGTGATTGACTAAGCCCTTGCAGCGCGGGCATGTCCTCATAGCGTTCTTCGCGAGTGTCGATCAACGCAATCCGATGCGTAGGACGAAATCGTTCGAGAATCGTTTCGGAGATCCTTGGGTCGAGAAACTCGTGCAGCTCCACTAGCAGGTCGCAGGCTTCGAGCCTGGGCGCGAGGTCGGGTCGAAGCAGATCCAGCTCGCAGCCCTCGCAGTCGACCATTACGAACGTCTTGGCAGCCACCAGGTCCTGCAGGCTTTCCGGACTGCAGTAGCCGTGCACCTGCACTCGGTCCGCCACGCCGTTCAACTCGACCGTCCTTTGACAGAGACGTCGGGCCATCGGGTCCCAGTCGAACGCGTGAACCTCGGCATTCGGGAGACGAAGAGCAAAGCCGACGGCGTAATAACCCGCCCCCGAACCGACGTTGATGATGTGCTCATACCGTCTTCTGACAACGTCTTCGACGAGCGGATGCAGCTCGGCTTCGTAGCATCCAAGAAGTTGCGGCAACGAAATGCCGATCGCGTAAGAAGGGGGCTCGTATTTCATCCCCGCGAAGGGACCGCTTTGGACGCGGCTGCCGTGGTTGGACGTGATCGCCTGGAGCGCTCTTCTAGACCTAAAGGTGAAAAAGGCGCGTCGTGGGTGCGCCGCCAGAGCAAGAGAGTGATAAAGGCTCGGAGGAAGGCTCTCGCGCACGACCGCCTTCAGCCTCGAAGAAAAGCCTGGTCTAGGCATCCGCGGGGGCTAGAGGCTGCCCGGCCGCAGAGAACGACTCTTGCTCATCGCGCTCGCCCGGGCGTCCCGTTGCTCGGCCAGTCGACGTGGACACTCCTATTACACTCCGCCATGGCGGGTGGCACGCTTTAAGGAGCCCGGCGCCCGGAGCGCCAAGGCGGCCAAAGCTCGATAATCAATCGGCGCATCGGACCATTTCGCATCTATTGCTGGAGCCCCGCTCCGCGGCTCCTCTTCGACCGATACCTCGAGCTACTTTCTCAATGCCACCCGAATAGCCACACCGTTCTTCCTGCCGCTATCGAGATCGTAATCGACGGTGACAGTCCAGTTGTTGTTGAAGGCGTCGCGTAGCAGGTCCAGCATCCCTTGACGCGCTGGGCGGTTGTTGTCGTTACGCAGCTGGAACCCCATTGCCCGGTCGGGCTGTGAACCCAGCTTCATCACGACCTCGACATCGATCTGGTCGGACGATGGGCCGAACCTAGTGCCGACGTCGTGCACGCGCAGAAACGTCAACTTGCCGCTGGATTGCAATAGCGCCATGGCTCCCTCCCTCAGGACTCAGGACAGATCGGCGACTCTAAGGAGTACGCCATTGTTCACGCCCGTGCGCTGATAATCGAGCCTGAGCCGCCGATCGTCGTTGAAAGCAGTACGCAGCGCGTCGAGCATCGCCCGCCGCGCGGCCTCGTTGCCGTCGGCGCGCAACTGGAAGCCGAAAGCGCGGCCGGGCTGTGTGTCGAGTTGCACCACGACCTCGACATCGAGCTGATCGATCGCCGGACCAAACTTCGTGCCGATATCGTGAGCGCGCAAAAAAGACAGCCGGCCCTCGACCTGGAGCACCGGCTCGATGTCGTAGCTGTAGCCAAGGGCATAGTGATCGAGCACTTCTGCCGGAGTGCGGCCGGGCCACCCCATCAAGTCGTCGTTCAGACCGGCGCCCGGACCGCTCGAGACGAACGGCGCGCCGGGACGGGCGAGTTGCCATAGCACCCAGAGCAGGTCGATCCAGCCGTGGTGCAGGTAAAACACCGGATCGCCCGGCGAGGCGGCGCCGGCCATGACACCGCCGACCCAGCGGTGCGGGGGGTTATGGATATCGCTTTCAAGCTCAGGCCAGAACCTGTCATAGGTGTCCCGCTCACGATTCGTCCGGACCTGCTGGGCCGTTGGGAGCGTGTCCGAGCCCAGCCTTCGCCTCAGGTTCCAGGCCGTGTTGAACTGGCCGAGGAAACTGTTGTTCCACAACGGATCGGACGGGCTACGGTCGACCGTCGAGTCCCAATACGGGATCGTCACGTCGGGATGGTGCGTTCGCAGCTCGTTCTCGAAACGCAGAAGGAACTCCCGGTGCCACGGAAGGAAGTGCGAGCTCCTGTGTATCCCGTGGCCGAAGTGCGTTGCGTGCAGGTCGGCGAACTCATCGACGATGCCGTTCGATTTCACATGCCGGAGCGCCTGAACGAAGCGGTCGCGCTCGACCTCCGAGAGCCTGCGGTAGTTCTTGCGGATGCCCATATCAGCCCTCTACGGGGCTTCCGCCTGCCGCTGGATGTCATCGGCCCTCTCTCGATGATCGATGAATCTCGTTGCGAGATCCATGAGGTCGTCCGTCCAGTCGTAGGCGTACTCCTGCAGAAAGTACAGCCCGTCGGGCAGCCGGCCGTAGGGAACCGGTTCGTCGTCGATGAGCAGATCCAGCCCCTCTCCGCGCGCTTCCTCGCGCGCACCCGCCTCCTCGCCTTCCCGTGCGCGCAGCTCGATGCGATGCCCCTTGTACTGACGGCGTTCTGGCTCCATCCCTAACTCCTTCTAACTGCTGCGTGCCGGTCTCGGCTTCCAGCAGCGATCGGGACGACGAAGATCGGCATTCCTAATAGTTAGTTCGATCCGGAGCCGTGTTACTCCGCCGGTTGCCATGTCACCCTCCATCGCGTGCGAACGCGAATTCGGCGCCACCGTGTCGTTATCCATGGTCCGCCCGGGAGCGCGAGGCGTCAACCCCGTCGAGCAACTGGACGCGCGCCAGCAGAAGCGCCCACCTCTCTCCAGCTGCGCTCATGCGGCGTCTCAGACATGTGAGCTACAAGATCTCGAGTGCTGAGTTCATGTGGACGGCTCGTGACTGTTTCACGACGAGCTGTCACCGAAGCCGGCGCACGAGGTCTTGGAGCAAGGACGACGCGACGCGGTGGGCTGACGTTTCAGGAGACGGACGAAGTTCTAAATGCCGCAAGGTGGACCCGCTGATGATCAAGTGCGTGTACGAAAAAGAGCGAGGGCGCTGAGGAGAAGCGCGACCACCCCGAGCCCAGAGATAAATCTCGAGCATCGTTGCGAGGACTGAGCAGACTGCGGGTTGGATTGCGGATCGAGCTCTCTAGGCACGTCCGAACGGTCGCTCCCCGTTGTCGCCAGGCGTGCCGCCAGTTAGAATCCAGGCTGGCGAGTCCCTCGCCTGACCTTCGATCCGGTGCTCACGCCACCGGCCGTGAGGAGGTAAAGGGGACCTCGAGTTCTCGGGAAGCCGGTTGTTGCGCCCTTTTTGGCGGGGCGACAGGAGCGTGAGTCCCGTTCGTCACGCGCAGAGAGGGAGCGTGCGATGACCAGGCAGAAATCCTTCAAAGAGCGCATCCGTGAGCGCATGGAAAAGACGGGTGAGAGCTACGCGACGGCCCGCCGGCGACTCATTGAGAAGTCGCAAGCAGAGGCGCGCAAGCGCCGCACTCCCCGAAGCATCTCGCCCGTGCGCATGAGCGCCGAGTCCGTGCGCAAGGCTACCGACCACACCTGGGACGAGTGGTTCAGGTTGCTCGACCGCTGGGGGGCCAAGGACCGCAAGCACGGCGAGATCGCGCGCTGGCTGTCGGAGGAGCACGGGGTCGACGGGTGGTGGGCACAGTCGATAACGGTCGCCTACGAGCAGGAGCGGGGGATACGGGCGCCGGGGCAAAGGGCCGACGGGACGTACAGCGTCAGCGCAAGCAAGACGGTCGGCGTCCCTGTGAAGAGGTTGTTCGAGGCGTTCCAAGACGAAGCACTGCGTGAGCGCTGGCTGGGCGAGTTCGAGCTCAACGTTCGTAGCGCCCGGCCCCCCAAGTCGCTAACGGCCGAGTGGGAGGACGCTTCGACGCGCCTCAGCATCGGTTTCTACGAAAAAGATGCTGGCAAGAGCCAGGTCGCGCTGGCGCACGAGAAGATCGCCGACCCGCAACAAGCCGATGAGCTCAAAGGCTTCTGGCGCGAGCGGATGAACCTGCTCAAGAGGCTGCTCGAGGGCTGAGCGCCTCCCTTGTGAAGCCCCAATGGGTAACGGCGAGTCTCAACCAAGTCGCGATCGAGCGGAGGAACGACCGGGCTTCTGGCAAGAGCCTCGACGACGGAGCAGTCGTCTCCATTTGAGGGTGGTGCCGACCCAGCAACTCTCTCGGGGCGAGTTGCGCGCGCTCCGTGAGCTGCTCGAGGAGGCGTTCGACGGCTTCACCGATGACGACTGGGAGCACACGGTGGGAGGACTGCACGTGCTCGCAGTTGAAGACGACATCGTCTCCCATGCCGCCGTCGTCCCACGGCTTCTCGTGACGGACGAGCGAGCCCTTCGAACCGGCTACGTCGAAAGCGTCGCCACGGCCGCCAAGCGTCGAGGCCGCGGCCACGCCTCTGCGGTGATGCGCGAGGTGGGCAAGGTCATCCAGGCCGATTACGAGCTTGGGGCTCTCTCCACAGGGATCGCCGACTTCTACGCTCGCTTCGGATGGGAGCCGTGGCGAGGGCCGACGTACACCAACTCCCCGAGGGGGCCGCAGCGGACGGCGGACGACGACGACTCCGTCATGGTCCTTCGCACCAGGCTGACGAGACATCTCGACTCGACCGCTCCGCTCATGTGCGACTGGCGCTCCGGAGACGTCTGGTAGGTGGCTCTGGCAGAGGGTGCGAAAGGGAGACGGCCGCTCGGAGGGCCGGCACAGCCTTTGATCGAAGCGCCGGGCCTGCTTCAGACGAGCGGCTCCTGCTCCTCGCTCGACTGCGACACCTCGGCGAGGCTCCACTTGAGCTGGAACTCGACTTCCTCCTCGTCGGAGCCGCGCTCGTGCTCGATGCTGAACTGCGCCCTCGCGGGGACGTGAATGCGTTCGCCGGCGACCTGAATCCGAAAGGGGCTGCCGGTCTCGAGGGCGTCGGCGAGCCGACGGAGTTTGGCCACCACCTCGGTGGTCGAGTACACGCGCTCCACGTCCCGGGAGCCTTTACTCATGGGGAAGTTCTCCTTTCACTGGTCCTTGGCCCCGGACCTAATCGTCGCCGGGTGACAACAACAGACCGAGATTCGGGAGTCAAACCAAGGCCAAGGGCTCGAGGCATCCAATCATGTCTCCTGCGCGATGTCTCCTCCTGAGCGAGGGCACGTCCCGTCACGGTGACACTGCACCGGCGACCAACGCCCGCCCTCCCTTGACGATCGGATTCAGCGCGAGCTGGGGT
>JALZBR010000012.1 GCA_030863485.1 Actinomycetota bacterium
TGCCACCTATCCAGGCCCGTTACGAGATCGAGCTCTTGGTCCCTACTCGCCTTCACCTTTCATGTTCTCCAAACCCCTCCCCAGAGATCCGCCGGGGATCATCGATCCCGGACCCCCCAGGTCCGTCGGCTTCATCGAGCCCGCTTTGCTTCGCTCATATTATCGAACATATGTTCGCCTTGTCAAGAGAAAAGTTAAAGGTGAGTTCGGCTGGCTCCCAGAGAGACACCGTTCTACGCTCCCTAGATCGACGACCTCGGAGCGCGCGAACCGATATTCCTCGTCCTCGCTGCGGTGGGGTTCATCCTGGTGACCTGGCATCGGAGGTTCGGCGAAGCGCACCGGAGCTCCGACTCTCGCCCGGACGGCGTGGAAGGACTCGTCTACCTGCTTGCCGGCCCGGCGCTTATCGTCGTCGGCTTCATCGGATTTTTCCTCCAAAGTCGGAGACCAGTCAGGCGGGCTCCTCGGGGACCCATCGCACGTTCAGTTGCCGCGCGGCCCTCGCCTCGTCCGGGCGGCGAACCGGGGTGGTCACCGGAGCCGCACGAAGCAGATCCGGATCCTCGTCCGCCTCGCGCGCGATCTGGTTCAGTGCCTCGGCGAGGCCGTCGATGGTCTCCTTCGATTCCGTCTCCGTGGGCTCGACCATGAGCGCCTCCTCGACGACGAGCGGGAAGTACACCGTCGGCGGATGGTAGCCGAGGTCGATCAACCTCTTGGCGACGTCCGTGGCGCGCACACCCTTCTTCTTCAGCCCCTTCGCCGTCGAGACGAACTCGTGCATGCAAGTCCCCTGGTACGCGGTGGGAAAGGAATCAGCGATCAGAGCCCGTAGGTAATTAGCGTTCAACACGGCTCTCTCGGCTACGTGACGCAGTCCCTCGGGTCCGAGCGAACGGAGGTACGCGTAGGCGCGCACGTTGATTCCGAAGTTCCCGTGGAACGAATGGATGCGTCCTATCGAGTTGGGCCGGTCGTGGTCCCACCGCCACTTCTCGGCCCCCTCGTCGAACTCCAGGACGGGAGCCGGCAGGAAGCGCTCGAGGCGTTCGGCAACCGCCAACGGTCCCGAGCCCGGGCCTCCCCCACCGTGCGGCGTCGCAAACGTCTTGTGCAGATTCAAATGGACGATGTCGAAACCCATGTCGCCGGGCCTGACCACCCCAACGATCGAGTTGAAGTTCGCACCGTCGTAATAAAGGAGCCCTCCGACTTCGTGCACGGCCTTGGCCATCTCGGTGATGTCGCGCTCGAAGAGCCCCAGTGTGTTCGGGTTCGTCAACATCAAGCCGGCCACGTCTTCGTCGAGCGCTTCCTTCAGAGCGTCGAGGTCGACCAGCCCTCGATCGTCGGAACGCACCTCGTGTGCCTCGTATCCCGCAAGGCTGACGCTGGCGGGGTTCGTACCGTGAGCCGAATCCGGGATGATCACTCGCTTGCGCACGTCACCCCGAGACGAGTGATAGGCGCGCATGATGAGCAATCCCGTCAGCTCGCCCTGCGCACCGGCCGCCGGTTGGAATGTCAGGCGGGCCATGCCGGTCGCTGCGCACAGAGCTCGCTCGAGCTCACCCAGCAATTCCAGCGCGCCCTGAACCAGGCCTTCATCCGCGAGCGGATGGAGACTCGAGAAGCCGGGCATGACGGCCGCCTCCTCGGCGACCTTCGGGTTGTACTTCATCGAGCAGGAGCCCAGGGGGTACGCGCCCACGTCGATCGCCCAGTTCCGCTGCGAGAGGCGCGTGTAGTGACGCACGAGGTCGCGCTCGCTCACCTCCGGCAGCCGTGGTGGGGTCTTACGTCGTTGGGCGGCGGGGATGAGATCGTCGACCTCCGGCGCGTCGAGGTTCGTGTCCGGAAGCGACCATGCACGACGGCCTGCCCGCGACAGCTCGAAGACGAGGGGGAATCCGTCGCCGTCGATCGGCCGAGTGCCGGCGGATGGCTCGAGCGGCCGTCCCTGGTCACTCACCGCTCGGCCAGCTCCTTCTCGATCGCTTCCGCCAATCCGTTGATGTCGTCGGCGCTCCTCCGCTCCGTCACCGCAACCAACAGACAGTTGGACAGCTCCGGGTACCACGACCCCAGTGCGGGACCGGCGAGGTAGCCGCGGTTCGCCAGGGAACGCACCAGCGAGGTTGCCTCGACCGGCGTCTCGAGCACGAGCTCTTTGAAACGGGGCCCCTCGAAGCGGACCGAGCAGCCCGGGATCTCGGCCAGTCGGGCCGCGGCGGCAGACGTCCGCCTGACGCAGACCTCGCCGAGCCTTTCGAGTCCACGGGGGCCGAGCCACGACAGGTAGACGCTTGCGAAGATCGCCATGAGCGTCTGGTTCGTGCACACGTTGGAAGTCGCCTTCGCCCGGCGGATGTGCTGCTCGCGAGCCTGCAGCGTCAGGACGAAGGCCCGTCGTCCATCCTCGTCGAGAGTCGTGCCCGCGATGCGACCCGGGACCTGGCGGACGTGCTTCAGCTTCGTGGCGAAGAGCCCGACGTAGGGCCCTCCGAAAGAGAGCGCGTTCCCGAGGGCGTGTCCCTCGCCGACCGCGACGTCAAAGCCGAGCTCCCCGGGTGAGGCGAGAACCCCCATTGCGGTCGGGTCGGTCACGGCGACCGCCAGGGCTCCCTCGTCGTGGGCGGTCTTTACGCATGCCTCTACGTCCTCGAGTCGCCCGAAGACGTTCGGGTACCCCCCCACCACGGCCGCGCAGCCCGAAGCATCGGCGGCCGCCCAGTCGCAGGCTCCCGACTCGTCCCAAGGCTGCTCAACGACGTCCAGACCTAGACCTGAGGTATAGGTTCGGAGCACGTCCACGTAATGCCGATGGACCGTCGCCCCCACCAGCACGCGCTCCCGGCGAGTCGTCCGCACGGCGAGGTTCACTCCCTCGACGAGAGCGTTCGCTCCGTCGTAGAGCGAGGCGTTGGCCACCTCCATGCCATAGATCTCGCACAGCAGCGTCTGGAACTCGAACAGCGCCTGAAGGACCCCCTGGGAGAGCTCGGGCTGGTAGGGCGTGTAGGAGGTGGCGAACTCGGCCCGGCTCCCGAGGGCCTTGACGACCGGCGGCACGTGATGGTCGTAGGCACCGCCGCCCGCGAAGCACACGAGGTCGGCCGCGCCGCGGGACCGGCGGGCGAGAGCACCGAGGTGGTCCAGCAGCTCCGGCTCGCTGAGCGACGCGGGTACGTCGAGTGAGTCGTCGCGACGAACGGACTCGGGCACGACCTCGAAGAGCTCGGCGACAGACTCCACTCCGATGGTCTCCAGCATGGCCCGGATGTCCTCGGGGGTGTGAGGGGTGAAATCCACTCAGGTTCTCCTGGGTCGTCTTGTGGACATGTCGACAAGTTGATTCACTTCGGGCCGCCCCTGGTCATGAAAGGCGGCTTCACGATATCGCCCTCGATACGCCGCCCGCGCGCCTCGATCTCGACGACCTCACCGGGCGCAGGCCTCAGGTCGGTCGGCCCCAAAGCCAGCGCGATCCCGGTGCCCAGGGAGGGCGAGTAGTTCCCACTCGTCACCTGGGCGATCTCCTTGTCTTGGTGGAAGATCGAATAGCCCTGACGGGGCACTCCCCTGCCTCGACATGCGATGCCGAACAGCCGCCGCGCCGGCCCCTCCTCTTTGACCTTCACGAGAGCGCCTCGACCTCGAAAGGGCGTGTCCCAGGCCAGCGCCCACCCCAGGCCCGCCTCGAGAGGGTTGATGTCGAGGGCGAGCTCGTGCCCGTAGAGGGCGTAGCCCATCTCGAGCCTGAGGGTGTCGCGCGCCCCCAGACCCACCGGCTTTGCTCCCCCATCGACCAGAGCCTCGAACGCGCGTTCCGCCGTGGCCGCCGGGGCGTAGAGCTCGAAGCCCCTCTCCCCCGTGTATCCGGTCCGGGCGACGATGCCCTCCTTGCCGAAGACATCGAGCGGCTTCCATGCGTGAAGAGCCAACGAGGTTGCGTCGGCGTCCGGGAACACGCTCTCGAACAGCCCGAAGGACTTGGGGCCCTGGAGGGCCAGGATCGCCCATCGATCCCATTCGTCCACCGGCTCTCCTCCGGAGGTCCTGATCGCGTCGGCAACCACTTCGACGTTCGCCGCGTTCGGGACGACGAGCCACTCGTCTTCGTCTATCCGGTAGACGAAGACGTCGTCGACACATCCCCCCTCTTCGGTCAGCACGAGTGCATAAGTAGCCCGCCCGGGCTCGAGCGCGATCGCATTTGCCGTAAGGGCCTCCTGAAGAGCCGCGCCGGCCGACCTCCCCTGCAACCTCAGCTTTCCGAGATGCGAGACGTCGAACAACCCGCATTCCTCACGCACGGCCTTGTGCTCGGCGATCACGCCGCTGTACTGCAAGGGCATCTGCCACCCCGCGAACTCCGTGAGCTTGGCCCCCAGTCGCTCGTGAGCTTCGAGCAGCGGCGTTCTTCGTTCCACGATCAGCCGGCGAGGACGGAGCCGAGCGAGGCGCGCCCCTCTTCGACCCCCGGCGCATCGGCCGCAACAGGCTCGGGGCGCGGCGCGTTGTGGTCCGGCGGCTCGAGCCCGTATTTCACCAGGAGGTTCAGATAATCGCGCTGATAGAGGATCTTGCAGCGCACATCGGGATACAGAGTGGTCAACCTGCGGATCTTGCGGTTCTTCTTGGTGACGAGCTTCTGGTTCAGCGTGGTGATCTCGATGTAGGTGTCGAAGTGAGGGAGGTAGAAATCGGGTGAGAAGCGTTGGGTGGGGCGACCCGCACGGTCCCATTCGATGTCGAACGTCGTCGGCTCGTACATCCAATCGATCTGGTAGAAGTCCAGAAGCTTTGCGAACTGCCGCTCACTGTTGTGAGCGAAGTCGACCTCGTCGTGGGGAAGCAAGGGACGAGATGGCCGCTCCGGCCCATCTTTGCCTTGCGGAATGCTAGCCCTCCTTGGCGGTTTCCAACCTCTCAGCCTCATCCGAACCGTACTGCACGGATTCGGTTACGGGATGGAGTTCACGCAAAGTGCCGGCCAGCTCGTCGCGCACCCGTCCGACCGCCACGATCGCCCCGAGAACACCCTGGCCCGAACGAAGCAGGTCGACGACCTCCACGTCCGACGTGCACGCGTAGACCCCGTTCCCATCGGTGGCGATCGTCGCCTTCGCCCAGTCGTCCTCGAGGTTCGTTCGGACGTAATCGATTGCCTGTCTGACCTTGTTGAGACTGGCGCCGGCCTCGATGAGCCGCTTGATGACCTTGAGCTGTAATAGATCGTTGAACGAATAGAGCCGTTGCGTGCCCGAACCCTCGGCCCCCCTGAGCGAGGCAGTGACGAGCCCGGTGCGCGTCCAGTAATCGAGCTGCCGGTAAGTGATCCCGACGATCTTGCACGCCTGGGGACCGCGGTAACCGCTCTCTTCCATCCTGGCTTCCATTGGGGTGGCTCCTCTCGTGACGCACCGAGTCACACGAACGTAGTTACGAGAGTGAAAGAGTACGCCGCCGCGCGCGCTAAGTCAACGCAAGGGTCACGCGCGAGTTGAGAGTTGCTCTCCCGGCGAAGGAGAGAGGCTGTGGCCGAGCTAGTCCTGGCCGGCGGCGAAGTCCTCGGGGCTCACCTGATCGAGGAACTCGCGGAACTTCTCTACCTCGGTCTCCTCTTCGTCGCGCAGTTCGATCCCGGCTTGCTCGAGAACCTCTTCCGAGGCGAACAAGGGGGCGTTGGTCCGCACGGCCAAGGCGATCGCGTCGCTCGGACGGGACGAGACCTCACTCGACTTGCCGTCGGAGCTCATTCGGATCGTCGCGAAGAAAGTCTGATCAACGAGATCGTTGATCACGACTCGCTCCACTTCGGTCTCGGTCTCTTTGAGGATGTCCCGCATTAGATCGTGGGTCATGGGACGAGGCGTGTCGATACCCTGCAAAGCGAACGCGATCGCAGTCGCCTCCACCGCCCCGATCCAGATGGGCAGATAGCGCTCGCCGCCGGCCTCTTTCAAGAGAACAATCGGTTGGTTCGACGGGAGCTCGACTCGGACCCCCACGAGCGATAGCTCGATCATGCGAGGAGGCTAACACCCATCATGGCGAACCTATGCCCCAGAACATCGTCCCGCTCAGCAAAGTGGGATCGTTGAGGAGACGGGGAAGGTCGCGCACCGCGAAGATCTCCGGAACGTTGCGATAAAGGCCCTGGAAGTCGAGCCCGTATCCGATCACGAAGACATCGGGGACCTCGAAACAGCTGTATTCGAGCTCGACCGGGACGATGCGTCGCGCCAGCTTGTCGAGCAGCGTTACTGCGCGGAGGCTCTTGGGATTGCGGTGGGACAGCGTCGTGCGCAGGTAGTTGAGAGTTAGCCCAGTATCGACGATGTCCTCGACGATCAGGACGTCTCGCCCCGAAACGTCGACGTCGAGGTCCTTCACAATTCGGACGACGCCGGACTGCTCGCCCTCCGCGTAGGACGAGATCGACATGAAGTCCACGGACACCTCGATGGGCAGCTTTCGGATCAGATCGGAAAGGAACAGGGTGGATCCCTTGAGGACGCTGATCAACACGAGCGGCTGCTCCAGCTCTGCGAAGTCATCCGCAAGGGTCTCTGCCATCTCGCCTATGCGCCTCTCCAGGTCATTGCGCGAGATCAGACACTCGACGGGGCTTCCCGACTGCCCGGGGGCGGACGAGAGGTCAGAGGACACCAAGGGCCCTCCCGACTGCATGGGCAAACGACATCAGAGCCTCCACCAGGCTTTGCATCATGGACTGCTCGGGGGCTTCGGCCGAACCTCTGCTGATCAGTGGCGTCCGGTCCATGACCTCCGCGCCCGCGACCAGCTCCAGGGTGCCCACGCGTTCACCCTGACGTAATCCGGGCCCCAGCGTCTCGTCGATCCGCACCCGGCGACGGACACGGCCCCCGGGCGGCAGGGCGCGTACTCGATCGGCCGTGGCGATCGCGATCGCTCCGCCTGGATCCAGGACGACCTCGGTCACCTCGGTCCCCTTCTCGATGACGACCTCGTCTCTGAGGCGCGCGAACCCGAAGTCGAGTAGGGCCCTGGCGTCCGAGGCCGCGTCCAAAGAACGCATGGCGACGGCGATGACGAGAGATCCCCTCCGTCGAGCGGCCGCGACCAGGACGTCTCCCGCCAGCGAGGTCATCCCGGTCTTGACCCCCACCGCGCCTATATAACTCTCCAGTAGAGCATTACGGTTCTCGAGGTACTGGGGGCCGTTCGATCCGGTGACGGTTGCATCCGGTGTGGCGACGATCTCGGCCAGGACGGGGTCCTCGAGGAGCTCACGACCGATGAGCGCCAGGTCCGCGGCGCTCGCCACATGCCCGGGGGCGTCGAGGCCATGAGGGGTGACGAACGTGGTGTCCTCCGCGCCGAGCTCGTAGATCGTTCGGTTCATCTCCTCGACAAAGGCGGCCTCCGTGCCCGAGACGTGCTCGGCCAGGGCGACCGCGGAATCGTTGGACGACGACAGAAGGAGCGCGTAGAGGAGATCCTCCACCGAGTAGCGGTCGCCGGGGAGGAGGTCCAGTCCTCCGCCGCCGGTCGCGGCGGCCTCCTCCGACACGACTACGTCCTCCTCGAGGTCTGCCTCACGCACCGCGACGAGAGCGGTGGCCATCTTGGTCGTGCTGGCATTGGGAAGGCCCACGTGAGCCCGCCGCCCCCAGAGGGTGCGTCCCCGCCCGTCCACGACGATGCAGGCCTCGCAGGTGAGGCCCTCGGGGCTCGTGACCGCCAGGGCGGGATCGGCGGCGCCGATCCACAGCGCTGCGAGGAGCGAAAAAACGACAAATACACTTGTCGACAAATAGCTAGAGCGACTCCGGAGACGCTTCAGAGCCGCCGCCCCACCGGAAGCTAGAGGAACTCGCGCAGACCCGATCGCAGGAGCGCATCCCGCATCGAGCGAGACAGCTGGAGCAGGGTCTGGGCGGCCATCGAGGCCTCCCGCTGGGCGTCGCGGTCCTTCTTGTGGGTCACGGGCGACACGATCTGCTCGATGAACGACGCCTCTCGATCCGCGAGCTGCCGGTACATCCGCAGGTGCCTCGGCTCGACGCCGTATTCGAAGAGGCCCTTGGCCGCCTTCGCCACGGTGAGGTCGTTGCCGTCATAGCGCTCCTGCCCCCGACCGAGCACCCCGAAATCCTCGAGGCCCGCAAGTTGCTCCTCGGCCAGGCCCGATGCTTTTTTCAGCTCGTCGCGCGACAGGCTCACGTCGCTCAGATCGGCCGGCGCCGGGGCGCTCGACCCGTTGGAAGACTTCTTCTTCCGGCTGGGAGGGGCGGGAGCGTCGCTCGGCGGCGGCTCTCCCCCGTTCGCCTCGAACTGGATCAGCCGCTCACGGATGACCTTGAGGGGAAGGAAGTGATCCCGCTGCAGCGATAGGATGTATCGGAGCCGTTTGACGTCCGGCTCGTAGAACTTGCGGTACCCGGACCCGGTGCGCTCCGGGGAGATGAGACCCTCGGCCTCCAGAAAGCGGATCTTGGAGATGCTTATGTCGGGGAAGTCGGCCTGGATGGTCTCGAGGACCTCGCCGATGCTCAAATAGTCCCGCGTGCGCGATAGAGGCATGATCAGCTCCCGGTTAGAAAGACCAGCTTGAACTTGCCGACCTGCACTTCGTCCCCGGTCCCCAGAACGGCCGTCTCGACCCGTTCTCTGTTCAGGTAGGTCCCGTTGAGGCTTCCGACGTCGTGGAGCTCGAACCCGCTTTGACCGCGCCGGATCTCGGCGTGCTTCCGGGAGACCGTGATGTCGTCGAGGAAGATGTCGCTCTCGGGATGACGGCCGATTCCGGTGACCTCGGACTCGAGGAAGAACTTGCTCCCGGCGTTGGGCCCTCGCTTGACGATGAGAACCCCGCGACCCCCCTCGAGCTCCTCGGGAGAGATGTGGATCTCTTCGTCGAGATCCGTCTCGAGATCCGCCGGCGCGAACGTCACGGTCGAGTCGTGGCCGCCCGCGTCGGTCAGGGGCGCGCCACAAGACGAGCAGAAGTTCGAGCCTTCCGGGTTCTTGTGTCCACAGTTCGTGCAGTACATGCGGTGACCCTATACGACACGTTTAGGGTTGGTCAATGGGTCAGCCCTCATCGATGAAGGCGCGATACTCATCCGCCCCCATCATCCCCTGGGGCTCCGCCGGCGTCTCCACGATCACCAGCCAACCTTCGCCGTAGGGATCGGCGTTCACCTTCTCGGGATTGGCCTCGACCGCCTCGTTCTTCTCTACGACCGTGCCGCTTACCGGGCTGTAGACGTCCGAAACCGACTTCGTCGACTCCACCTCCCCGAGGGGCTTGCCGGCCTCGACCTCGGCCCCCGGCTCGGGAAGCCCCACGAAGACGACGTCTCCGAGCTGCTCCTGTGCGAAGTCGGTGATCCCGACCCGGACCCGGGTCCCTTCAATGAGGGCCCACTCGTGCTCCTTGCTGTACGTGCGATCCGTCGGGATCTCCGTCACGACGCTCCCTTCTCTGGTATTCGATGTTGTGTTGCGCCTCCCGACGATAGCCCCGGGCCTCGCCGAGGGTCCTGCCGCAGGAAGCTACTAATCAACTTGTCGACAAGTGCCTATGTCTCTTCTTGCCCATTCGTCAGAGTGAGCGCCTCAATCCGCCGAACGAAGTCTTCGGCGAGCTCGTCCGCCGCCGCCTGTTCGGGCGCCTCGGACCATACGTGGCAGACCGGCTCGTCGTTCGAGGGAACGACCAGGGCCCAACGGTCCTCGTAGAGGACCTTCACGCCGTCGAACAAAACGAGCCTGCCGGCATCGCGCACCGCCGAGGCCACTCCCCTCATCACCGCCCCCTTCTTGTCCGAGGGGACCCGCGGCGACCGGCGGGCGACGAACACCTCGGGCAGATCGGCGACGAACTCCGACAGGGACGCGTCTCGCACGGAGATCAACTCGAGCGCCTTGCAGAACGTCATCACCGCATCGGGAGCCGGCAGGAAGCGAGGGAACATCAGCGTCCCCTCTGCGTTCCCGGCGAAGGTGACCTCGGCCCCCGCCGCCCGTCCCATGAGCGCCCCCAGGCCGAGCTGGGTCCAGTGGACCTTTCCTCCCGCGGCCTCGGCCAGGTCCGCGCACGCGGCCGGGGCGCTCACCGGCACCGCGACCTCGCCGGGCGCCTGTGCGACCTGATGGGCGAGAAACGCCAGCAGCGCCTGCTCGCGGTTCACCACATCACCCTTGTCGTCGACCACGTGGGCGACCTCGCCCCCCGGCTCGAGAAGGACTCCGAGGTCCGAGCCCGAGTGACGCACGTGGTCCGCCAGTCGATCGATCAGAGGCAGGATCTCTTCGCCCGCCAGGACCGGGCGCGACTCGTCCACGAACGAGTTCAGGGCGAGCGCATCGCATCCAAGCCGTCCGATGATCGCGGGGCCCGTGATCGAGGCTGCCCCGTAGGCGTAGTCGACCACGACTTTGGGACGCCGCCGGCGGATCGCCTCGACGTCTAGCTCTCGCAGGAGGCCGCCCACGTAGCGTTCCACCGTGTGCGGAGGGAACTCGAGCTCTCCGAGAGCTAGGGGGCCCGCCCGTCGGTAGTCCTCCCGGAAGAAGACCCGATCGATCTTTCGCTGGGCATCGACGCCGAGGTCCGCCCCCTCCCCGTCGAAGATGCGGATCTCGACCATCTCGGGATCGGACGGCGAGGTCCTCACGCTGACGCCTCCGGACGCCTGCTCGCTCCTCGTCGCAAAGCGGGTGATCGGCATCGGCATCAACTCGAGGTCGTGACACGTGACCCCCGTGGAGTTGAGACCGGCGACCAGGGCCCGTTTCATCGTCCGCGCCGCACGGCTTGCATCTCGTCCACAGACCACCACCCCGGGCCTCTTCAGCGTCGACCCGTAGGCCATCCCGAGACGAACCGCCGTCTGCGGAGTCATCCCCACGTTCACCAGCCCCGTGACTCCCCGGGTGCCGAAGAGGCTGCGGCCGGCCCGTCGCTCCCGCACCACGCTTTGGGTGACGATCGCGCCCGCCTCGACCGAGCGCGAAGGGTAGATCTTTACTCCAGACTTGACGAGGGCGCCGGCACCGACCGAGACGTCCTCCCCCGCCACGCCGCCCTCCTCCATCGTTGCGCCCCGCTCGAGCGAGACGCCTCGGCACAGGATGCCTCCGAGCACCTGGGCGGCCGGCCCGATGTGGGCGTTGTCCATGACGGCTGCATTGCGGATGCGGGCGTCGGCCCTGACGATCACGTTGTCGCCGATCGTCGCGTGCGGCCCCACGCAGGCGCCGGCGCCGATGCGAGACGAATCACCTATGAGGACCGGCGCTTTGAGCTCCGCGCTGCGATCTATCTCGACGTCTTCGCCGACCCATACCCCGGGCTGAAGCTCGAACCCGGGTGGCTCGATGTCGACCGAACGGGACAAGACGTCGTAGTGAGCCTGGAGATAGGCCTCGGTGTTCCCCACGTCGGTCCAGTAGGCGTCGGTCGAGTATCCGTAGATCGGGAGCCCCTTGTCGAGCATCGCCGGGAAGAGCTCCGAGGAGAAGTCGTATGGCTGATCCAGCGGGATCAGGTCGAGAACCTCGGGCTCGATCACGTAGATCCCGGTGTTGACCGTGTCGGAGAAGACCTGGCCCCAGCTGGGCTTCTCGAGGAAACGCCCAACTCGCCCCTCTTCGTCAGTCATCACTACGCCGAACTCGAGTGGGTCGTTCATCGGTTTGAGCACGATCGTCGCCGCCGCGCCACGGTCTTTGTGCCACCTGACGACGTCCGTCAGGTCGATGTCGGTCAGGGCGTCCCCCGAGATCACCAGGAACGTGCCCGAGAGCAGGTCACGAGCGTTGAGCACCGACCCGGCCGTGCCGAGCGGCACCTCCTCAGTCGAATAAGAAAGGCTCACGTCCAGGTCGGACCCGTCGCCGAAGTAGTTGCGAATGACCGAGGACAAGAACTGAACGGTGGCGACCACGTCGGTGATCCCGTGCTCCTTTAGAAGCATCACGATGTGCTCCATCAGGGGCCGGTTGGCCACCGGGAGCATCGGCTTCGGCATGTTGCTCGTGAGCGGCCGAAGACGAGAGCCCTCTCCCCCGGCCATGACGACTGCCTGCAGCCTTTCCTCGCTCACGGCGTCGCACCATCCATGGATCTGAGCCGGCCCAGCGCCTCGCGCGCGTACTGCACGGCCGTGATCCAGTAGAGGACCGCCCCGAAGACGACGAAGCCCAGCCCGACCTCGTCGAGCAGGTCGAAGGCGGGGAAAGTCGTCGCTGCGTAAGCGATCACGGTCAACCCGAACAACAGCGCCGCCGTGGCGGTCTTGCCCGCGAAGCTCACGGGGATCCGACTGATCCCACGCTTGTCCACGAAGGGGAAGGCAGCCAGGAGAAGCAGGTCGCGGCCGACGATCGCAAGGGCGAGCCAGATCGAAAGCGCATCCGTCGCGACCAGAGCCACGGCCAGGGCGATGATGAAGACCCGGTCCGCCAGGGGATCGAGGAGCTTCCCCAGCTCCGTCACCGAGTTCAGCCGCCGGGCGAGGTAGCCGTCCAAGAAGTCCGTCGTGGCTCCCACCGCATACAGGATCACCGCGGCGTTCCGCTGATCGTTCACGAACAGCCAGATGAACACGGGGACCGTAGCCAGTCGGATGAAGGAGATGACGTTGGGGAGCGAAAGGATCCTGCGCGGGTCCTTGACGACCTCATCGGCCGCCGAAGACATCTGCGGCGTTGCCAGGACGGACCCCCTCGTCTTCGTGTCGGCCGTAGTCGGGACGACCCTCGCTCTGCTCTCCCCAGCGTCAGCCGACCGGGGAGACGCCCTCATCGTCGAGTCGATCTGCTTCCCGTCGATCTTCGCTGGTCGGGACGGCCGGATTTGAACCGGCGACCCCTGGTCCCCCAGACCAGTGCGCTAACCAAGCTGCGCCACGTCCC
>JALZBR010000018.1 GCA_030863485.1 Actinomycetota bacterium
TTCTCAGGTAGCTCCGCGGGGCAACCTTCGAGCAGGAGTTGAAAGACGACTTCGCGCTCGCCCTCCTCCATTCGCCGCAAGGCCTCAAAGAAGCTGTGGGCTCTTTGATGGATGTCGTCGGCAATCAGCTCATCCGCTTCCAGGTCGATCCCAAAATGCTCCCAGAGGTGATCGGGTCTCGGTGGGAAGAATTCCACCTGCGAGCGGGGTCCGAGCTTGTCCGCTACGAGTTGGGCAAGCTCCTGGGGAGACGTGGAAGTTAGGTCAATATATCCGACGGTGGGTGTAAGATCAGGGATCTCAGTGTCATCAAACCGAGCTGGGAGGATGTACTCAGAGCTCTCGGAGAAGGCGCGAGCCTGAGCGCTTCGACGTTCATGGTTGGTCCACAGTTTTTCTGCGTAAGCGGACGACACAAATAGAACGCAGTACCTTGCCGCCTTTCGATAGACGTAGTCGAGGTGTTCGAAAAGATCCTTGCCCCAAAGGACAGTCTTTTCGTATTCGTCGTAGAAAACTCTGACGCCTCGTTCCTTCAGCGCATCGGCAGCCTGATGGACAAACTCGCGATCCTCTCCAGCGAATGAAAGGCATACGTCGTACTCGGGGAGTTCATGGAGGTGGTCAGAATCCAAACCCATATTTACTCCAAGACCGTAAGAGAGGGGCGCTCGGATCGTCCTACCTCGCAGATTTCACAATCGCAACCGCAGTCCCGGTCTAGAAGGCGCTGGGAACCCGCTCGGGCTCGCGGTACGACATAAAGGATGGTGGTAGGGCCATGACTGCAGCCTGTTTCAACTTCTAGAATGCCCAAATCCTCTCGATTGAGTAACGGGCCCAGTTCACCTCCGACTCCCCTGGCCCCCACGTAGCACCCAAAGCAGAGCACCCTGTCCGTTTCCTCGCCCACCAACGACACCGCTTCCCGCGTTGCAAGTCGAGAGCCGCAGATCGGTCGCATCCGATCGGAACCAGAAAGATGAACGCGCCAACCGGACTGACGTCGGGCGGACGCTATCCATCGCAACGGAACGGATCTTCGTCGGCTCATCGGAACAGGTTAGCGACTGGATGATGCTTCGACATGTCGAACAATATGCGAGCTCATCAGCGGTAAACACCGTATACGGCACCCTGAGGGTGCAAGTCTGTGCTCGTCTCTGTAACGTCGATTTGGGCGAAGAGGGACAGGAGCGACATGGAGAACTTGAGGGGCTTCGAAGTCGAGGTTTTTAGGGAGGGGGAATGGTTCGTTGCTCGCTGTCTCGGCATCGAGCTCGCTAGTCAGGGTCGCACTAGATCCGAGGCGATGGCTAGCCTCGAAGAGGCTCTTGAGCTCTATCTGGAGAAGTCCTAGTCCGCGGTTCGGTCTTTCTCCGCTTGCTCGCGCCACCACGCCTCCATTTGCCTAGAGCCGTCGAGATAGGGCTGCACGTCCTCGATCTCAGCAAGCTTCACGTCGTCGGTAGGAAATTGGCTCCCACGCAGCGTTACCACTACGCCCTCCCAAGTACCGATCGCTGCCCAAGACTGGTTCCAGCGCGTGACTTCGAATGGGACAGGCTCTCCCTCGATGCTGAGTTGGAATTTGTCCCAAACGAGGTCGGTGGCGGGAACAAGCTCTTCGTCTCTCTCGGGGATCTGAACGTCTCCTGAGTTCGCCGCTTGACGCCTTTTCCCGGCGGCGATTTCGAACTGGATGCCGTCTCGTGAGTCATCGGCGGCGTGCCGGTCCCGGGACACCTCCACTCGCAGCTCGGGACCGTTGATGTCTAGGATCGGCCGGTGGGCGAGCTCAAGGCGGTTGACGGCCTTGCCACTCACGCCCCAGCCTCCGATAAGGCGGATCCCTGACCAATCCTGGGGAAGGCCGAGAAGCGGCATTGGCGGGTTCCGGAAGGCTTGGATCATCTTTCGCTCGCGCCGACGGTGACGTAGTTTCATGGTCCAGGCGTTAATGCCTCGAACAGCTCGAAGCTCAGCAGTAGCGGTCGCGGGAAGACGGCGCCACCTGAAGAGCCAGGGCCTCATGATCGATCAGTCTGCCATCCGCGCGTCGTCTCGTTACGTGATTGGAGAAACCTTACGTGAACCTTGCACGCGTTGACCTGCGGTTTCAGGGAAGTCTTACGTGAACCTGCAGATGTTTTGCGAGCTCTCGGAGCGTCTTTGAAAGTGCCTTCTCAATGAAGCACACAGTCGCACCCTGCGGGAGCGCGTATACGTGACGTCCGAACAACCGGTCCGAAACCGGACTGAATTCAGTCCG
>JALZBR010000020.1 GCA_030863485.1 Actinomycetota bacterium
CTGCTACATAAGCCTCGATCTGATCAAGCAGACGGTAACACTAAGTCGGATCGAGCACTCAGAATTTCTCTCTGACGAGGGTGCTCGTTATCGCCAGGCTGGCGTCGTCGAGATCCCTTTTTTAGAGCATAGAGGCGAGCCGCTGTTCCTGGAAGTTGAGGAATTCGTGTCCTCCGTGATCGAGGCCAGACCTGCCCGCGTTACAGGCGACGATGGCGTCGAGGTGCTTCGCTTAGCGCAATGGGTCGCCGACGTAGCCCTGGCAAGCTAGAATACTGCCTGTCGGATGCGTATTCTATTTCTATCCAACGGCTTGCGGGTTGGCGGCGTCGAGATGAACCTCGTGCGTTTGACACGTGAGCTGTCACGGCGCGGACACGAGATCTTGATTGCTTCCGCCGGTGGCGCTCTCACGAATGACGTTGTTGAGGCGGGCGCGCGCCATTTTCCTCTCAGATCCAAAGGCGGACGTCTTGCCGGTCGCATTAGCGACGTCCTGGCGGTTCGGCGGACGGTAGAAGAAGTTTGTCCCGACGTTATCCAGTCCTTCGCCGCATCCAGCACCAGCCTCTTGTGGATGAGTCGCGGTCTCGGCCTTTTGCCCCTTCGCACGCAGGGTCGACCACCGATCGTTGGAACGTTGCTCGGTCTTTGGAACTCACCGGAAGAACCGAGGCGTCAGGTGCTGTTGCGGGCGTATGCCTCGGCTCTTGGGACGGACTGCCTCGTCGCCGGAGCACCCAGCATCGAAAAGGTCTGTCGTAGATTGCCGATTTCCCGTAGACGGATCGTTCGCATGGAGGCGGTCGGCATCCCAATACCCATCGAAGATGGGGGCTCTCGATCCAGGTCGCTGCAGGTGCGGCGGGAACTCGGGGTCGACGAAGGAAACTTTGTCGTCACGACAATCGGCAACCTGGTGCCGAGCAAGAGTCACGAGTTGTTCCTATCCGCGGCGGCGAGGGTGGTCGCACAGCGGGAAGATGTCCGGTTCTTCGTTATCGGAGAAGGGTCGCTTCGGGCGGTACTTGAGGAACAGATTGCTCGGGAAGGCCTCCACGACCACATTCGGTTGCTCGGCCAGCGGACGGATGTCGATCGCATCCTTGCCGCTACTGACATCTACGTGCGACCGGGCATCGTCGAGGGACTTGCCGGCATCACTGTCTTCGAGGCACAAGCCTTTCACGTACCCGTGATCACCTTCGACACGGAGGATGTCCGCGTCGCCGTCTCACATATGGAGACAGGTTTGCTTGTTCCTCGTGGGGACGTTGCTGCCCTTTCAGAAGCGATCGTCTGTCTCGTGAACGATCCTCGCCTCGCGAGGTCGCTCGCGAGCGCGGCCCGGCGACATGTAGAGCAGCGATTCTCGATTCAAGCTGTTGCCGACGGACTCGAGTCGCTTTACGGAACGTTGTTGCCAGCGGGGGGACGGTGGCAAAGAGAGAGCGGCCTTTCCGGTGCCGCTGGGAAGGCCCCCGGCTAGGCGCCCTCGGTGGCGGAGGCGAGCTCCGCCCTGGAGCCGGGAGGGATCAGCTAGGGTCGAATCATGTCGCGAGGGCTTGGGGGTAGACCATCGGCGCGCAGCCGTCCGTGTTGACGCTCCACGGCAAGAGCGTGCTGGTGACGGGCGGTGCGGGGTTCATCGGAAGCCACCTTGTTGATCGGCTTGCCGCCGAGGAGCCCGCAAACCTCGTCGTAGTCGACAACATGTTCCTCGGTGACGTGCGCAATCTCTCGTCGGCGCGATCCAGTTACCTTGCGCTAAAACTCCACGGAGAGGACGCCTCGGACTGGGACACAATGCGCGACATCCTGGTCACCGAGCAGGTAGATGTCGTCTTCAACCTCGCCGTCCTTCCGCTCCCGACGTCGTTGGACCGGCCTCGGTGGACCGTCGATGTGAACATGGGCATCGTCACCGTGCTTTGCGAGCTCCTGCGCGAGAAGCACTACGAGACACTCATCCACTTTTCCTCCTCGGAGGTCTATGGAACCGCCCAGCGTGTCCCGATGGATGAGGACCACCCGGTGCTCCCGTTGACGCCATACGCCGCCAGCAAGGCCGGTGGTGACCATGTGGCCTTATCCTACTATCACACGTTCGGTCTCGACATCGCCATAGTTCGGCCCTTCAACGTCTTCGGCCCGCGGCAAAACGATGGCTCATACGCTGCCGTCATCCCCCGGGTCATCTCGAGCGCTCTGGCCGGCAGGGAGGTTGTCATCGACGGCGACGGTGAGCAAACCCGGGACTTCAACTTCGTGCGAGAGGTCGTTGAGGTGGCGCTGCGGGTTTACGAGAAGCCGGAGACCCGGGGACGCGTCTGCAACGTCGCACAGGGAGAGGAACGTTCCGTGAACTCTCTCGTCGAGAGGCTCCTCGAGGCGTGCGGGGTTCACGTACCCGTCGTTCATGGGCCGGTTCGGCCGGGCGACGTACGCCGGCATTCGGGGTCTTCGGCGCAAACTGAACGGCTCTTGGGCACCTACCCCCGCTGGCCCTTCGAGGCGGGGCTGGCGGAGACCGTTGCTTGGTACCGGGAGCGGCTGACAGCAGGGGCACGAGACGACTCTTGAGTCTGGCGATGGACGGAGCAAGAGCGAGTGGGACTCGCATGAACTCCTTTCCGGTGACGAACGAGCGCGCGATCGCGACGAGCGCCGATGGTTGGTGAACACGTTGCGGTGACCGGGGCATCGGGCTACCTCGGCCAACACCTGGTTCGGCGGCTTGCGGACGAGGGCTGGCGGGTGTCCGCCGTGATGCGCCGACCGCCCTCCTCTCCCGTTCCCGTGTCGGTCGAGGTCATATTGGCCGACGTTACCGACCACGCGGCGCTCGACCCGTACCTTCGGGGCGTGGATGCAGTGGTGCATCTCGCTTGCCTGCCGATGAATCCCAGCCGTACGAACCCGAGGCAGGCGTTCGAGATCAATGCGCTCGGCACCTTCAACGTTTTAGAAGCCTGTCGCCAAAACGCTGTCGGTCGGATCGTCGTGTCGTCGACGGCGTACGTCTATGG
>JALZBR010000023.1 GCA_030863485.1 Actinomycetota bacterium
CGGGACGGACGCACCTCTAGTGTGACAGTTGTCGTGCCAACGGCATGCTGTTTAGCTACGTGCGGATCGGATAAGCGCTGAAAGCATCTAAGTGCGAAGCCGACCCGAAGATGAGGTTTCCCATCCCACGTGGAGTAAGGCCCCTTGCTAGACGACAAGGTTGATAGGCCGGAGCTGTAAACACCGCAATGTGTTTAGGCGACCGGTACTAATAGGCCGAGGACTTGATTTTGCTCGCGCTCGCTCTGGAGGTTTCAGGGCTCTCCTGAACAGGAGCAGCATTGACAAACCAATAAGGTTTCCGGTGGCCATAGCGGAGGGGTCACACCTGGTCCCATTCCGAACCCAGAAGTTAAGCCCTCCAGCGCCGATGGTACTGCCCTGGAGACGGGGTGGGAGAGTAGGTCGCCGCCGGGATTTTTCTCAAAGAGGTCGCCGAGAGGCGGCCTCTTTTTTTGTCGTGCAATCTTCCTAATCGACGGCCCCCACAGGGTCACGCAAGCCGTGATCCTGATGGCGACCACGCAGTGAGTAGACGGCATCCGCGCGCCCACGACGCGCTAGGAAGGCCGGCCCTTAGACACAGCAGCGCGGCGGATGGCAGGGGAGGCCGGCCCTCGACGGCCGATTAGGGTCTTTCCCGTGGCCGAGCGATCGAATCCCCCCAGGCGGAACCAGCATCCGGCCGCGGCCGCCCGACGCACTCAGCGGGGGGTCCCTCCGCGCCAGACCCGAGGCGGATCGCGCCAGGCCCGGGACCGGTCTCCCAAGCCGAGCGCGCCCTCTGTCCATCTCGCGGACGACATCGTCAAGGAACTGCGGGCTACCTCCAGGCCGGGCAAGGCCGAGATCCTCGTCAAGGTATTTGCCGAGGCCGCCGGCGCCTACGCCGAGGAGAACCTCGATGAGGCCATCCGTCTCGGGGAGCAGGCAAAGCACATGGCTCTGCGCTCGGCCTCTATCCGGGAGCTGCTCGGCATCGCGTATTACCGCGCGGGGACGTGGAAGGAAGCGGCCCGAGAGCTCTCGGCCTTCAGAAGGTTGAGCGGGTCGACCGAGCAGAACCCACTCATAGCCGACTGCTACCGCGCGATGGGCAAACCCGAGAAGTCACTCGAGATCACGGCCGAGATCGACCCACGCAGGGCAGATCCCGCGGTCGTCTACGAGGGAGCCATCGTGGCCGCAGGAGCGTTGGGCGACATGAGGCGCCTGGACGACGCGGTGGCGATGCTCGAGCGGCTTGATCTCCGCCCGAACAGCCCCGCCGAGCATCACCTCCGCGCCTGGTACGCGCTGGGCGACTTGCTCGAGAGGCGGGGCCGCTTCACGCAAGCGCGCGAATGGTTCGAGGCCGTCAACGATGCCGATCCCGACATGACGGATGCGGCCGAGCGATTGGCCCGTCTCCAGACGTCCAGGTGAGCTGCACTGAGGTCACGCAGCCAAGCTCCCTACCGACGCCGACCTCTGCTCGTCTCTCGGCCCCCTGATGCGCATCTTCGAGATCACCACGCGCGACGGTTTCGAGTGTGCGTTCCCCGTGATGAGGGGGCTTCGTGACCACCTCGACGAGAAGTCCTACTTCGCCTATCTCGACGAGATGATCGACCAGGGTTACCGGCTGTATGCGCGCGAAGACGCCGAAGGCAGAATCGTTGCTCTCGCGGGCGTCGCGCGGCGAACGAACTTTTACTACGGCCGCTACATCTGGGTCTACGACCTGGTGACTAGTGAAGGGGCGCGCTCAGCGGGGCATGGTCGCGCCTTGCTCGAGCACCTCGAGGACCTGGCCCGCCATGAAGGGCTCGACACCATTGCTCTCTCCAGCGGACTCCAGAGAAAAGACGCTCACCGATTCTACGAGGAGCGAGTTGGTTTCGAAAGAACGTCCTACGCGTTCGTCAAGCGCCTGAGGTAGCTCGGGAGTTCAGGCCTCCTTCTTGTCCTGATAGCGCATGTAGCCGGAAGTGTTCATCCAGTAGGAGGTGGTTCGCTCCATGCGCTTCACCGCGCTCTCCTGGAGCCCTCCTTCGAGCGCTCTTCGGGCTCTTGCCTGCACCTGTGTGGCGATCTCTTCGAGACCAGAGCTTTCCCGCCGGGCCTCCGTGACCCATGTGTCCCATGTCTGCAGTGCCTCGATCGAGCTTTCGCAGAAATCGTCGACGGTGAGAGTCCTCTCGCCTTCGTCGTGAGGTCCGAAGTGCGTGAGCCATAACGAAGTCGGCCCGATGTCGCGGATCCTCCGGATCGACTGGACGGCCTTCTCGAGATGGAACTCCGGCGGGGGAGTGGCGGGACGGACCACCCCCACCTCCGGGAGGCGGACGCCGAGCGCGTCTCCGGTGAACATCGCCCCGGTGGCGTCGTCCAGGTATGCGTGGTGGTGATAGGCGTGTCCGGGCGTCTCGAGAGCACGCAGGCGACGACCTCCCAGGTCGATCTCGCTTCCATCCTCGATCACCAGGATCCGCTCGTTTGGGATCGGGTCGATGCCCCCCCACAGATCTTCCATTCCGTCCCCGTAGATGCGCGAGGCGCTCTTCCAGAGCTTCGAGGGATCGACAAGGTGGGGAGCGCCGACGGGGTGCACCGCTACCTTCGCCTCGGGGAAGCGCTGCGCGAGGGTGCCGGCCGCGCCGGCGTGATCGAGATGGATGTGGGTCACGACGATCCAGTCGAGATGCTCCACCCCGTTCTGCTCGAGCCCTCCGAGCACGTTGTCCACCGTGGACTTCGGTCCGGTCTCGATGAGAGCGGTCTTCTCGCCGCGCACCAGGAAGGTCCCGGTGATGCCCTCGAGACCGTGCATCTTCGAGTCGATCGTGATCGGCTGGGTCATATCGCTCCGCTTCTGGTTTGGCTATGCAGCCGCTTCTACCCCGCTCGGTTTAGCGTCACTTGATGCCACGCCGTGGGAAGAAGCAGCTGACCGTGATCGTGAACCCTAACGCGGGTCGTCTCTCGGACCAGGTGAGAAAGGACGTGGTCGCCGAGCTCCGCGCACGCTTCGACGTCGACGCGCACGCCACGACTGCTCGGGACACGGGTATCAGGATCGCTTCGGAGATAGCCCAAGCGGGGGCGAGGGTTGTCGTCGCCTTCGGCGGGGACGGTCATGTCAACGAGATCGCCAACGGAGTGGCCGGTACCGAGAGCGCCCTTGGGATCATCCCGGGAGGGACCATGAATGTCTTCGCCCGCGCTCTCGGCATCCCCCTCGATCCCCGGGGAGCGATAGATCATCTCGAAAGGGTCCTCAGTCGTCCTCCCCGCACCGTGCCTCTCGGCAAGATGAACGACCGCTACTTCACATTCTCGGCGGGCTGCGGGTTCGACGCCGAAGCCGCCGAGCGCGTCGAGCGCTACGTCCCCGCGAAGCGACGGTTCGGCGAGGTCTTCTTCTATTGGAGCGCTTTCCGCGTCCTCGCAGGTTCCTTTCGCAACCGGGCCCCCACGATGACGCTCGAGGGCCCCTTCGGCACCGTCAAGGTGGCGATGGCGATCGCTTCGAATGCCGGTCCCTACGCTTATTTCGTCGGGAGACCCGTGAACGTTGCGCCCCGGGTGCGGCTCGAGGGCGGGATCGACGTATTCGCTCTCAAGACAATGCGCCTGGAGGCGCTGCCCCTTTACGCCTGGAGGGTGGCGGTATCCGGCGACATCGTCGATCACCCGGACGCGTTCTACCAGCCGGACCTCGAGCATTTCGAGGTGTCCGCCGAGGAGCCCTTTAGCCGGCACGTAGACGGTGAGCCTCTCAGCCCAACTCGTCGCGCTCGGTTCTCGATCGAGCCCGACGCCCTCAGGGTCCTTGCTACGTGAGCCTTCTTTTGATCGGTCTCGACGAGGAGCGCGGGCCTGCCGTGGTCGGCCGCTTGCTCCAAGAAGGCGACATCGTGGGGGTCATCGAAGAGCACCACGAGCGAGCCCCTATCTGGCGTGAGCTCGGCGCTCATGTGGCACTGGGCTCGCCGAGCGATCCGGACCTGGTGGAACGGGCCGCGCAGCATGCCCGCTCGATCGTGATCTTCGCCTCGGACCCGACGAATGCGCCCGTGGTCCTGGACGGTGTGCTGGAGGGTGCGCGCCTGACCCCCGGCGAAGCAGCTCGCGTCATCTACCTGAGCGACGATGACGACCCGGCCGCTCGGGCGACTCTGGACGCATCCGCCTTCGACTACGTGATGCTCCGCGTCGGACGTCGCGGCCGCTTCGTGAGACGGGGGAGCGTCGTGACCGTCGAGGATCTTGCAGAGGCCGTCAGCGCCGCCGACGATCTCGCCGGGGAGCCCCGGCTCTCCATCGACTTGACCTCAGACGAGGGGTGGCGGGCCCTCCATCTCGATCCACGCTGAACAACGTCTCGACCGCGGGCCCGAAAACGGAGGGATCGGGGGCGCGGATGGGTCCTGTGGACCCCATAAGCCGAAGTGTGAGCTTCGGGTTTTGATAGGGGTGTTGTGGCCCTAGGAGGCGCCTAGAAGCCGCAGCTTGATGCTGTCCTCGGTCTCCGCCATGCCTCCGGCGCAGACAGGACAGGAGTCTTGCTCGTCTTGGGTCAAATAGACCTCCTGCTCACACGCAGAACAAAAGGCGATTGCCATGATTCCCCCTCGGTTGCCCGGTCGCTTTGCCTGTCCGAATTGTACCTGTTCTACCTCCGGTTGGACACCCCCCGAAATGGGGATGGGACCAGGACGATCGGGGTCGACGGGCTCGGTTGGCAAGCAAGGGACCGGCGACGGCAAGGATGTATCCGAGAGGGGGGAAGCGATGGCGATCGAGCAGGGCGTGAAGGACTTGGCTCAGGGAGCCAACCACGCAGCCTTCACGACGGTGTTGAAGTCGGGACAGCCGATGACACACGTCGTGTGGGTCGATTGCGACGATGAGCACATCCTGATCAACACCGAGATCCATCGCGCCAAGTTCAAGAACGTGCAGAACGATCCGCGCGTTGCGGTGGCGATCATCGACAAGGACGACCCGTACAGGTACGCGGAGGTGCGAGGTCGCGTGACGGAGACGGTGGGCGGAGACCGGGCCCGCAAGCACATCGATGAGCTCAGCGAGAAGTACACCGGCGGTCCCTACGCGAACGAGATCCAGTCCCAGCGAGTGGTCCTGAAGATCGTCCCCGATCGTCAACGGGGCTGACCGACCAGCGCTACGCGCAAAGCGATCGCCTAGAGTCGGGAGACCGGCGTCTATCTCACGGAGGTCCTCACATGGCGGTCAGCTTCAGCGAGTTGTGCATCGATTGCTCGGACCCTCAAGGGCTCGCCGAGTTCTGGAGCGCGGTGCTCGACTACAAGATCGTCGAGTCGACCGGCGACGAGGTCGAGATCGCGGGACCGGAGGGCTCGGGGCCCACGCTGCTATTCGTGAAGGTGC
>JALZBR010000054.1 GCA_030863485.1 Actinomycetota bacterium
ACCGTGAACGCGGTGCTCGTGGGCGAGTCGCGTCGGGTTACGAGCACGGCCTACTGTCTGAAGGGACGGATGGCATCGGGAAAGCCACCGTATGAGGGAGCCGCGGCCATGAACGGCGTTCCCCTCGGAGCGAAGTTCAAGGTCCTCGACGGCCCCCGCGCTGGGGAAGTGTTCACCATCGAGGACCGGATCGGCCGAGGAAGCGCCTTCGACATTGCTTACCCCGGTAAGTGCCAACACGCTCGGCAGTACGGGCGAAGAGTCATCCGGATTCACAGGACGATCTTCTAAAGAGATATCGTTTGGTTAGCTGCGCTTACGTGAACAAGAGAGGACCTGAGATCGCGGCTTAGCCGGCTTCTTCTCTCAACACGGTACCCGAGGGCAGCGCTTCCCCGGGCCCTGTCGCGCTAACCTCTGGTCGTTCCGTCGAGTGGGGTGACAATGGCCGGAAAGCGTAGGGCTGGGGTCTTCTGTCTTGAAGGTCTTTGGTCCAACAAATTGACCGACAGGTCCACGGTTCGGCCCCTCCTAGAGCTTCTCGAGGTGAACGACTACATCAAGTTCATCTATAGGGATGTTGGAACCTTTGAGGAGTTGAAGCACTATCTTCGGAAGTGGACTCAAAAGACCTATTCGAGTTACCGACTCGCCTACCTCGGTTTTCACGGAACGCCCGGGAAGATCCACATAGGGCGTCAATCGATCACTTTCGACCAGCTCGGTCAGGTCCTCGAGAATCGCTGCGCCAATAGGATCCTTTACTTCGCGAGCTGCTTAGTACTTCGCGCTCCGTCAGAAGAGGTTGCGGCCTTTCGCTCGCGAACCAAGGCAAAAGCGGTCGTCGGGTATGGAAAGACCGTTGATTGGCTAGAGGGCCTTGCTTTCGAAGCGCTACTAATAGATGCGCTTACCCGTTACGCGCACATCGATGCTCCCTTTGATTACCTGGAGAAGAACTACGGGCAGTTGATGCGGAAGCTCGACTTGCGGTGGAACTGGTAATCGCCCTTCTGTACACCGGATCTTCAGGTCGATATCGATGCAAACCTGCCCTTGCGACCCGGTCGAGTCGCGAAGGGTTGTTGGGTAGAGCAATGTCGTTCATGCTTCTACTTGTCTCCCCGCTTGAGGCGAAAAATTCCGCTGTGTGGCGAAAAAGTTCTTAAAGCACTAGCGATTTATGCCGATAAATAGGACTCAGGGCGAAGCGGAATAGCTGCTCGCAATTGGAGCACCGGTTAGGGCTCTAGGTCCGAGAGTGTGAGTAGTGCGCTCAGAGCGGGGAGCGTTGAGATTCAGGTAGCCGACAGAGTTCGCAGGGCTTCAACTGGAGAGGAAGGCGTCATTGTCAGGGTCCAGGGTGGCCTTGTTGATGTCAGTTTTCCTTCTGGGAAATTTCTGGTCCATCCTGACGAGCTCAAGCCAGTTGATCTCGACCCGGACGAGCTGCTTTCCAAGGGGACACTGGGACGGAGTGAGCCGTACGCCCTGCGGCTGCAGGCCCTTTACCTAAAGCACGCGTACAAGTACGACAGGCTCACGGGGCTTTCAAACGCTCGGGTGGAGCCCGCACTGCATCAGGTTTTCATAGCCCATCAGGTAACGCAGAAGCTGCAGCCGCGGATGATCCTCGCCGACGAAGTCGGCCTGGGAAAGACGATCGAGGCGGGCCTCATCATCAAGGAACTGCGCGCGCGGGAATTGCTGAGCCGCGTCCTGATCGTCTGCCCCGCGAGTCTGCAATACCAATGGCAGCACGAGATGCGTTCCAAGTTCAACGAGGACTTCGAGATCATCGACGGGCCAGGCGCGAAGTTCCTTGGACGCGGCGGCGTGAACCCCTGGACGAAGCGCGACAACGTGATTTGCTCCATCCCCTTCGCAGCCAAGCAGCAGCAGGCCGACGGGATTGTCGAAGCTGGGTGGGATCTGGTCGTCTTCGACGAAGCCCATCGCGTCAGGCGCTCACTCCAGAGTGCAAACAAGGTGAGTACCACTAACGCATATCGGTTAGCCGACGAACTCAAGGAGCTCGTCAATGGCCTCTTGTTGCTTACGGCGACTCCGATGCAACTTCACCCCTACGAGCTTTATTCACTGATCGAGGTGGTGGAGCCTGGCCTCTTCTCGACCTTCGACGAATATGACCAAAAGCGTCGGTCGCTCCCCTCGTTAAATGCTCTGATGAAAGATCTCAAGGGTTGGGACGTCCTGTCGCGAGCAGAGCAAAGCTTGGTTCTCGAGAAACATACGGAGCTACTTGAAGAAGTCTGCGGCAATCGCTCGGATCTCATGGGGACCCTTTGCGACTCTGACGGCCGAGAACGTGCTATGGACGAACTCGTCGAGCGGCACCCGCTTTCGGGCGTTCTTGTTAGGAATCGAAAGGCCGAGATCGGTGGCTTCGCGCGACGGGAGGCATTCCGCGTTCCTGTCCTCTTGGAAGACGACGAGTTAACCCTCTACAGGGAGGTCACCTCTTACATCCGCACGGGCTACAACAGGGCACGTGCTGACAAGAACATGGCCGTCGGCTTTCTGATGGTTCTCTACCAAAAGATGCTAGCCAGCAGTTCAAATGCCATCCGACAAAGCTTCCGAAAAAGAGTTCAGAACCTAAAGCTCCGACTCCGGGATATAGACGGAGCCGGCCGTACTTCGTTGACGTCTCAAAAAGCTGAAGAGCTGCGAGATCTGGAGGAAGCATCGGACGCCTTATCGGCGGTGGAAGATGCAGCCCTTTCGGAGGCAAGCCTCCTACAACAAGAGATCGAACTCCTCGAAGACCTTGTCGAGCGCCTTAGCAA
>JALZBR010000064.1 GCA_030863485.1 Actinomycetota bacterium
ATCCCGCCGCTCTCGAGGAGTTGCGGTCGATAGAGACCGTCGACGGTCGTCCGGTCGACCCCGGCACCGCCTTGGGAGGTGCAGAGGGAGCGCAGTTGGACCGCAGGCTGGAGTCCCTCGCCGAGGAGCCCGAGGCGGGAACGCCCGGCGAGGGCGGAGCGGTCGACCCGAGCCAGGCGCAGCGCGCCGCCCAGGAGGTGCTCGAACAAGGCAAGTTCTCCGAGCGGGACATCCCACGTCCCTTCCGCGGCCTCCTCGACGCCATCGGCAGGCAGTTGAGCAAGGTCTGGGACTGGCTGGTCGACCTGGCGAACGACATAACCGGAGGGAACGCGCGACTGCTCGCGTGGGGGGTTCTCGCCGTCGCCGCCGCGCTCGGCGCGATCGTCGGACGCCGACTCATCCGAGCGCGCGCCAGGAAGGCGTCCCGACGCCGGGAGGCCCATTCCCTGGTCGAAGGCCTCGACCCCTCCGATCTCGAGTCCGAAGCGGACGTCGCCGAGCGACAAGGTGACCTGGAGGGAGCCATTCGGCTGCGCTTCAGAGCCGGACTGGTCCGGTTGAGCCGCGCCCGCGCTATCCCTCCACAGCCGTCGCTCACCTCGGGTGAGGTAGCACGCTTCCTGCGCTCGCGAAGCTTCGAGGAGATCGCGGCGACCTTCGACGAGGTGGTCTACGGGCGGCGCGCCGCGCGCGCAGACGACCTCGAAACGACCAAGAACGGCTGGAGCAGGGTCTTGGAGGAGAAGACCGGGTCGTGAGCGATATGTCCCGCAACCAGCGGTTGCTCGTGCGCGCCGTAGTCGGCGGGATCGCGGTCATCGTCTTCTTGAACGTGCTGGGATACGTCCTCGACAGGGCGAGCGGGGCCCGCGAGGGCCCGGCATCGTCCTCCTACACCACCTCGCCCTCCGGCCTCGCCGGGTATGCCGACCTCTTGTCGGGGGCCGGCCATCGCATCGTGAGGCTGCGCACGACCCTCGCCGAGGAAGCGCCCCCCTCGGACGCGACCGTCGTCATGTTGGACGCGGGCAATGTCGGCAACGATGAAGCGCGCGCTTTGAGCAGCTTCGTCGAAAGCGGCGGCCGGCTCATCGCAGGGGGCCGGGGCTCCCCAGGCTGGCTCGCGCAGGTGGTCCTGACGCGCCCCGAGTGGTCACCCGGCAAGGTGGGGTCCGCGGGCGTCGCCTCTCCCGCCGCCGAGGTAGACGGCATCCAAGAGGTGCGAGCGGGCGGGGAAGGTTACTGGTCGTCTCCCGGATCGACACTACCGGTGCTGTCCGAAGAGGGAGACGTTCTGGCAACGGTCGAGACGGTCGGTGAGGGCCGGGTGGTGCTGCTGGCGGACAGTTCCGTCTTGCACAACGCGCTCCTCGACGAGGCCGACAACGCGGCCTTCGGCCTTCAGGCTGCCGGGGCAGCGTCTCGACCCGTGCTGTTCGTGGAGAGCGTCCACGGTTACTCCGCCCAGGAAGGCGCCCTGAGCGCCGTGCCCGAGCGCTGGTTGTGGGCACTGGGAGGACTCCTGCTCGCGACGCTGGTCTACATGGTCGCCCGGGGCCGCCGGCTCGGCCCCCCCGAGGAACCGCACCGTGAGTTGCCTCCGCCCCGCCTTGCCTACGTCGACGCGCTGGGAGGCATACTCGCCCGAACCCGCGACGCACCGGCGATCGGAACGAGGCTGCAACGGGAGCTGCGCGCGAGGCTGGCCGGGAGAACGGGCGCAGGCGACGAGGAATCGCTCACGCGCGCGGCAGTCGGCGCGGGCCTGACGCCGGAAGAAGCGCGGCTGCTGTGGGAACCGGTTCAGAGCGAAGAGGACCTGCTGACCCTGGGCCGTGCGGTTTCGAGCCTGGAGAGAAAGAGGACATCATGAAAGAGCTGCGCGACCGGGTCGTCTCGGAGGTGGGCAAGGTCGTCATCGGTCAGGACGAGGTGACGGAAGCCTTGCTGCTCGCCGCGGTAGTCGGCGGACACGTTCTGCTCGAGGGGGTGCCGGGGGTGGCGAAGACCCTTCTCGCCGAGACGTTTGCGCGGGCCCTCGCGGTGGACTTCGGCCGGGTGCAGTTCACGCCCGACATGCTGCCGTCGGACCTCACCGGGACGATGACGTTGCGTCAGGGAGATCTCGTCTTCCGGCCGGGCCCGATCTTCACGAGCGTTCTGCTCGCCGATGAGATCAACCGAACGCCTCCGAAGACGCAGGCGGCCCTATTGGAGGCAATGCAGGAGCATCACGTCACGATCGACGGCCGGCCCCACGACCTCCCCGAGCCGTTCCTCGTCGTCGCAACTCAGAACCCCATCGAGTACGAAGGAACGTATCCCTTGCCTGAGGCGCAGCTCGATCGCTTCCTCTTCAAGGTGAACGTGGGGTATCCCAGCGAGGCCGACGAGACGGCCATGCTCCGCCTTTCCCGTAACGGGCTCCGGGCCGCGGGAACTACCGAAGTGGAGCGCGTCGCCGACGCAAAGGATCTCCTCGAGGCGCGTCGGATCGTCGACGAGACGACGGTCTCGGACGAGGTCGCTGCATACGTCGGAGCCGTCGTGCGCCAGACCCGGACCTTGCCGGCGGTCGAGGTGGGCGCATCCCCTCGAGCCGCGGTTCACCTTCTCGCGGCCTCCAAAGCCGCGGCGCGCTCGGCCGGGCGCGCGTTCGTGACCCCGGACGACGTTCGTCGGGTGGGGGCGATCGTCCTCCCACACCGTCTCGTGTTGCGCCCGGAGGCGGAGCTCGAGCGCTACACGCCCGACGCCGCCACCGCCGCGGCCTTTCAGGCGGTGCCGGTTCCCCGTTGAGGACGAGCCTGCGCGGATGAGCCCCACGCCTCGCGCTGCCCTGCTCCTTGCGGCCATTTCCCTTTCGGCCCTGGCGCTGCCTTTGACGCTGGTGGCAGCGCTTGCGGTGGCCGCCCTTTCGGCCGCCGTGGTCGACGCGTCCTACGCACGGCGCAGACCCGAGGTCTCACGCGAGGTTCCCTTCTCACTTGCCCGCGGCCATCCTGCCCGCCTGCGAGTGACTTCGACTCCCCCGGCCGGCAGCGCGGTCGACGTCAGACAGGCTGCACCTCCAGACGTCGAGATCTCACCGTCCGAGGCGCGCGGAGACCTCGACGCGACACTGGTCGCACGACGCCGCGGCTCACACGATCTGCCCGGTGTTGCAATCCGATCAACGGGTCCGCTCGGCCTCGGAGCCTGGTACCACCCGGCCGGAGAGACCACCTCCGTGCGCGTTCTGCCAGACATGCCCGCCGCCCACAGAATGGTCGAGGCGATCCGGCGCAGCCGATTCGGAGACGCGGGGCGGCGGATGCGAGGGCCCCTCGGCCTGGGGACCGATTTCGAAGCGATCAGGGAGTACCTGCCCGACGACGACATCCGCCAGGTCAACTGGCGCGCCACCGCCCGACTCGGTCGTCCCATGAGCAACCAGTACCGCGTGGAGCAGGACCGGGACGTGATCTGTGTCGTCGACAGCGGCCGACTCATGGCGGCTCCTTTCGGCGACCGCACCCGCCTCGACGCCACGATCGATGCCGTCGCGGCCATTGCCTCGGTGGCCGACGAGCTCGACGATCGATGCGGCGTCATCGCATTCGATTCCAAGATCCTTCGTCGGGTCGCGCCGGGACGAAGAAAGGCTCGCGACGTGATCGAGGCGATCTACGACCTCGAGCCCTCACCGACCGACAGCGACTACGAGCTCGCCTTCAGGGCCGTGGGTGGAGGTAAGCGCTCTCTGGTGATCGTGCTCACCGACCTGGTGGAAGAGACGGCCGCCCGTCCGCTGCTCGACGCGGTACCGGTGCTGACGCGTCGTCACGAGGTCATCGTCGCGGGGGCCGAGGACGTCGACCTGAGAAAGGTGCTCGCTCAGGAGCCGGCCGACCCTCTGGACGTCTATCGATCCTCCGCCGCGCTCGAGGTGCTGGAGGCTCGCTCGAGGGTCTCGGCGCGCCTCAGAGCGTCCGGTGCCTACGTCCTCGAAGCTCCGCCCGAGGGTCTGGGGGCCGCCTGCGTGCGCGCTTATCTCAGAGCGAAGGTGCGGGCTCGGCTCTGACGTCGACAGAGCGGACGGATCGCTCCGGCCCGCCCCGGAAGATCAACAGCAGCCAGTAAACGGCGCCCAGGAGGAAGCCGAAGACGAGCGCGGGCACGAAGCCGAGCCCCTTGGGCGTGACGAATCCCTCCACGAGACCCGCCAGCACCAGCCACACCGCCGTTCCCAGAACGATCTCGCAGGCCCGGCGGCCCTCTTCGACGAGCGCCCGGCCCCGTTTGCGCTTGCCCGGATCGATCATCGCCCACCCCATGCGAAGGCCCGCGGCCGCGGTGACGACGATGCACGTGAGCTCGAGGAAGCCATGTGGCGCCACGAGCTCGAAGAAGAGGCGAGCGTTGCCCGCTCCGATCGCGAGCCCGAACACGGCCCCGAGGGTCAAGCCGTTGAAGACCAACACGAAGCCGGTGCCGAGGCCCACCAGGATCCCGCCGGCAAACGCCAGGAACGTGACCCTGATGTTGTTGGTGAAGATCATGCTGGAGAAGGCGGCCTGCTCTGCGCCCGAGAAGCCGAGATCGCCCCCCTCGGGTCGGGGCTCACCGACACCGTCGAACTCGCCCGGGACCAACACGGACGCGGCTCCCGGATCCGAGACGGCCCACTGACCGGCCAGGAGACCGGGACCGAAGAGGAGGAGCGTTGCAACGAGCAAAGGGATGGGCCTCTCGCGCACCAGGCGCCAGTACCTCGTTGTGAAGAACGTCAGAGGCGAGAAGCGTTTGTCTTTTACCCCATAGACCAGTTGGCGGCCCTGGTTCGTAAGGGTCTCGAGGCGTAAGACGACGGGGTCCCCCGGCCACCGCCTACGAGCGAGAGCCAGATCGGCCGCGCAGCTCCGGTAGAGGGCGCCGAGACGTGAGACGCGCTCGGCACCGAGACGCTCAGGGCGTCTTCCGGCCGTCCGCACCAGTTGCTCGAGCTCGGCCCAGGCCGGTCCGCGCTCGGCGAGAAAACGCTCTAGGTTCACGACGTGCAGTTCGAAGATCGCGTCACACTGTCAACACCTGAAGGAGTCGACCTCGACGTCGCACTTGCGGGCGTCGGCTCGCGCTTCGCGGCGGCGTTGCTGGATGCGCTCCTCCAACTCGCTCTCATATACGGACTCCCGCTGATCGTCGCCTTCGGTATGGGCATGTTCGGTGCAGCGAGCGGGGAGTCGCTCGGATGGGTCCTCCTGTCGTTGTGGTTCATATGGTTCTTTCTCGTCTTCTTCGGCTACGACGTCCTATTCGAGACGCTCAATAACGGCCGCACCGTCGGCAAGATGGCCGTAGGTATCCGCGTCGTACGGGTGGGTGGCGGTCCGGTCGGCTTCATCACGAGCGCGGTTCGCAACCTCCTTCGGATCGTCGACATCCTTCCGGGCATGTACGCGGTTGGAATGATCAGCGTTCTCGTCACGACGCGCAACCAGCGACTCGGCGACCTCGCGGCCGGCACTCTCGTGGTGCGGGACGCGACGAGAGCGCAGAGGGGAGTCGCGACGACCCAACACCCAGGGATCTATCCTCCCGTGCAGTCCCCTCCGGCAGTTGCCGCTCCTCTCGACCCGAGTCTGCAGGCCTGGGACGTGAGCGCCGTGACCACCGAGGACCTCGCGGCGATCCGATCCTTCCTCGAGCGCCGGCACACCCTCCAGCCGGGACCTCGATGGGCCCTTGCAGTGGAGATGAGCAGACGCCTTGCACCGAAGATCTCAGGTGCGCCGACCGGCCTCCATCCCGAGGTCTTCTTGGAGCTTGTGTTCACCGCGAAAAGCTCCCGCTCCTAGTTTCGGCGAAACCCCTGACGCGGCGGGGGTGCGGACGCTAGCATCGGGCCCCATGAGCGCACCTGCGGCCGCCGACATGGACCTTCTCGACCCTGTTCGGTCGCATGCGAGGCCTTCCACGCACTTCCACGAGGAAGGGGCCGGGTGCACACCGCCTCCCCTCTGGAGGCGCGCGGTGACCGTCGACGCCGTCATCCTGCGCCGGCTTGGGATGGCCATGATCGCCATAGCGGGAGTCTTGGCATCGTCGCCGATCCACCCCGGCACGTTGTGCCCGTTGCGGGCAACCACCGGCATCCCGTGCCCCTTTTGCGGTATGACGACAAGCGTCAAGGAGTCCCTGCGCCTGGACCTGCACGCGGCTTTCGCGGCGAACCCCGGGGGGGTAGTCGCGGTGGTATCCGCGCTGGTTTTGGTGGTGTGGCGGCCGAAGTCGATCCGGGTCCCGGTGGCGTTGGTGGCACTCGGCGGGATCGCCATGTGGGTTTTTCAGCTGTTTCGTTTCTCGGTTCTGTAGGCGAAGGAAAGGAGAGCAGATGGCAAATGGCGGAGGACCTCCGCAACAAGGTGGCTACCCGCCCGAGCAAGGCGGCGGCTATCCGACCCAGCAGGGAGGAGGCTACCCACCCCAGCAAGGCGGCTATCCCCCGCAGCAGGGCGGCTACCCTCCCCAGGGAGGCGGCTATCCCCCGCAGGGACAGTACGGGGGAGGCGGATACGGCGGCGGACCGGCGAGTCCCCAGGGACGTCCCCTTGCCTCGTGGGGCAAGCGGGTCGGGGCCGCGCTGATCGACGGACTCGTCCTGTTGCTCCCGACGCTGGCCTTGATGGCGGTTCTCGGTGTGGGGGCGTTCGCTGGTGGTGACCTCGAGTGTGCGACGAACCCGGCCACGGGCGTTTACGAGTGCACCGGCGGTGACACGAGCTTCGTGGTGTCGCTGATCCTGGCCCAGTTGGTGCCCTACGTGTTGCAGGGGCTCTACTCAACCTTCTTGAACGGCGGGGAGAAGGGTCAGACGATCGGCAAGAAGGTCGTCAACATCCAGGTGCGCGACGAGAACACCGGTGGGCCGATTGGCTACGGCAAGGCCTTTTTGCGCTGGCTCGTGGGAGCCGCCCTTGCGATCTTCACCTGCGGTATCGGAGGGCTTCTCGACATCCTCTGGCCGTTGTGGGACCCGAAAAAGCAGACCCTGCACGACAAGGTCGCGAACAGCCTCGTAGTCGAGACGCCGCAGTAGCTGATTCGATTATCAGAAAGGCCCGCTCCATTGG
>JALZBR010000068.1 GCA_030863485.1 Actinomycetota bacterium
GGTTCAGCCAGCGCTCCTTGTCGGCCTCGTTCTCAAATATGTAGATATCGACTCGCTCGCCGTCCGTGGTGCAGACCCCGTGGTCGCTCACTAGATCGCCCGAGTGCTCGGCCCTTTCGAGATCCGAGCACTCAATGCCTCCTTCGTTCAACGCGGTGACCAAAGTCGATGGCTGAGTGAAGCTGTCCGGTCCGCCGTCGCACGCAGCGAGAAAGCACGACGCTGCGACCAGGATTACGAACCGCAGGATTGCGGAGGGCCGGCGCGACACGGTTATCGGCCCCCGCCGGCTTGTGGGCTCAAGGCCCTTCGCGCCTCCGGCGCATAGATGATGGAGAAACGGGGGTCGAGGTCCAGCGCCGTGCGGAAGTGGTGGCGTGCCTTTCTCTCCTGATCCAGGCCCTCGGCGATAACCCCCGCGTGGAAGTGTTGGAGAGGGTCCGGCACAGTCGCCCTCGCCAGCGCGTTGATCGAGTACTTCGCCGCGGCGCGATCTTTTCCGTTCGCATGCAGCATCCAGGCGAGCGCGTCGGCGGCCGAGTCAGTCGGACGGTCGGCGAAGATCGCTCGCGCTTCTCGGAGCCCTGCCCGCAGGCGGATGCCTCGATCCGCATAGAAAAGGATGAAATCCACGTCCGGTCGGACGCCGTTTTGCCGGTAGAGCGCGAGGCGCTCGGCCGCTGAGGCATAAGCGTCCGCTGCGCCTTCTTCGTCACCCAGAGCAGACCGTAGCTCGCCGAGCTTGATCTGATATTCGATCGCGGGCAGGTCGACTGCGGCTTTTTCCATGATCGCGAGCGCCTTGGCTAGACGTCCCTCGGCGATGAACGACTCGGCCACGCCGACGGTCGGAGGAGCGTAGCCCGGCGCCAACTCGATGCCGATCCTGTTCTCGCGTCTCGCCGCTCGCACTTGCTTGAGCGCCAGGTGGATGTCTCCGAGCTGGTGACGAAGGAAGGCCGCCTCCTCGCCCGCATGGGGGGCCGCATCGATTGCCAGTGCCATCGCCTTGAACGCGGCATCCCAGGCCCCGTGCGATTGCGCCGCGTATGACGCGCGCACGTACGACGCTACGTCCGGGCGGATGTCGATCATCTTTTGGTAGGCCGCGTCGGCGGCCGAGATGTGACCTAATTCGAATAGGGCGTCTCCGAGCACCCCGTGTGGAGCTGCGTTGTAGGGGTTCGCCCGGATGGCTCGCTTGGACCATCTCACCGAGGCCGAGAAATCGTGCGATGCGTTGGCAAGCGATGCCATTCCCAAAGAAGCTTCGAAGTTGTCTTCTGGTTGCATCTCGAGCGAGCGCTCGAGGAGTGATCTCGCGCGGGGGAGGTAGGTCGGATCGGCTTCACCGCGCGATCTCTGCAGGTAGGTCAAAGCAAGAGCCGCAACCTCTGTGGCCGAGGCGTTCCCGGCGCTCACCCTGTCTTCGAGGGCGGCCGTGTCTCCCACCCGACCGTCGGTGAGCAGCGCTTCGGTTGCAGGAGCCACGAGGCTAGGCACCGGAGTGCTTTCGACTTCGTCGCCCGAAGCGAAGGGGCCGAGCGCTCCCGCGGCAAAGAGTGCTGCCGCCAGTATCCCGATGCCTGTGATCGTCTTCAGAGCTCGCACTTTGTCTCCCGGAGTGCGAGGGGGCCCTGCGGTTGCAGGACCCCCGTCGCCTTGTGTCGGTAGTCCGTCCCTAGTGAGGGCTCGGGTCGGAGCCTCGCTTCGGGAGCGAGACGTAGGGAAAGGTGTCGGACAGCTGACCGTCGTCGGTGCTGACCCCGTCGCCAAGCTCGTTCGGACGGCCGATGAGCTCGCCTTCGAAGACCTGCAGGGAGACGTCGAGAACGTCGTCTCTCAAGCGCCGCCCGTTGGGGTAGCCGGCGTTGTCGCCGCCGATGACGCCTAAGGACGAATAGGAAGCGCAAGTCCCCGGCTCACATGGCGGGATGCTCATGTTGAGACGCAGCATCTCCGCAGGCTCGACGTTCTTCGGCTGGTTGAGCCCGTCGATGCCGGTGAGGAACACCTCGATCAGGTCGTCCCGCTGGATGCCCCGCTTGTCGTCGTTCGAGTCGGGAGCTTCGATCCCGTAGATCTTCTCGATGAGACGAGGTACCTCGGGGTCGTTCACCGCACCGAGGAACTGCTCATCCTTCGAGGGCTTGGAGGCGTTGAAGTAATCCTTCAGACCCACCGGGACCACGACCTCGTTCACGAGCGGCATACCGAGACGAGAGAGCTGCACCCATTTGCCCATGAAGCTCTGCTCACCGGCCTTGGTCTGGATACGCGTGCTGCGACGCGATGCTGTGGACCAGACTCCGACGACGGGGTTGTCGTCGGCGTCGCCGTTCTTGGCGAGCTTGGAGGCAGGGACCTCGAGCACCATCGTGTTGGTGTTGAAACCTTTCAGGGTGTCGTCACCGACCTCGGAGAAGTTAGCGCCGTAGAGCAGGTCAAAGACGCGTAGGTCCAAGAAAAATGGATCGTTGGTCTGACCAGAGAAGGTCTTGCTACGCCTACCGATGGGCTTGATGGCGTCGTCGCGCAGAGCTTTGTAGCTCGGCATGGAGGCCTTGCCCACATCGCTGGGAGCAACCTTTGCGTTGTCCACGAGCGTCTTGGTGGAACCCCCAACCTTGATCCTCTTCAGGTCGTAGGTCTGATAGAAGTTCAGGTCGGTGTCGTCGAGTGAGGTCACCTGACCGGTGTTGTACAGGAACGTGTTGGGGTTTCTGTAATGATCCTTGAACTTCCAGCGGTAGATGATCTCCGGGGCGGCGTCACCATCGTTCGAGATCTTGATGTCGTAGCGGACGCCTTCGGCGAAGGCGTAGAAGTTGGGGCCACCGGCAGGCTCCTCGAAGGGGATCCAGTTGCTGACCAGTGTTACCTTCGAGGAGTCGTTCGGGCTCACAAAGGCATAGACGTCGGTGTTGTCTACCTGTGGGTCCGCCGCCGTTAGCGGCGCCTCGCGGTGACTGGACGCGTTGCCGGCGTCCGGAGCGAACGCAGAAACCGCAAGAGCCAAGGCAGATGCCGCCGCAACTCCCGCGATTGCTACCCGGCGCGAGATCCCGCGCGAGGAACTAAGAGGTACCGCCATAAACCTTCTCCTTCTTCGGAACCATGGGGTCAGGCCCCACTCGACGGGGTTGGTTCGGTCTTGCCGGGTGACGTGGATTGCGGTGACCCACTACTGTCTTGTGACGCAAGGATGATCAGAGCCTGCGGTCCGACGGCTCGAGGAGGGAAGCGGTGGAAAACGGCGCCCGCGAGGTGTCGAAAGACGAAGAGAAGCGTCACGCCCGAATGCAGGGAGCCGAGGCAGAGCTCGAGGCGCGCGATCCCGACTTCATCCGTTATCAGTTGCCGGGCATGTGGCTGTTCTCAACCCTTTATTTCCGAGCGGAGGTGAGCGGCTTCGACCGGGTCCCGGACGGTCCGGTCCTCTTCGTAGGCAACCACTCGGGAGGGAACATGACCCCCGACAGCATGGTCTTCATGCTCGCGTTCAATACGTTCTTCGGGGTCGA
>JALZBR010000073.1 GCA_030863485.1 Actinomycetota bacterium
GCGTTCATCTCGCCACGTCGGACGGCCACGGAGAAGTCCCGCCGCGATGTCACGAGTAGGAGAGCGCGAGGTTGCGGTAGCGAGAGGGGCGCCCGTCGCCCTCGATCGTTCGGCGGGCGCTCGCCGCCGAGCCGGCGCAAAGGGGGATTGGCGGCATCAGATTCTCGAGGCGCTCGTCTCGGGAGCCGCGCTTTCGGGGCTCGCCGCGGCCTTCATCGGCGGTGCCGCGTTGCCGGCGCACGTCGCTTTCGACTTGCTGCTCGCGCTCTACGTCCTCTTGCTGCAGGACCAGAAGAGACAACGCGAGCGGATGCGGACGAAGGTACGTCCGGCTCGCACTCGGGTCTCGGCGCGAAGCGTCGAGCTCTTCGACGAGCCTGCCCGCGCCGCGGGACAGGGCGGCTAGAGGAGCTGCCGGGCGGCGTTCTGGCGCCCGTCGTCCTCGCCGCCGCCGCCGCTGTGCTTAGAGGCGGCCCGCTCCAAGCATGATCACGCTCGTTTTAGAGTGCCATTGATGGATCTCAACGACCTCTCGGACCGGCTTCGCAAGGAGTTCGACGTCAGGCTGGCGGCGCGCGAGCAGAGCCTCAGCGGCAGCCGGGAAGTGATCCGGGCGTGTCGCAACGCGATCAGGGCGTTGCATCGAGACGAGATCGAGCGCGCAACGGAGTTGATGGATGAGGCGCAAATGCATCTCGACAAGGCCCGCACTGGTCTCGCCGAGCATCCCGACGTGCTCTATGCGGGCTTCGTGCACGACGCCGAGAAGGAGCTTGCGGAGGCGAGAATCACGCTAGCGCTCGTAACCGACGCGCCCTTCCCCTCGCCGGAGTCCCTCGACCTGCCGCCGGCTGCGTTCTTGAAGGGGATGGCCGAGGCGATCGGAGAGGTCCGCCGCCACATCCTCGACCTCATGCGCCGGCAGCAGCTCGAGCGCTGCGAGCACCTGCTGGGGGCCATGGACGAGATGTATTACCTGCTGGTGTCGATGGACTACCCGGATGGGATCACGTACGGCTTGCGCCGGCTCACCGACGTCGCTCGCTCGATCATCGAGAGGACGAGGGGGGACTTCACGACTTCGAAGGTACAGAGCGCGCTCCGGGCGGCGCTCGAGGACCACACGATGAAGCTCGAGGGCGACTTGTGACGTTCGGCCGTGCCGCCGGGCGATCGGGAGACTCGGCGCCGCGGCTCAACTTGTAGACTCCTGGAGTCGCTGGGCCAGTAGCTCAGTTGGTAGAGCGCACCCCTCGCACGGGTGAGGTCGGCGGTTCGAATCCGCTCTGGTCCACACACTGGCGCTAATGGCTCTTCTCTCCTGGTGACGGCCGGTTTTTCTGCTCCCACCGGTCCGGTAGGAGAGTGACGTGGTTCGAACCCACGGGGCTCGATGGGCGACTGGCGACACACAAGCCAAGGGGTAGGGGCGCCCAGGGGCGTGGGTAGGTTGGCCGCGAACGCTCGGGCGCGGCAAATCGGCGTACATGTCGAGGTGACGGCTTCAGCTTTACGACGGGTCGCTACCGCCACCTCCCGGAAATGGGGTCGGACCATTACAAGGCTTTGGGCTCGCCCGTCGTTACGGCAGCGCGAGGGGGGTGCTCCGCTCGTCGCTACGTTTGACGCACGGCATCATTCGACCGGAACCTGTGCGTCCGGGACGGGTAAAGGACCCTTTTCACGAGTTCTACCTCTAGGTGGGGGCCGGAGTCCTGCTTGGTTGCGAGCAAAGAGACGAGCAGTCACTGCTTGCGGCGACTTCGGCCCTTACGCTCGCTCCGTCCCATCAAGCACTGCAGCAGGAGACCGATCTCCCGATCGCGTAGCAACGGGTGTCGGAACGAAAGTGACGAGCGAATCTCGTAGATGTTGCGTCGCCCCTCTCTCGTCGGAACGATATAGCCACCCTCCACCAAGTCCGTGACAATCTTTTGAGTAGCTCGCTCGGTGATGCCGACGCGATCCGAGATGTCCCTGATCCTGAGGTCGCGCTCTTGCGCGATACACAGCAAGACAAGCGCGTGGTTGGTGAGGAACCTCCACCCCTCTCGACTTTCTTTCAAGTTTGCCCCCCAAAGTTATTCCCGTTTTCTGATTCGTGTTTTCTATTGTAGGAACAAGGTCTCGTGAGTAGAATGCACCGCGGGGAAAGGAGTCAGCCGCAGGTTGAAGGGTGCTCGAGGTATGCGTTTGCTCGCTCTAGAGCTCAAAGGTGCGGGCACGAAGGGAGGTCAGCAAGGGAGCCCAGCAGGTTGCCTGATAACTCTATTTAAAAGCTGCGCCAAGAGTCTGAGGTTCCATTTCTTAAAAGGAGGCGTTTCAATGACCGCGTCGACCGCTTGTATACCTCATATTCCTCGGCCTACTCGTTTTATTGACTGTAGCTGTCCCAGTCCTATCGGTGTCCACACTCGGGTTTACTCCAGCGAGCGTGGCACTCGCAAGCCACACCCTCGGGGAATGCGGGCCAGGTAACGACGGAGAGGTGAAACGTGGCGATGATGGGGGCCTCTGGCAGTGCCAGCTCGTCACATTTCCCGATGGCTCGCAGTACTGGTCATGGGTGCAGATCGAGCCTCCGCCCGGAGGAGGGGGAGACGAACCTTGTGCTGACTCAGTAGATACGCAATCATGTGGTGGCCCTCATCATGAAACGCCACGCTGCGAACCGGAGCGGAGCGACACTTGCAGACAGGACGCTAACGATCGCCCGCCGGCTCCGTGAATTGTCCCTTGGGAGCTGTCTCGTCGACGTACACCGCGAAGCTGAGTGCGTGCTTCTCAACGTCCCTCTAACCGCCTACGCGCTAAACGCATGATGTTCGAGTATCGTGCTCTCTAGTAACACGTTAAGGAGAATCGCCGGATGCGTAGCTTGATTGACTAGCGAAGGAGGCCCAATGTCCAATGTTAGCCAGGGCCGGAAGAAGGTTATCGGGTTCCCGGTTCAGCTCACTCCAAGAGCCACAGGGATTCTGGAGCAAGCGGCCCAAGAGGCGAGCAGACATGGTGCTAATGACTTTATCGGCGTCGAGCACATCTTCCTAGCGATTTTGAGGGAGGGACAAAGCCTGCCCGCGCTGCTACTAAACCAACTGGGACTGACCGAGCGAATCGTGAGGGAACTCGAGAACACGCTTGGCTCGGAGGGCTACCACCAGGCGACCAACTGGGTAATGCGGAGAGACGGAACGCTAATCGGCTACATGGTCGAGGCCGAAGATGGAGACGTGATCATCGTAGACGACCAAGGTGTCCCCGTGGGGGAGGACGGCACCCCGCTACCTTCGGCGCCAGGGGCCCGGAAGCCGAAACCTGTCTCCTTTGACCAGCATGGTAATCCGCTCTGGGCCTTCCCATCAGCAAGGTCGACGTCTTAGTCTGGCGCCGTCTCAGGTTCTCCTTGATTGCGGTGGCACCGGGTAGCGAAGATGAGTCGCTGACGGCGTGACACCGCCACCGACCTGCTGAGTCCGAATCCTCCATCCCTTCGGTCGGGGTGATAAGGCAAGAGAAGCAATAGTGCCAGAGCTGTTATCTGCGGAAAATGGGCGCGAAGTAGCTAGCGATCGGAATTCTGTTTTGCCCTATTCCCCCTGGTAAATGGCCATGAGCTCCTCGCGAAAGGCCTGGTTCGAGATACGTCCACCCAGGACCACCATAATTACACATTTGTAATTTCCCAGGTTACAATGGGTTCGAGAATTAAGGCTCTTGGCAAGATTGCGTCCTTATCCTGCGAAGTACCAGGTGGCGGACGGTTTGAATCCACTGAGCCCGTTTTCGTCAGAAGTAATCATGAGATTCATCTTTGAAGCGCAAGAAGAAAGCGAAATCGAAAGTCCAATTCTAAAGGTGCGATCCGAGTGACGGGAATCCGCCGCGATCCGGTAGACGTTGACGGCCTGGCTTCTGTGTTAGTTGATTTGGCCCGCAACAAAGCCAAAGAGGACGGCGAGAAGGGAAAAACTGATTGAGGCGGCCGGCCTTGCTCGATCGCGGCCGGAGGCTCCTTGATGTGTATCCGTTAGGACGAGAGGAAGCTCGAAAAACAAAGCGTCGCACGGGGGAAACAAGATCGAAAATGACAAACCAAGAACCCTATGAACAGTCTGAGTCGGCAATTGAACCCTCAGAAATTATTGCTCGCCTTCGTGCCCTCAGCAATCTCCCTGTTCCGCTGTGGCTGTCGGGCGGTGTGGCTGTGGATTTTGTCGTGGGTCGCTGGACGCGACCTCATAAGGACATCGATCTTGTCGCCTTCTCAACTCATCGGACTAAGCTCGAAGCGGCTCTTCGAGAGCGGAGGTTCTCCCTCGCACAGGATGGTGCGTGGACGACGAAGTGGCGATTTGACGGCAACCGGCAGGCGGATGTTGAGGTTGTATTTGTTTGAGCCGGCACCTAACAATTCCGGTGTGCTGGTTATCCCAGAGAATGATGTAGCAGGCGGGCGACCGGGTCGCTATCCATTTCTCCCTGGTTACTTGGACCCGGAGCGAACGCGTGAGCTAGACGGAGTGAGGTTTCGTGTATGTAGCCCCGAGGGAGAGTGGTTCAACCGGGCTTCGCCTGACTCGACAGTTCCTGGCCGCCAAGTGGAGCCGAAGATCGAGCACGATCGCGAACTGCTGGCAGCGATGATTCCCGAGAAGCGCAGGACTGAGCTTCTTGAGTCTGGTCGGGCTGGGTAGTGAAGTTTTCAATGAGGCGCAAGGAGGAACCCGCCAAGGCCCCATTGCTTGAGATACCAGGGGATCTTGAGCCCAAACTGCGTCCCATTGCACAAGAAATCAGCCGTCTGCATGAAAATGTTCTGTGGAGCGCTCAAGGGCAGTTTGAGCAGATGAAGCTGTGGCGGGCCATGAATGCCCTTCTTGGCGTCCCGGCGGCCGTACTTGCCGCGGTATCAGGCGGAACGGGTCTCGCAGGTCGCGGCTCGAGGGCAGGTCCCGCAATTTTGGCGTTGATCGCCGCCGGGTTTGGAGGAGCTCTCACAACGCTGAATCCCTCGCGCAGGGTATCTCAAGCGCAGGCGGCGGCTAGCGTCTACCTTGAGTTGCAGACCCAGGCCCGACAACTCTTGACTATTGACCTCCCTGATTTATCCCGGGAAGAAGCACGCGTAGTG
>JALZBR010000093.1 GCA_030863485.1 Actinomycetota bacterium
GACTGGCGATGAGACGATCATCACTACTGCTCAGGGTCGCAATGGTGGCCGTTGTCTCTTGCTCGTACATGACCTCGAGCGCGGCGCCGGCCGGCGCTACCTATCCCGGCCGCAACGGTCTGATCGCGTTCGAGGGTTGGGGCGCATGCGTCCCCGGACCGGGTTGTGTGAGCCCCACGAACCCGACGTACGACATCTGGACCGTTCGACCCGACGGAACGGGGCTGACGAACATCACGAACTCCGTCGGAGTTGATGCCGATGCGGCGTGGTCCCCGGACGGAACACAGATCGTTTTCAACAGCAACCGGCACGGTGATTACGACCTGTTCGTGATGAACCCCGATGGCTCCGAGCTCACGAGGTTGACCCAGGGGCTCGGGAATGAGATCTACCCGACGTGGAGCCCAAATGGGAGACGCATCGCCTACATGGATTTCTCGAGACGAACGTTCGACATCGTCATCATGAGACGCGACGGAAGCAAGAAGCGCCGCATCGCCTCGTTCGAATATGCGTATGGGCTGCAGTGGTCACCGGACGGCAAGCGGCTCGCATTCGTGCAGTGGGACCAGCCAGATGGCCGGGAAGACGTCTACCTGATCCGCCCTGACGGCAGTGGTTTGAGGAGGCTCTACAAAGGGCGCCTCGAAGGATCGTTGCCGAGCTGGTCGCCTGATGGAAAGAAGTTGACGTTCGCCGGGAGCATGGCTTGTACGACCTGCGACTACGACATCTGGGTCGTTCGCCGTGACGGCACGAGACTCCGCAAGGTCGTTGAGGACGATCTATGGCAGACCGATCCTGCATGGTCACCCGACGGACGTCACATCGTGTACACGAATGAGCGCGACGACGAAGTCTACGGCTACGGCGACCTATGGGTCGTCAACGTCGACGGTTCGAACAACCGGCGGCTTCTCTCCAAACCGGACTCCTACGACTACGCGATCGACTGGCAACCCCTGCCGAAATAGAGGAGCGGCGTCCGATGAAACGACCTATCTGCTTAGCGGCGATCCTGCTTCTGCTGTCCGCAACCTCGGCGACGACGCCGACCGTTGCACATGCCTCTTATCCCGGCCGCAACGGGCTAATCGTCTTCGAGGGATGGGTCGCGTGCGTTGCACCACATTGCGTGAGTCCGGCCAACCCGGCGTACGACCTATGGACGGTCGCGTCCGACGGCACGGGCCTCACGAACATCACGAACGCTCCGGGTGTCGACACGTCCGCAGTGTGGTCTCCCGATGGAAGCAAGATCGCCTTCGCCAGCAACCGCAACGGGGACTACGACCTGTTCGTCACCGATCCCGACGGGTCGAACACGACGCAGATAACGAGAGGTGTCGGCGACGACGGCGATCCGACCTGGGGTCCGTCGGGACGCCGCATCGCCTTCCTCAATTATGCCCGGAGGACGACCGACATTGTCGTGATGCGACCCGACGGCAGCAGACGCAAGCGAATCGCGTCATTCGAGTACGGCTACGGCCTGCAATGGTCGCCGGACGGCAGGTGGCTGGCTCTGACGAAGGTGACCGAGAAGCGCAGCGGCATCGTGTTGATCCGTCCCGACGGAAGCGAGCGAAGGTGGCTGACCCCGAAACGGATCGGCGGGGAGTCGCCTGCATGGGCGCCCGATGGGAAGAGGATCACTTTCACAGGCTGGGAGAAATGTACGGAGTGCGACCATGCGGATATCTTTGTGATCCGGCGGGACGGCGCGGGGCTGCGGAAGCTCGTCGACGACGAGTTGTGGCAATCACACCCGGCCTGGTCACCCGACGGTAAGGAGATCGTCTACACGAGTGAGGTCCCCGGGACCGGTTTCGATGGCGACCTCTGGATCATTGCTGCCGACGGTTCGAACAAGCGCCGGCTAATCGCCAAGGCCGATTCATGGGACTGGAACGCGGACTGGCAACCGCTTCCGTAGATCTGGCATTCGTTCTCACCCTCCTGCAAGCCGCCGCAGGCCCGACGGAGCAGTTCGGTGCCGTCGATCGGGTTGCGGCAACCTAGTCCTAGATCGATAGACGCGGACGCGCCACCTCCAGCGCGAGGATAAGAAGCACCCTCAGCGTAGAACGGTATTGAACATCTGTTCCCTTCGGAATCACGCCTCTCGGGCAGAGGCACCCGAGTCAGGAGGAGCAGATGAGACCGATCGCCATGAGGCCGCTGCGGGTGGCCGTCGTGCTCGCCGTCGCGTGCACACTGATCGCCACGTTCGCGGCCGCACCGGCCGGGGCGGAGCCGACGATGCAGACGGGGGCTCTGGTCGACCGTCCCGACGCGCCCATAGAGAACGATGGACGCCACGTGATCGTGCAGTTCGAGCCGAACGCGACCGGGGCCGATCGCGCCTCTGCTCACTCAGCAAACGACGTGTCGGTCGTGAACCGGCTCGAGTGGGCCAACGCCGACGTCGTGCGGGTCGCGTCGGGCTCCGACCCCGATGAGGTCGCGCGCCGATATCTGCGCAACCCGCAGGTGCGGTCGGCCGAGCCGAACTGGCTACTGAGGACGGCCTCGGTCCCGAACGACTACTTCTTCCAATACCAGTGGAACCTCCACAACACAGGTCAAGCCCTTTACGGCGGCAGCGAGTACGGGACGGCGGATGCCGATATCGACCTGCCCGAGGCATTCGACTTCGCCTTCGGCGCGGGCAACTTCCCGTCCACGGGCGGAGTCCGCGTCGGCATTCTCGACACCGGGATAGACCAGGACCACGAGGACCTCGTCGGCAAGACGAAAGCCTGCGCGTCCGCGGTGACCGGTACGGGCATCGTTGCCGAAGGCATGTGCGACGACTCCCACGGTCACGGCACGCACATCAGCGGGATCGTCGCGGCACACACGCATAACTGGACAGGAGTCGCGGGGGTCGCTCCCAACGCCGATCTCGCAGTCGTCAACGTCCGGAACGCGAATGGAGGCATCTACTACGTCGATGCAATCGCGGGGCTCCGCTGGTTGCGCACGACCGGTCAGGCACGAATCGTCAACATGAGCTTCGCGATCAATCCGGGCGGTGTGGTACTCAGCCTCTTCAATCAGGAGTTGTCAGAGGCGTACGCGGCCGGGACGCTGCTGGTCGCCGCGGCCGGCAATTCAGGCTGTTATCCCTGCTACGCCTACCCCGCGATGCACCCGGACGTGATCTCTGTCGCGGCGACGGATCGCAACGACCAGGACTGGAACCTCAGCAACTGCAACGACGATGTCGAGATCGCGGCGCCCGGCGTCCGGGTTGGGTCGACGTGGCCCAACAATGAGTACGGCGAAGGAAGCGGGACGTCGCTGGCGGCGCCGCACGTCACGGCGGTCGCTGCTTTGGTGATGTCGGAGCGCGGCACCACCGCAGCCCAGACGCGCGCGATCCTCACGTCCACGGCGGACGACCTCGGGCCGGCCGGCGGCGACGTGTGCTTCGGAGCCGGACGCGTCAACGCGCTGCGTGCGCTCGGAGGCACGCCCCAACGCGCCCCCCTGCCGGGGGTAATCAAGGGCACGATTACCGACCAGTCCGGCAAACTGCTCTCCGGATCGGTCAGCTGCGACAGCACCTACTACGACCACGCGCCGGAGGGTTTTTACGAGATCAGGCCGATCCCCGCAGGGTCATACAGTTGCACCGCGACCGCGTCGTACGGGGGCTACCGCAGCAAAACGCAGCAGGTAACGGTGAGCGAGGGTGGGACGACAACGGCGAACTTCGTCCTGAGGAAGAGCGGAGGCAAATGAGGGAAGGCGACGGCCGAGCGGGTCCGCCGAAGCGACCAGCGGAGGCGGATGGGAATCGAACCCGCCCACCGTGTCTCCACGGCGCACCGGCTTTGAAGACTCCGGCATCACCTTCTCAAGACCTCGACTTCGATGCCCTCGATGAATGTCTTCTCCCACTGGCGGTCCGTCGTTACGACGGGAAGCTGCAAGCGGATCCCGAGTGCGAGGCAAAGCCTGTCCCCTAGCGATAGAGGGACACGCGGGTCCCATATCGCGGCAGCCGCCTCCCCGTCCTCGCGGGTGATCTCGATGACCTCGAGGCCCAGAGAGCGCAGCAGCAGCCCGACTTCATGTGGGTCCGCGCCGTGTTGCCGCGCTTTCTGGAGTATCTCGGCCCAGTTCGCGGCGCTGATGACGCTTTCTCCGAGGAGCTCCTGCACTTGAGCGCTTCCCGGCTCTTGTTGGAGCCACGCAAGCACCGCCGAGGAATCGAGGACGTGAGACAACTTCGCTAACTGTCGAAGGCGGCCTCGGCACGGCGCTCCTCAATGACTTCCTCGGCCATGCTTGCCGGAACGTCCGCGAAGATCGAACGGAGTCGGCGCTCGATCGTGTTGCGCGGGACGAGGACGACGGCTTCGCCGTCGACGAGAACCGTCAGTCGTGTCCCCTGATCGATCCCAAGCTTTCTCCGGATCGCCGCGGGTATGACGACGCGACCTTTAGGTCCCACCTCTACGACGCTAGTGTCACTCATGAGAGAAGTGTGCCACTGAGCCGGTGACCTTGCAAGGCAGCTCCCTTCCGCGTCTCTAGGGTCCCTCGAGCACGGACGTGAGGCGTGCCGCCAGCAGAACGAAGGCATCCGCCCGCCTCTGCTCGGTCGTGCGGGCGTCAGGGTCGCCCTCGACCACATCCTGATCCAGCAATTCCCTCTCGATCCGCAGCACGGCCCGACACAGAGGCTCCGCGAACTCTGGCTCGAGCGTCCCAGTCACCTCCACCATGCCGTCGCTCGTCATTTTGTGCTTGAGCCTGCCGAACGCTGCCCGAAGGAGCTCGATCGACTCACCGGCAACAGTTCTCCGTCTCATGAGCCGACCGTATAGAGGAGGTGTGACACGAAATCGGTAGGGAGTCGGAAAGTGCGTAGCGGAGGCGGATGGGAATCGAACCC
>JALZBR010000100.1 GCA_030863485.1 Actinomycetota bacterium
ACCAACAAGAGAAGGGTCCCTCGCAGTTCTGGGACGAGCTCGCCGAGCTCGAAGATCGCGGCCTTCTCTCGATCGTTCGTCGCGACGAGGTGCCCAAGGAGAACCCGCTCTTCTCCGCTATGGAGGACCGCCGTCACTGGCCCCCGCCGGCGCGTATCGGTGTCGAAGATGATCTGTTCCCGCAGGGGTGGGGGAGCGCGGCCGACGCCGTCGTGTCGAACGAGGTGAGGGTGGACTCCCTGCTTCAGGATCTCTCGGCCGACGAGCGTGCGGCCGCGGAAACATTGATCGCCGGGCACCAGCGCGACCTATCGCTCATTGCCGCCGCGCAGGCAGGCGAGGCCGCGCCGGAGCCCGAGGTGCCGGACATCCTCTCGGCCACGGCATGCGTGCGACTCGAGAACGGCGACATCGAAGCTTGGGATCTCATCCGCCCTCTGCCCGAACGGCCGACTGCCGCCCGCCGGATCGGGACCGAGGTGCACCGGATCATCGAGGAACGCAGCCGCGGGATTTCGCCGTACCCGGACGAGACCGAGCTGGACGAGCCGAGCGAGGTCACGGAGCCGAGCGTGATCAGCCGGATGCTGACTCGCTTCAACGAGCTGGGCTACGCCGACCGAACGATCGCAAGGCTCCCGAGCGGCGAACCGATGATCGAGCTCCCCTTCGCGATGAAGAAGGACGGAAAGATCATCCGAGGCCGCATAGACGCCGTCTACGAAACAGAAGAGGGAGGCCTAGAGATAGTCGACTTCAAAACCGGCAAGCACTTTGAGAAACCGGAGGGCGCGGATCAACTAGACATCTACAGCGAAGCCCTGCAATCAATGCTCGCCTCGCCGTCCTCTCAGGTGGAGCAAACCTATCTGTTCTTAGACCGCCAATCGCGTCTTGCTCACGAGCTTGACAGTGAACTGTGAAGCGTCCGTTCGAGAGCGAAACTAGATCGGACTGACTATTCGACGCATAACAAAGCGGGCGGTAAGGCTCGGATCCCTTTTAGGACACGGGCTTGAGGAAGGTTCGCGCCGCCTCCCGACTCCCCCGTGAGTCGTCCGGCGAGCAGGCCTGCGCCGCGGGTTCGAGGGGTCAGTTGTGCCCTTCGCAGGCTCGGACGCGGTCGCTTCCAGCCCCTCCCTTGCACCCATCGAACCCAAGACCCCCGTCCAGTAGGTCGCCGTTGTTGCCCCCAAACAAGAAGTCATTCCCGGCGTTTCCCCACGCGCGGTCTGGTCCATTACCGGTTCGGATCCTGTCCCGGTCGGATCCTCCGTCAACCTGGTCGGCTCCGGAGCCGGTAGTGAGAAGGTCGCGCCCCTTGTTCCCGTGAAGGAGGTCGCCGCCCGCTCTACCCAGAACCACGTCTATCCCGGCTCCGGCGGAGATGCGGTCGGCAACTGGGCTACCGATGAGGAAGTCGCTCGCTCCTCCGCCACGGAGCGTCGCAGCTCCCCTACCCGATACGAGCAGATCGTGTCCAGATCCGCCTGCGATCACGTCCCTATCACCGGCGCCGAGCACGATGTCGTGGCCTGCTAGAGAACGAACCTCGTCTGCGCCCGCGAGTGGACAAATGAGATCCGGCCGCGCGGTCCCTTTTAGCACGTCATCGTCGGGAGTACCCTCCAAGGTGCACTCGATAATCCTCCGCGAGACCGCTGCTCCTCTCGATGCAGATCGCGGCATCGTCGATGAGGAGAACTGGCTTCCACCTCCAGCTGGGTATCCCGCGACAAAGGCGCTACTCGCCGGGTCGACGACGAGGCTAATTGGGTGAAATGCGCCGAGGGGCGAGTAAATCGGGCGGGTGCCGTCGAGCTTCATTAAGAACGCGCCGTGGATTTGTTCGGCAGCCGTCGGAAAGTCAGTCGATCGCGTTGAACCGACTGCGAAGACGTCACCCCGAGAATCGGTGTCGATGTCTAACAAACTTTCGTTCTGATCCCCCCCGACGTAGGTTGAGTACGCGACGTCAGAACCACTGGGCGAGAACCCCGTTAGGTACCCCTCGGACGATCCTTCATGAGTCGAGTCGAAGGCATCTGAAGTCAGGGGCAGGTCGTCGCTCGGAATCGACCCGGCGATGTAAACGCTCTCGTTCTTCGTGACTTCCAACCCGTCGAGCGACTGCTCCGCTTCAGGGTCTGCCGACTCGTATCCGCCGAACATTGTCGAGAACTCAAATTGTGCGCTATTTGGATCGATCTTCGTCACGAACCCATCGTTCCAGTGCCCATTGAAGGTGGGATCGTACGCACCTAAGGTTGTCGGAAAGTCTTCTGAGTCGGTGGTACCCGCCACATATACGCTTCCGTCGCCATCGATTTCTAGCTCCGTGAGGAAGTCGTCAGACGATCCGCCCACGAGGGTGCTCCAGACGAGCTGGCGACCGTCCTCCGATATCTTCACGACGAATCCCTCAATGGCCTCGCGCGATCTGTCCGGAGCGTTGTTGGACGGGATGAAGTTGGCATTCGCCTCACCGGCCGCAAATACGGCGCCGTGGTCTGAGACCGCTACCGCTAGTCCGCGATCGGCCCCGGGAATGAAGGTCGAGAATTCCAAGGTGGACCCATCAGGCGAGAGTCTGGTCAGGAAGGCGCTCGCGTAATCGCCGTGCGGGGTGGAGTCACGGTCGAGAGCCCCGGGTGTTGTCGGAAAATCCTCGGAGAAAGTAGTTCCCGTGACCAGAACCGACCCGTCGTTTTCCACCGCAATTGACTGCGGGAACTCTGAGCCTCCACCTCCCACGAACGTCGAATAGACAACGCTACCGGCGGGATCGAACTTCGTTACGAAGGCGTCATCCTGGCCATTCGAGTCCGCGTCGTACGCGCCGGGCGTCGTGACGAATCCGTCGGAGGTTCTGGAATAGCCCGCCACGTAGAGGCTTCCATCCTTGCCTACCGCTATCGCCTTCCCCTCACGCATCGTCGCGCCTTCTATCTGCGCTGAATAGAGGACCTGAGCGGCAGTGACAGAGGAGCTCTGCGACCCTGCCGGAGTGCGGCTCAGACTGGGGGCAGCGAATGCCGCGAGACCCAGTGCGCTCGTCAGGAGGAGAAGGAGCAGTCGGTCTTGTATTCGCCTGCCCAATGAAACCCCCTTTGAGCCGCAGGAGGCCTTACTCCACGTAAACGAGACAAGTAACCCCCACAGACGCTTCCCACACTGGCGTCATCAGCTTCGGACAAGGTCGGACATTTTGGAATACGCAATTCTTCGTATATAGGGTGAGGAGTCGCTTATCCGCTTGCGGGCCGCCGGGCGATAGGCGTCGTCATGTCAGCTGCAAGATTCGATCGTCGCCCGGATTCGTGGGCGACAAACGGCGACGGTGGCGCAAGGGGCCGATCAAGTGCTCTCCGTCTGAGTCCTTGGTCATTCAGGGCTGGACGGGCCAATGCCTCATGAAGGTCGAGAAGTTCATCAACAGAGGTCGGTGCTGTCCCGTCGACTCATATGTCTGACATAGGGCGACGTTGTGTTTCAAAAGGGCGCATCGCGCGCGCAGGAGGTACACTCATCACTACATCAGTTCAGAGCGTCCGGTTCGGTTAGCACCTTTCCTTCGTTCGTGATCGATCTGTAGGAGGTGTTTTTATGGCAACCGGAACCGTCAAATGGTTCAACGATGCCAAGGGATATGGCTTCATCGCCCCCGAGGACGGGACCAAGGACCTCTTCGTCCACCACAGCAACATTGCTGGTGAAGGATTCAAGAGCCTCGAGGAAGGAGCTTCTGTCTCCTTCGATGCTCGTCCGGGCGAGAAGGGCCCAGAGGCCGTGAACGTAACTACGACCCAGTAAGACCCGAGCAATGGAAGGGCCCTCGAAAGAGGGCCCTTTTGCTCACCACTGCCGAGCGACCCTGGCGGATTCCTCGGAACATCCCCGGCGCGTCGACCGATATCTAGTCGATCAGGAGCGGAGAAACGATGGCGATGAAACAGCTTAGTGAGGACGGACGCAAGATCCTCGAGGCCTTGTTGGTTATGGACAGGGGCACGAAACACGAGAGGCAGTCCCACACCGAGCGCGCCCTCGCGGACGCCGCCAACCTCGATGCCGCGCGAACCGCTGCGGCGTGCTCCGAGTTGACGGGCGCGGGCTACATAGCCTCGGCCGGCGGCAGGCACTGGGATGAGACAACTCCCGCGTTGACAAGCTTCAGACTCACCTCGAGAGGCCGCGAGCTGTTGTCCTGACGATCTTCTCGGGCGCCCCCCTCTTGGTGGCGATCGACCCGAGGAGGAGAAGCGTCCGGGGCGCCTAATCCCCTCTCTAGGATGGAGAAACGGGGATGGTTCTTCCGGAAGGCCGTCTTGACAGGGCTTGCAGGCGCCCTGATTGCCCTAGGGGCCAGCCCCGCTCACGCGGTCGTGGCGGCCGCAGGCCCTGGATCGTTCACGGCCGGATACCTGACCCCGGTCGTGGCAGTCCCCAAAGGCGGGCCCCTGACTTTCGTCAACCATGATGTAGCCGACCACAGCGTGACGGCGAAGGCCCTGCTGTCTCGCAAGGTGGCGAAGAAGACCGCCTACTGCAAGAGCTACACCCCCACATCGTGTCCCTTGTTCACCAGCGCGGTGATTGTGGGTGGCGAATCCGGAGCCGTCCAGGGACTCGGCAACGCTAAGCCGGGTCGGCACTACGAGTTCGCGTGCCGAGTTCACGGCAACATGCGCGGGATATTGGTCGTCGCCGGATCCGGCTCCTCTCGCTAGTTCACCCCCCAAGAAACCTTTAACCCAGTCGCTGGTCGGCTCGGGCCGAGAGATCCGAGGCCGGCAGCGGAATCGCCCTCTGCAAACGTCTCCCATCGAGCAACGAGTCGGCTAGGCCCCTAGGGACCGAAGGCACGAGGCTATGCTCCGCACCCTAGGAGGTCATGGTGACGGAAGCACTTCTGTTTGGCGTGATCGGCTCGAGCGCGCTCGTATTCGGAGGCGCGCTGGGAGCGAAGTGGGCTGCCCCGCCGCGGGTCTCGGGTGTCGCTCTTGCGTTTGCCAGTGGGACTCTCCTGTCTGCTCTCGCATTCGAGCTCTTTCCCGAAGCCGTGCACCTGGGTGGTCCTGCGCCTGCCGCGTGGGGGCTCTTGTTGGGCGGCGCGACGTTCGTGATCATCAATACGTGGGTCGACAGCCGAGTGGCGCGACGGACGGGGGATCCGGACGAGGTCCCCGCCGACGAATCCACGTCGGAGGAGATCCGGGGAGCCGAGGCCGATCAGACCGACAAGGTCCAGGAAGCTTCCAGCAACGTCGGCCCTGGGGTGGCT
>JALZBR010000112.1 GCA_030863485.1 Actinomycetota bacterium
CTGCGTGGCGGTCTTCTTCCGGAAGCGCCTCGAGTTGCTTGCGGAAGATGATGTTGACCGCGCCCTCGGGTCCCATCACCGATATCTCCGCAGTCGGCCAGGCAACGATCGCGTCCGGCTCGTAGGCCCGCCCGTTCATCACGTAGTACCCGGCGCCGTAACCCTTGCGCAGGACCACGGTGACCTTGGGGACGGTCGCCTCCGCAACCGCAAACAGCATCTTTGCCCCGTGCCGGATGATCCCCTGCTTTTCGACTGCGCTGCCGACGAGGAAACCAGGGCAGTCCATGAGGAACACGAGCGGTATGTCATAGGCGTCGCATAGCCACACGAAGCGCGCGGCCTTGTCGGCACCGTTGACGTCGAGGGCCCCGCCGAGGAACTTGGGCTGGTTGGCCACGATCCCTACGGGTCGGCCCCCGAAACGAGCAAACCCGGTGACGACGTTGCGCGCCCAGTCGGGCTTCATCGGAAAGAAGTCGCCGTCGTCGACGATGGCGCGGATGACCTTGTGGATGTCGTACGCCTGACGCGGGTTCGCAGGCACGATGTCGTGCAGCTCCTCGGCCTTGCGCTTGATCGAATCGTCGGAGGGCACGACGGGCGGGCGCTCGAGGTTCGACGACGGGAAGTACGAAAGATATTTGCGGACGGCCTCGATACAGGCGCGGTCGTCGGGGACCTCCAGATCGGCGACTCCGGAGACCTTGCAGTGGACCTTCGATCCACCCATGTCCTCCGCGCTCACGTCTTCTCCGACGGCCGCTTTCACCAGATGGGGGCCCGCCAGCGCCATGTTCGAGTTGCCCTTGACCATCGGCACGAAGTCGGAGAGACCCGGGATGTAGGCAGTGCCCGCGGCACCGGGGCCCATCATCGCCGCGACCTGAGGGACCACTCCGGACATGACGACCTGCTCCCGGAAGAGGTCACCGGTGCGCGCGAACATCGATCCCGTCGCCTCCTGGATGCGGGCACCGGCCGAGTCGATGAGCCAGACGACGGGGATACGCTCCCGCAGCGCCAGCTCCCGCATGCGCGTCGCCTTGAGCTCCGTGACCATGCCCATCGATCCCGCCATCACGGTGAAGTCGTACGCGATGACGGCTACCTTGCGTCCGTCGACCTCGCCAATCCCGGTGACCACGCCGTCGCCGGGAGTGAACTTGCCCTGCATGGCGGGCGACTGGGACTGGTGGTGGGCCAGCAGGCCCGTCTCCAGGAAAGTGTCGGCGTCGAAGAGAAGTTCCAGCCGCTCTCGCACCGTGAGCTTGTTCTGGTCGTGTTGGCGCTGGATCCTCTCCGGCCCCCCCATGCCCCGGAACTTTGTCTTCTTCTCCTCGAGCTCGGCCGTAGCCGCGCGCATATCGGGACCGTCGTAGCTATAGGTGATCGCGCTGCGGGACGGCTCTGGTTCAGGTTGTGATCCCGAGGACGGGTCGGAGCCGGCTGCGGGCGGCGTCTGAGAACCGCCGCCCCCGGAGACGGGAGTTTCCATATGCACCTCGCTTGGGCCCGTCGCCGGGGCTGCGCCCCGAAGCCTGCCGGGGCCTCGATGGGATCAGGCTAAACGAGACCAGCGAAGCTTTTTCTTGACAGACGACGCGGTCTACTACAACAATAGTAGAAACGTGGGAGGGGCCGAGGGCGTCGCCTCGCGATCGGGGAGCCGTGGAACACACGGCGGCCAGTCGACGTCTGATTCGTCGACGAAGGAGGTGGATCATGTTCCACGCATCAGGGAAAAACGTCCGGTTGAGGATCGTCGCCGGGCTAGCGCTTCTGGTCCTCGGCGGAGCGGCGTGCGCCGGCGGGAGCGACGAGTCGGAATCTGCCGCTGCGGGTGGCGGGGCGGACGACGGGGTCGCTCGTGAGCACCTCAGCGAAGTCCAAGCGGGTGCTCCGAAGGCGAAGTCAATGGCATTCGGCGGGAGCGCACTGCCCTCCGTGGGAGCCGAGATCGTGAAGACGGCCGACGTCCGTCTCGAGGTGCGGCACGGGGACTTCACGACCGCCGTCCAAGCGGTGGAGAGCGCCGCCTCGACCTACGGCGGATTCGTTCTGTCCACCTCACTAGACGATGCTTCGGCGAAACGCGGCCGGATCGTGGTGCGTGTCCCGTCTCAGGACTTCGAGCAGGCGCTACGCGACATCAAGGACGCCGGCAACCTGCTCGGACAGAACATCGCGGGGCAGGACGTTACGCAGGAGTTCATCGATCTCGAGGCGCGCATAAACAACCTGGAGGCGCAAGAGGCCGTCTTCCTCGACCTTATGGATCGGGCAACGACGATCTCTCAAACCGTGAGGATCCAGAACCACCTCAGCACCCTGCAGCTCGACATAGAGCAGCTCCAGGGCCGGCTCAACTACCTTGAAGACCGCACCGCCCTCGGCACGATCTCGGTCTCGCTCGTGGAAGAGGGGGCGCCGGCCCCCGGAAGAGCGAACCCATTCCAGACGGCGTGGGCGCGCGCCGTGGACGTGCTCGAGGGGATCGGGGCCGCGGCAGTGTTCCTCGCTGTGATCTTGCTCCCGTTCGCCGTCCTCGCCCTGATAGTGCTCGCCGTCGTCCGGCAGGTGAGGCCGCGACCCACGACCTAGACGTAAAGGTCTAGCGACCCTTCCATTCGGGCGCTCGCTTCTGAAGGAAGGCGGTCACGCCCTCGACCGTGTCCTCGGACTCGAGGCACACGGTCAGCATGCCGGCGAGGTAATCGACCCCGTCGCGGAAAGACATGTCCTCGGCCCGGTAGAAGGAACGCTTGCCCAGCGCAAGGATCAGTGGGCTCTTGCCGAGGAGCTCTCCTACGAGTTCGTCCGTGGCCTTATTTAAATCGGCCCTGGGAACGACCCGATTGGCGAACCCGAGCTCCCGCGCTTCGGCTGAGGTCAATCGTTTCCCGGTGAGCATGAGCTCGAGAGCGATCTTGCGTGGGATGTCGCGCTGGATGACCGCGGTGATCATGAAGGGCCAGAGACCGATGTTGACCTCCGGGGTGCCCATCTGGGCATCCTCTGAGGCAACCACCAGGTCGCACCCGAGCATCAGACCAAACCCGCCCGCGAGCGCGTGTCCGTTCACGCGCGCCACGATGGGTAGGCGCGACGAGCGCATGGCCGCCAGCAGGTCTCCGACCTCCGATCGCTGCCAGTGCTGTTCAACGCGTGAGTCGGCCATCATGCCCCCGAGGTCACCGCCTGCGCAGAAGGCCCGGTCGCCGGCCCCCGTCAGGACGACGGCCCGAACCGCTTGATCGTCTTCGTACTTCTGGAGCGCCTCGGCGATGCCGCGGACTACCTCGGGGCTCAGGGCATTGCGACGGTCGGGCCTGTTGATCGTGATGCGAGCTACAGAGTCATCGACCTGCGTCAGGACGGGAGCGTTCTCACTCAATCCTGAGCGGACCTCAAGATGTCGAGAACCGCGCGGGCTTCGTCGTCTTCGACTTGCTGAGGCTCTCCTCCGGGCCGCGAGGGGCCAAGAGCACGACGCAGGTTCTCCTCGGCGCGCTTGAGAGCCTCCTCCGCTGCATGGAGCTTCACCCTTACCTGCGTCTCACGATCCTTGGATTCCTCGAGGTCCTGTTCGAGCTCCTTGGCCTGGGCTCGGAGCTGCTCGTTCTCGGCGGCAAACGCCTCGACCTGAGCGGTGCGCAATCCATCGTCGCGGCCGAGCTCGAGGAGGCGGTCGATGACCGCCTTGCCTAGGTCGTCGTAGCTGAGACGTACGTTTCTTCGAGCGGCCCGACTCGGCAGCATTGCCTCGGCGTCTTCGAGAAGGATCTCTTCAGTCGATTGAATGGAAATGACGGTGTTCCGACCCCGTCTCCCACGCTGAACCACCTCGATCCGCCCCGTGTCCTCGAGGAGCTTCACGGCCTCGGCGGAGCGGACGGAGTTCAATCCAGCGTCTGCCGCTACTTGTCTTAGCTTTCCTTCAAAGGTGCCATTCTCTGAAGCCTCTTGAAGGCGCGCGAGGAGACGGTTCGCAAGATCGTGGAGATTGGTGCGGGCCATATGGATCGCTTTCTGTAGGGCCTGTGTCTCTGCAGCTGCAACTCGCAGATGCCCCAATCCTATAGCGGGAACGAAAGGGATCAACCCCCAACGCAATCGACGCCGGGCGACGCTGTGTTGGGCTCGGCCCCCCTAGATCATGCTGCCGGCCGGGAACGCCGAAAGGCCTACTGCTCTTGGATGAGGTTCTGGATGCGGGCCTTCACCCGTTCCGGACAAGGCTCCGCTCCCTTGAGGCGAGCGACGAGCGCCGTTACCTCCGATTCCAGCCCGTAGCGTTCGAGACATGGCCGACATGCCTCGAGGTGCGAGCTGATCTCGAGACGCTCGGCGTCCGAGAGGCCCTCGTTGTCGAGGAACAGGTACGCCTTCTGCAGCGTCTCGCGACAGTCGGGCTTCATTTCTGGTGCCTGGTCATATGCGTCTCGTCCCCGGTCTCCTGATGGATTAGCTCGGCCTTCGATCCCCGTTCGAGCCGTCTTTCACGATCCCTCTTTCTCGTGCCAGTTCCCACAACCGCTTCTGGAGAGCTTTTCTTCCCCGATGGAGGCGCGACATGACCGTCCCCATGGGAACGTCCATGATCTCGGCCATCTCGGCATAGGAGAACCCCTCGACGTCCGAGAGCATGACCGCCAGTCGGAACTGCTCCGGGAGCTCCTCGATCGCCGTGAGGATGTCCGAGTCCACCAAGGAATCGAGGACGATCGACTCAGGCGTCTCCTGGAACTGAGGGTCGTGGCTCTTGAGCTCCTGATAGAGATCGAAGTCTTGGAGCTCGTCCGCGGACACCTTCTGGGGCTCTCTCTGCTTCTTCCGGTAGATGTTGATATAGGCGTTCGTCAGGATCCTGAACAGCCAGGCCTTGAGGTTCGTGCCGGGCTCGAAGCTCTGGAACGACCTGTACGCCCTGAGCATGGTCTCCTGGACCAGGTCCTCGGCGTCGGCCGGGTTCCGGGTCATCCTGAGCGCGCCTCCGTAGAGCGAGTCGAGCAGGGGCAGCGCGTCCATCTGGAAGCGCTGCTGGTCCTCGGGGCTCAGCTTGACCGCGCCGTCAGCCACTGGTCTTCGTACCCTGTGGTTGGTCGAGCATCGTGGAGTCGAACGAGAACATGAGCTCGGACTTCGCTCGGTGCTCGGCGAAAGCGATGTCGATCAAGCGGTTCATGAGATCTCGGAAAGATACGCCCGAGGGTTCCCAGAGATAGAACGAGAAAGAGCCGGGCACGGTGTTGATCTCCATCACCCACGCCTCCCCGCTCTCCTCGTCTGCAAACGCGTCTATCCGGGCAACGCCCGAGGCTCCTATGGAGCGGAAGGCCCGGACCGCGTTTTCTTGGATCTGCTTCGTAAGGGACTCGGTGATGGGGGCCGGGATCCTCCGGTCGAGACTGGCCATGCCCGCACGCCGGTCGCCACCCTCCTTCGAGGAGCCGCCACCCTTGGCCGAGCGCAGGTACTTGTCCTCGAAGGTGAGGAACTCCTGCCAGGCGAGGGGCTGTTCGCACACAGAGGGCTCGGGCTCGTGGCCCGCTCCCCCCACGACCGAGCAGTTGATCTCGATGCACCCCTCCATCGAGCGCTCGACCAGCAATCGACGGTCGTAGCGACGGGCGACCTCGAGGGCTTCGACGAGCGCCTCTCGGTCGCGAGCCTTGCCGATTCCCACGCTCGAGCCGAGCCTGGTCGGCTTCACGAAGGCCGGATAACCGATGCGCGCCTCGATCTCGTCGAGGATGCCGTCCGGGTCCGCGTCGAGACGGGAGGTCTCGACCAGGACGTCGGGCACCGTGGGGAGACCGGAGGCCTGGAAGACTGCCTTCATGGCGACCTTGTCCATGCCGACCGCCGAGGCAACGACTCCCGAGCCCACGTAGGGAACGTCGGCCAGCTCGAGCAGCCCCTGCAGCGTCCCGTCCTCGCCAAAGGTCCCGTGAACCGCAGGGACGACGACGTCGAGGGCGATCCTGCGGGGCCCCCTGAGCCGGCCTCCGGCGAGCATCAACCCCGCCCCCGTGCTCGGTGAAAGGGTTGCTTCCTCTCCCACCTCGTCCCAGCGACGACTCTTGTAGACATCGAGGTCGTTGAGCCCCGGCGACGTCAGCCACCGCCCCTCTCGGGTGATGTAGATGGGAACGACGGTGTGGTCTTCTTCGAGTACCGCCATCACCTGGTGCGCCGTGACTATCGAGACGTCGTGCTCGACGGAGCGGCCGCCGAAGACGACGGCGACGGTAGAGGAGCTCATGTTTGCGAGTCTACGGGGAGGTCACGTCAACAACCCCGCGGGCATCTCAGCCCGCGGCAGCACCCACCGGGACCCGCAGGGCCTCGCCGAGAGCGGCAAGGCTGGCCGGAGCGACCCGGTAGTAGACCCAAGTCCCCCGCTTCTCTCGCTCGAGTAAGCCCGCCTCGTGAAGGACCTTGAGGTGATGGCTCACCGTTGGTTGGCTGAGGCCGAGAGGCTCGATCAACTCGCACCCGCACGCCTCGCCCCCCTCGCGGGAGCCGATCAGGCTCAGGAGCCTGATCCGGGCCGGGTCGCCGAGGACCTTGAAAGCGGCGGCCAGTCGAGCAGCCTGGTCCTCCGGGAGAGGCTCCTCCAGGACCGGAGAGCAACAGTCGTCGATGAGATCCAGAGCGTTCACGCTGCCTATATTGACAGACATCGATACCTGAGGCAATATGCATCCACGTCGATATTGATGATCGTCAATATCCTGAGCCCAAGGAGGATGCGATGAGCCGGGTGCAACTAGCACTGAACGTGAACGACGTCGACGAGGCGGTTGCCTTCTACAGCAAGCTGTTCGGAGTCGAGCCCGCAAAGCGACGAGAGGGCTACGCGAACTTCGCGATCGAGGAGCCCGCTTTGAAGCTGGTCCTGATCGAGAACGGCGGCCACGGCGGAACGCTGAACCACCTCGGCGTCGAGGTCGAGACGACCGAGAAGGTCGCCGAGGCCAGCGGACGGCTTGCGCAGGAGGGCCTGCAGACTACAGAGGAAGAAAACGTCGCCTGTTGCTACGCCCTTCAGGCCAAGGTGTGGGTCAACGACCCCGATGGGGCCCCCTGGGAGGTCTACACGGTCCTCGGCGACGCTTCCGCCATGGACTGCGAGGAGGGAGCCCCGTGCTGCACGGAGGGTTCGGGCGCCTCCGACTGCTGCTAGCTCAGCCCTCGTACTGGTCGGGCAAGTCGTTCTCGAACAACACGACGTCGCCGGGCTTGAGGATCTTCTGAAGCTTTCCTTGCGCCTCCTCCAGTGAATCCACGGTGATGACCTCGCCCCGGCCCCCATTCGAAGAGGCTCCCGTGACGATCGCCTCGCGGTTCGTCCTGGCGACCACGACGAGCGTGTCGGCGACCTCCGCCGCGTGACGTCCGAAGCGTTCGTTCGCCTCGGCCTGTAGTGGTCCAAGCTCGATGATCCCCGGCGTCACGACGATCTTGCGTTGACCGGGCATGGCATCGAGGACTTCGAGGGCGGCCGCGGCACCTTCGGGATTGGAGTTGTACGCGTCGTCGATCACGGTCACGCCCGACGTTCCTCCGATGATCTGAAGACGGTGCTCGACCGGACGTAGGGCCGCGATCGGCCCCCGGAGCTCGGTCAGCGCGCGCCCGCAGATCCTTGCCACGGCCGTAGCGGCGAGCACATGACCGAGGGCGTGGCGGCCGAGGAGCTTCATCGACACCGACAGCTCGTCATCACCCGAGACGAGTGTGAACTTCGTGCCGGTCGGCGTGGTCTCGATATCCCGGGCGGTGACATCCGGGCGCGCTTCGGCGCTTAGTCCATACCTGACAACGGGAACGTGAGAGGTTGCGTCGGCAAGGCGACGTACCCGTTGGTCGTCGACGTTCATCACCGCGGTTCCATCCGGCGGTAGATCCCGCACGATCTCGTACTTGCCTCTTTCGATGGCCTCGATGGATCCAAAGCGCTCGAGATGGGCGGGGCCGATGGCGGTCAGGACACCGATCTTGGGGCGCACGAACTCGACGAGCTCGGCTATCTCGCCTTCGCCGTAAGCGCCCATCTCCACCACGAAGAAGCGATGGCCAGGCGCAAGCTTCTCGTTGATCGTGCGACACACGCCGAGCGGCGTGTTAAATGACCCCGGGGTGGCCAGAACCGTGGCGGGAGGCCCCAGCAGTCCCTGGATGGCGAACTTGGTGGAGGTCTTCCCGAACGATCCGGTGACCCCGACAACGGTGGGAGAGACCTCCTCGAGCTTGCGTCGGGCCGATCTCAGATATCCGTTGTTGATCGATCTCTGCACGGGGCTCATCACGAGGTCGGCGGCCAGAAGCACTCCGGGGAGGGCGAAGAAACAAAGAGCGGTCATGAGCGCCCATGTGGGGATGTCATAGGGCCAGCCCCAAGTGATGTGCACCAGCCCGGGGACCACGAGAACGGCCACAAGGGTGAGGGTCACGCCCGTGACCAACAGCCGCCACGCTCGACCGGTCATCGCGAGTGGTTTCTTGGCCGTCATGGGACTCAAGAAGCGAGCCCGCCCCGGATTCGCCTTGCACCACTCCAAGAAACGTCTTCTCTTGTAACCCTCGAGCTGGAAGACATGAAGAGCGCGCCGCAACCGGACGGTCTGGAAGATGGCAAAGAGGGGAACAATCAGGTAGACGATCGTTCGCATGACGACCGAATACCCGTAGAAGGGATCGACTCGGCCCATCACGACACCCCGAAGAAGTGCCGGACGACCGCGCAGAACCGGTCGGGGTCGTCGAGATAGGCGAAATGGCCGGCCCCCTCGAACACGACGAGACCCGCATCGGGGATGAGACTTTCCATGGTGCGGGCGTGGGCCAGGGGAACGGCATCGTCTTCGCTCCCCCACACCAACAAGGTGGATGCGCGCACCCGGTTGAGCAGATATCCGATGTCCTCATTCACTACTTTGACCATTATGGGTCTCATCGGTCCCGCGTCACGGTAGTCCTGTGATGCGATCCGCTTGTAGACCGCCTTGCGTACTCTCTCGCCCGGCGCGCCGAGCTTGCCGGCAGCGCGGGCTGTCTTCGAGACGACCCTCTTGGCGCGAACCTTTGCACTGGGTGGAGAGGTCAGACCCGAGGATCCGACGACCACGAGCTTGTCGACGAACCGATCCTGGGTGGCGGCCACATAAAGCGAGGTCTTTGCTCCAAAGGAGTGGCCGAGGAAGTGGGCCTTCTCGATCTGTAGCTCCTCGAGGACGTCCACGACGAATTGGGCGTAGTCGGCGGTCCCCCACACTCCCTGCGGCGTCGGCGATTCACCGAACCCGGGCAGGTCGATGGCGACCACGTCCAGCCCAGAGCCGAGGCAGTTGATCGCGGGCCACATCGACTCGATGCGTCCGCCCCAACCGTGCAGTACGACCACCGGGTGGCCGGTGCCCCGGCGAAGGACGCGCACCGCATGGCCCCGCACCTCGCGGATCTCGGTGGGAACGTTCATGGTGAGAGTAGGGACGCAGCCGGCAAGTGAGCTGCGCCGATTACCAGCGGCGCGGCGGTCGCCGGGAGCGGCGGTGTTGGCGCGCCTTCGGATTCTTGCGACGCCGCTCGGGCGCCTGAGATACGGGGCGGGGCCGCTCGGCCTGCGCCTTGGACACGGCCTCCACGATCTCTTTCGTGGAGTTCACGTCGGTCTCACCCGAGCTAACCAGAAGCTGGAGCAATACGGAGCGCTCGAACTCCTCGAGCGATTCGGCGACTTTCTGGCGGGGTCCCTGAGGAGAATCCCATTCCGAGACGATTCTCTCTGCGTGCGAGACGCCCACGCGCAGGGGGATCTTGCCGATCTTTCCCTGCCAGACAAGCTCTTTGGCTTCCATGCAATCACCTCACGTCGGTCTGAGACGTCGCCGCGATCCGATCAAAGAGAGCCAAGCTGTGACGACGCCGAAAGCCTGCCGGAGAATTCCCTTGGGCGGCTTGCTCCTCCATGATAGCCGCGCCGGTTCGCCGAAAAGGCTTATGCACGGGTTAAGGCCTTCGGTATGGCTTCGTTAAGGTGCTGCCGTGACCTCCTTCGAAGACACCACATCTATCCGTCGCACGGATGACGGGGTCTTCGAGGCAGACCTCGACGACCGGTGGTGGGTCGTCCGGGGTCCCCACGGCGGCTATCTCGCATCCATCGTTCTGAGGGCTCTTCTCGAGACCCAACCCGACCCCGACAGACACATCAGGTCTTTGACCACGCACTACCTCGCCGCCCCGAAGGCAGGTCCGATGCGCATCCATGCGAGCGTGCAGCGAACCGGCAGATCGATGACGTACGCGTCCGCGCGCGCAGTCCAGGACGACCGTCCCGTGGCGATGGCGCTTGCGGCATTCTCGGTCGCCTGGCCCGGTCTCGAGTTCAACGACAATCCGATGCCCGATGTGGTCGGGCCCGAGGAGGGCTTCCCCGTCCCGACGGAGGGCGACGGGATCCCGAGGTTCTTGGGGAACTTCGACATGAGGTGGGTCCTGGGTGAGCAACCGTTCTCGGGAGCCGAGCACGCACTCGTGGGCGGCTGGTACAGGCTGCGCGAGCCGGTCCTCGCCGATGCCGTCGTGGCCGCGACCCTTCTCGATGCATGGCCCCCGGCCGTCTTTCCCAAGGCCACCCAGCTCGTCGTCGCTCCGACGGTAGACCTGACGATGCACTTCCGGACCGCCCTTCCACTCGAGGGCGCCCAACCCGACGACTTCTACCTCGGGCGGTTCCTTTCGCGAGCGTCGCGCGACGGGTTCTTCGAAGAAGACGGAGAGCTGTGGTCGAAGGACGGGCAGTTGATCGCCCAGTCCCGCCAACTCGCACTGGCGCTCATGCCGGGCCGCTGAGGCCGTGTCACTTCTACTGCCCGTTCCGACCGATGCGCGCCCGCGCAGGTTGGTCCAGCTCTACGCCGGGTTGGCCCTCTACGGATTGAGCTCGGCCCTGTTGGTAGAGGCACGTCTGGGACTAGATCCCTGGGACGTCCTTCATCAAGGTGCGAGCCGGCGATCGGGCATCTCTATCGGCATATGCACGGTCATCATCGGGATGATCGTTCTTCTCTTGTGGATCCCCTTGCGGCAGAGACCGGGGCTGGGGACCGTCAGCAACGCCATACTCGTCGGGCTTGCCGTGGACGCCTCGCTCGAGCTTCTGTCGGCACCCGATCACGCTGCGTGGCAGTGGGGCTTTCTCGTATCGGGAGTAGTGCTGAATGGAATAGCGACCGGGATGTACATCGGCGCGGGCCTAGGGCCGGGACCTCGCGACGGCCTCATGACCGGGATCGCGGCGCGGGGCCGGTCACTGCGCGCCGTGCGCACCCTCATCGAGTTGACGGTACTGGTGGTTGGCTGGCTGCTGGGGGGGACCGTGGGAGTGGGCACCGTCTTGTACGCACTCGCCATCGGGCCGCTGGCGCACATCTTCATCCCGGCCTTCACCGTGGGTGACGCAGGTCCGGCCGTTCCACCGGACGCTCACTCGAGCATCGCCTGAGCCCGACTCCGACTCAACCGGTTCGCCGAAGACGCCGATTCAAATGGGATGGAGGGGGATGCCCGGGTCTGTTCGTCTTGCAACGCGCGTAACGCGTCGGCGGCGCGTTGGTGCGCTCGCTGTCACGCCCGCTTCGACGCCGTTTCGAAACCGTCCCGGTCTGAAGCCGGTCCCGAGGTCCTCGCTCCAACTGAAGATCTCTCCGTCCGACCACCCCGTCGGGGACGGTTCGTCAGGCACCTTCGTCTTGGGGTGTGGGCGGTGGTGGTCGGCCTGGCCGTCTTCAAGACCCTGCAACCCACGACCTCGAGCGCCGTCCCCGGCCCCCTCGACGCTCGCGGCTTTCGTTTTCGCTTCGTGGATGCTTCCTCGGGAGAGCCGGTGAGGTACGACGCGTGCTCTCCTATCCACTATGTGATCAATCCCGAGCTTGCTCCTGCGGGAGGCATCCGCGACGTGCACACCGCAATGGAGAAGACGTCGGAGGGAACCGGCATCGAGTTCGTTTACGACGGCGAGACCAACGAGACCCCATCGGAAGCGCGCCCGGAGTATCAGCCGGAGCGGTACGGCGAGAGGTGGGCCCCGGTCCTGGTCGCGTGGGCTCCGGACTTACCCTCGACTCTCCGATCCGACATGCAAGCCGTGGGGCGCGCCGGGAGCACGTTCCGAACGAACGGCGATGGGCAATCGGTCTACGTGACCGGAATGGCGATCTTCAACGCCGGGGCGGATCTTCGGAGCGGCTTTGCGGGAGAGACGTGGGGGCAGGTGATCGTTCACGAGATGGGCCACCTCGTCGGCCTCGATCATGTCGACTACAACGATTCGGTCATGAACCCCGTGATGGGCCTGCGTCCCGCAGGCTGGGGGCCGGGCGACCGGCGAGGTCTGTGGGAGCTCGGGCTCGGCCGCGATTGCCTGAAGGCCCCCAACCTGCCCTAGTTGCCCTGCTCTTCAGGATCTCGCTCCAGATCTCGCTCCTCCACGTCGGGGTACGCGACGCCGCACTTGATGCAGTTCAGCCGACCCTCCACCTTCGGCTCTCCACACTCGGGGCATTTCCCGTCTTCGACCATGTTCCTCCTTTCGATAGATGGGCAATCATTACCCGTCGGCGCGGCGAGAGCGAGGAGACCACGAAGATGGACAAGGACACGGATCAGACCCCCCAGGGGGGCAAGGAGAAGCGGGACGAAGAGGATCATCCCCACGGCGACCCCGCTGCACGCAAAGATTCAGACGGAGCGGACAAGAACGACGACGATGCGGCCGAGGAAGCTGCTCGGGACTCCTTCCCCGGGAGTGACGCACCGGCCTGGTAGTCCTGCGACTCACCTGCTCCGGATCCCCCCGAACTTTGGAGCGTAGAGGTCGGTATATCGTCTCTAGGCTCCAAAGTTCTCGAGACGACCGGGCGGGATTGGTTTTGGAAGGCTCCTAGTCGAGCCCCAGGATCGCCCTGGCGAACTCGAGTCTCGGGCCGAACGCCATCGTGATGTCCCGGCCCTGGCACGAGAGGATCGCATCCTGCTGGGTGCCCTCGAACTCGGCGACCCGATCGGCGATCAGCTTCTGCTTTGCATCGTCGAACGCCGCCAAATACCACTTGCGCAAGGAGGAACAGAGCAGTCCCTCGTAGTCCTCGTGCTCGACGAACGACAGACCGATCGCGTACTCGCCTGACGCCTCGCCGACCGTCCAAACGCGGTAGCGTCCGCCAGCCCACGATGCCGCCCTGGAGAGTGGCCGACTAAGGGTTTGCCTCTCGCTGTCACCCGGGGCTTCGAACATCGCCTTGAGATGCGCCGCTCCGATCTGGCCCTCGTCGCGCACTTGCCAGAGCTGGCCGGGTCGTTTGAGCTCGGACGGCTCCAACGCCTCTTCTTTGTCGAGGAAGCGATCGGGAAAGAGGATCTGGGCTGTGGTGGTCGGAGGCTTGGAGTAGGCGCGATCGATGCCGGCCCAACCCGTCTCACGAAAGACGCTGCAAGCAAACGCCAGGCCGGACTGATACGGGAACAAGGCGGTGTCGATCAACAGGTAGGGGATGCCGCTGCCTCGGTCCTTGGCGAACTTGTCTTTGAACGCGATGCGAGCCGCAACCGCCTTCCCGACGGCCTTCGCGGGAGACAGTCGGGACAGCACCCTGAGATCCGTCAGCGATGCGTCTCCCTCGACCAGTGCCGATCTCGCAAGCGAGACATCGTCCACGATCGGCTCGACCCTCTCCGGCGGGAGACCGAATCGCTGGTCGGCCGCCGCGTGCGTGAACTCGTGGGCCATGACGACGTACTCGGAGTCGAGCTTGCCCTTCTTCTTGATGACCACCCGTTGACCGCGGGGATCGTAGAACCCGGCAACCAACCCGGCGTCGTCACTCCTGAGAAAGAAGTTGACGTTCAGACCTTGTGGCGTGATCCCGAGGGCCCAGGCCAGCAATTTCGTGGTGACGCGCTTGTCCGGAGGCACGCTCACCCCGGCCCCCACGACGGCTTTGTCGAACGCTTTTCCCTCGAGCAACTCCAGGGCGGGGATGTCGAAGTCGATGGACCGGCTGGTTTCCACCTGCGCCGCTACGAGCTCCTCCGGGCTCGAATACACGCCGGCGATCGAATCGAGATCTATCGGTGCCGGATATAGGCATCTCTGGATCTGCTCGGGGGTGAGCTTCGCCTTCATGACCGGTGGTGTGGCCTGCGGCAGGCGCTCGAACTTCTCGGGGGCCGCCGGTGAGGGCGCTGCCTCCTTCTCCGGCGGGCTCGTCGAATCGCATCCCACAGCGAGGATGCACACGACCAGGAACGCCGCCAGCCCGCGGGCGGCAATGTTTGCACGAGGCTTTCTCAGTATCCGAGTCACACCGTCATCTCTCAGACCGCCGGGTGCGTCGGACCCCCAGTGCCTCATGGGAGGGGATTTCGACGGTTCGAGCCCACCCCCTGCAACCTCGACGCCTAGATACGTCGGTAGGGGTGGGGTTCGAGTCTCACGCAGAGGTCTCCACGCGCCCATCCCACGCGCGACCGACCTGACGCATCAGCGCGGGATACACGATCAAGTGACGAAAAGGCGCTATGAGCTTCAAGTACGCCTCGCCCAGCGCGCCGCGGGGTTTGACGTAGATGGCCATCTGCCCTTGATAGCAATCCTGACCCTGGTCGGCCCACGCAAAGTGCAGAACACCGTGCACCGTGGCGTTGGAGATCTCGCCGGCCCACTCGTTCTCGGTTCGATACAGCGGGACGAAGCCTGCGATCCGGAGCGGATCGCCGATCACTGCCTCCTTCGTGCTGTCTCGGAGCTCCTCGGGAAGTCGGGAGCTCAGCGTAGTCTCGTTGCAACCGGGAATCGGATGTGTCTTCCTGTCGTCGTCCCAGCCCAACCAGCCTCCGATGCGAAGGCGCAACCAGAAAAGCGTCCGAGTGATCGGTTCGGTATCCGCGGGATCGAACGACGCCATGATCTCGATCAATGAATCGAATTCGTCGCGTCTTCCTCGCGCCGGCAAGGCCCAAACATCCAATAGCTCGAAGTCCTCGACGATCCTATTGATCACCCAGGGGTGCGCCTCCTGAACGGAGTTGGGCAGCTTCATCTGCTTCGGTTGATGCGTCGCACCCCGTGGCTCAGGACGTCGGGCGCGATTCGACGATGGCCGGTGGATCTGGTGGCGGAAGGCGCCGTCCGCCGGGCGGTCGCCGCTGCTCGCTCGAGGAGATAGGGAGTGATCCTGCGGTGCACCGGACCAACGACCTTGAACAGGACGCGGGCCGCCGGACGGCGAAAGAAGAGGTACGTCGTCACCGTGGAGCTCGCACCGGTTCTGCGACCGACGATGGCCGCGCGCAACAAAGACGACGTTGCCTCCACGTGGGCGAGCTGGGGCTCGCTCCTCAGGATCTCCCAACCAAGGACGTGATCTGGAGAGGCGGGAGGGCCCAATCGGAACCGGAGGACGTACCGGTGGGCGATCCGTATGACCGAGCGCACGAGCCGGGGAGCTTGTTCGAGGGTGTCGCGGGCGAGCTGTTCGGCCGAGCGCGGATCGCGCTCATCTATCTCGATCTGGAAGGCATCCGCGTAGTCGTAGGCGCCGGGGCCGAGCAGGTGCTCCTCTGTCGCGACGGGTACCCGTCGAGCGTGGGGAGAGCCCTTGTCCTTCATCTCAATACCTCCACCTAGCCGGCCCGCATTCCGTCGCACGGACCCCACTGGCCTGTACTATACATACATGTACGTATGTAGGTCCACATGACGCCGACCACCACCGAGAAGACCAGGCCTACGCAGGCCGAGAGGCGCGCCCGCTCTCGAAATGCCCTCTTGGAATCCGCAGCACGCGGCCTGTCCCGGTACGGCTACTCGAACCTGGTGCTGGAGCGAGTCGCGGCCGAAGCCGGCTACACGCGCGGGGCCCTCTATCACCAGTTCGCCAACAAAGAGGAGCTGGCGCTTGCCGTGGTCGAGTGGATCGAGGAGACGTGGTGGGCCGAGATGGCCGAGGTGATCGGGACCAACGCCGACCCGGTCCAGGCGCTCATCGGCGTGGCCCGCGCTCACGCGGTCTACTGTCGCCGCGACATCGCACGCGTCCGGATGGTGCTGAGCACCGAGTTCGGTGGTCAGGATCACCCGGTGGGCCGGGCGGTCGCGCAGGCCGTCGAGCGCGTCCTTGATCAAGCCACTCATCTGATCGAGGCCGGGCGCGCGAGCGGGACGATACCCCCCGGGCCGCCGCCACGGACCCTCGCACTCGCGTTAACCGGCGCGCTCGAGGGCCTGGTGATCAGCCTCGCCGGCCGGGAACCCTTCGATGAGCAGCTCGCCGAGACGGCAGTCGTGGGCCTGCTCGGCTTGCCGCCCGCGTCGACGCGCTCCGCGTAGGACAATGGGCTGAGTCGACGAGAGGATCAGCAGATGAGAATCGATCTGCCCGTGGCCTGTTCACTCGATGCGCCCGCATCGAAATCCCGAGAGCAGGAATGGGAGTCGTTGATCTCTTCTCATCTCGTCGACCGCGGCGCGATCGTCGACGGCGTGAAGCTGACGTTCCGGTCCTCGGAAGTGTCGAGGACGGAAGTTAAAAGGCTCGTCGACCTCGAGCGAGACTGCTGCGCCTGGATCAACTGGGATCTTCGCGAGGCGGACACGTCGTTGGCCCTCGAGGCGACGGCCGAGACGGAAGAGGGAGTGAAGGTGCTTCGCTCCTGGTTCACCCCCGAGCCAAGGCCCTCCTAACCCAAATTCTTTCCGCAGAAAATGCCCCCACAGGGCATAAACGCGGAAATCTTGGCCCTCGCCCCTCCCACGCAAAAGGCCCTCCAGAAGGGAGGGCCTTATTGAGTTGCAGGGGCGTGGGCAGAGACACCGATCAGGTTCCCCAGGGCGATTCGGAGAAGCGCGACGTTGACCTCGTCGGCCTCTGCGCTTCTTTGATGTCGGACCCCTAGCGACTATCTTTCTTGAAGCTTTACTGCGGCGCCCAGGTTCGAGTTCCCCTCGAGGAAACCGAGGCGCGCAACCTCCTTCTCGTAGGGTCCCCTGTACTTCAGGATGTAGAGGCCATTGCGGACATCGACTACGTAGATGAGCCCGTCCTGGATGATCGGGAAGCTCCACATCACGACCTTGTCCTGCCCCGCGCTCAGCGCCGGGTCCTCCTGCTGGACGAGCAGAGGCGGATCGGGCTTGAACGACGCTGACTCCGCAGGTTTCTGCGGCCGCGAGATGTCGATGGCCTGGAGGCCTGCCGAGTGCCACGTCACGAAGGCGAGGTGCTCCGTGAGCGTCAGGTTGTGTGCCGAATAGCTCGACGACGGCCGCGGGACGTCTCTCGTGCAGTAGTCGGGATCGTTCTGCGGCAGCTTGTACTGCGCGACGACCTTCGGTTTCTGCGGTTTGCGGACGTCGAGCATCCTCGTCCATCCCCACGGGCAACCGCCGGAATCAAGGGGACGAAGGGCCTCGCCGTAAACCTCGTCGGTCACGAGAACATAATCGCTGCCGAAGAGAGGCGCGGCGCTGTGCGCTCCCGGACCGATCTCTTCCGCCCAGTTCGGAGCCTTCTTCGGAGGCGTGATGAGTCTCACCCGCGGCTTCTTCTCGGCGCGCGCGAAGTCGGTTGTGTCTGCCACGAGGAAGCCGGCCTCGAGATAGGCCAGATAGGCGCGCTTCCCGTCCGGCGAGACGGTCAAGGAATGAAGACGGTTGTCGTTGCCCTGCTCTCCGACGATGAAGTTCTCCTTGGCGACCTCGACGAACTTGTCTTTCCGAGCCTTGGAGATGTCGGTGACGAGAAGCTGGCCCCTGTCGCCGCCGGGGGTCGACAGGAAGAGCAGCGCGCGTCCCGGACGCCGAGGGTCGTCCCACAGGAACATCTCGTGCGGGTTTTCACTCGGCTTGTACTCGGAGATGAACTTCGGCTTCGCTGCGTTCTTCCCAGAGATGTCATAGAACCTGATGTTGTCGTCGACGCTGCGAGGAGAGCACTCGTGGATCAGCTCGCTGCAGTTCGATCCGAGGTTCATGACGATGAGCAGGTCTTTCTCCGGCCAGATCCGAAGCTCGCGCGACGTCTCGCCCTCGTTGTTCTCGTAAGGCCTTCCGATCATGTGGACGACCTGGGGCTTCTTGGGGTTCGAGATGTCGACGACCTTCACGCCGTTCTCGAACGGCTTGGCGCCGCCGTCCGTGCGGCTCCCGATGTAGACGTAGTCGCCACGCACTGCGAGCGCAGCGTTCATCCCCCGGTTCCCGAGAGAGTTATGGCCGAGCAATTTGAACGACCCCTTGCCCTTGCCGTCGGCGATCACGACATTGGAACGCTTGGAGTCGGCTGAGGCCGACAGTGGCGCCGCCACCAGCAGAAGGCCCAGCATCACCAGCTGAAGCCGTTTCGCGAAGACCGTCATTGCGGGTTCCTCCCCCTTTAGAGACTCTTGAGGAGGATTCGCCCCCCGGGAGTGCCTTCCTGCGGCTGGGCTCGGAGACTCCGAGATCTTCTTGCCGACCCGGCCCACACCAATCCACCTGTGCTCGGGGTTGCAGGGCCGTTAGCGGTCGTTAGCAAATCTCGCTCGGCGCGAGCCCCAGAAAAGGCAAGGCCCCGCCGGGGGCTTTTGAGTTGCAGGGGCGGGATTTGAACCCGCGACCTCCGGGTTATGAGCCCGGCGAGCTACCAGACTGCTCCACCCTGCCCCCTCAAGATAACCGATGGGTGCAGGGCGGGACGAGGGGCTACCCCCCGCCGTCGTCGTCGCCGGCGGAACCATCAACCCCTCCGCCCGGAGGCGCAACCTCGGAACCCGACAGCTCCTCGGCCCGCTCCAACAACCTTCCGAGACGCTTGATCAGTCGTCCGTACTCCTCGAGATCTCCGTCTCGCAGAGCTTGTTGCGCGCGGTCGTAGAGGCGCGCTGCCTTGGCTATGAGCTCCTGGACCTCCGCATCCACCTCGGTCGGATCCCCCTCGTCGGGCGGCTCCTCCTCGCCCGGGTCCCCTTCGTCCGGCGGCTCGAGCGGGTCCGGCTCGTCGGGCTGCTCGGGGACACCGAACAGCGATGCGAGCGCTCCCTCGAAGCTGGTCTCCATCACGACCTGCTCGTTGTAAACGAGCGCTACGTATTTGAGCTCCGGGATGCCGATGTTCTCGGCCACGACGAACAGGGGTTGCACGTACAGGATCGAGTCCTCGATCGGCAAGATGACCTGGGCCCCCCGCACGACCTCGGAGCCCCGCTGACCGAGCAGCGTGAGCGTCTCTGAGATGTCGGGATCCTGGTTGATGAGGTTGTCCACCTGGCCCGGACCGAGCACTGCCGCATTGCGCGAGAACTGCAACGCAATGAGCTCGCCATACGACTCGGGGTCCGAACGCGCCGTCATGAGAGCGATCATGTTGTTCTTCGACCTCGGCGTGAACGGGCGCGTGAGGACGAACTCCTCTTCCGTCTCACCCGGCAGCTGCGCGAGCAGATAACGAGACGGGAGCTCACCTCCGGCCCCCTCGGGTGGGTTCGGATCGGCCGGCACCTCCCACTCGTCCTCTTTGGCGTAGAAGACCTCGGGATCAGTCATGTGGTACGTGAGGTAGACCTCCGACTGCACGTCGAACAGATCCTCCGGGTAACGGAAATGCGCCTCCAGGTCCTCGGAGGGCTCCCCAGCCGTGAAGAGATCGGGGAAGACGTTCCGCCACGCCCGGATGAGCGGATCCTCCTCGTCGACGACGTAGAACTCCATCGTTCCGTCGTATGCATCGACGACGACCTTGACGGAGTTACGCACGTAATTGACCTGGCCGGAGAGCGTTGCCTCTTCCTGTCGGTCGACGATCTCGCTCATGTCGAAACGCTGCGAGTACGGGTAGAAGGGCGTCGTCGTGTAGCCGTCAAGGATCCATACGAGACGACCATCGACCACCGCCGGATACGTGTCGTGATCGAGCGACAAGAACGGCGCTGCTCGTTGCACGCGGTCCCGGATGTTGCGATAGATCAGGATCTTCGAGTCACCAGTGACTAGGTTCGACAGGACGAGGTTCGGGTCCCCTTCGCGAATGGCAAAAGCGAACTGCTGCAGGAACCCGCCCACTGGAACGCCGCCGGCGCCCGCGTAATTGGTCCGCTCGACATCGCCCTCGGTCGGGTAGTCGATCTCGGTTTGTCCGGAGTTGACGATCGAGTACTGCGAGCTCTCGAAGCCTTCCCCGAAGTAGATGCCCTTTTGATCCAGCTCGAGGTCCTCCGCGCCCGCCTGGGGCTCCGCCTCGACGTCTTTGACGAGGAAGCTCGGCTGGCCTGTCGCCGTCGACTCGTTTGCGAGACTCGCAACGAGTCCGTAACCGTGCGTGTACTGGAGATGGAGGTTCGTCCAGGTCTTGTCGGGGAGCCCGTCGATGTTCAGTTCTCTCGTGGACACCAGCACCTGCCGTTGCTCCCCGTCGATCTCGTAGCGGTCGATGTCGACGTCGTTGAAATCGTAGTACGGCCTGATCGACTGGACCTGCTCGTAGGCCGTCTGCAGGACGGCCGGGTCCCACAGGCGCACGTTCTGGAGCAAACCCTGGTTGGCCTCGAGGTCGTCGTTCGACAGGTCCGCCGACAGCTCGAACGGCTCGTCGGTGACCTCGTCCACCCCGAACGCCTCACGCGTAGCGGCGATGTTCCGTTCGATGAACTCGCGCTCTTTCTGTAGCTCCTGCGGGGAGACCGAGAACCTCTGAACGACCGCCGGCCACACGCCACCCGCCAGCACCGCGGTGAGGACCCAGATCCCCACAGCGGCAAGGGGAAGCGTGATCCGACGGACGCGGATGTTCACGAGGAACAACAAAGCCGAGATGATCGAGATGACCGCTAAAAGTTTCAGTGCAGGAAGCTGCGCGTGCACGTCCGTGTAACTGGCGCCCGTCACCGTGCCGCGCTCTGAGAAGTTCAGCTCGTATTGGCCCAACCAGTACTGGGCCGCCTTGACTAGCGCAAGCAACCCCAGGATCACCGACACATGGGCCAAGGCTCCGGAATGAACGCCGGACCAACCAGCTTCGGGCCTGATCGAACCGTGGAAGTAGTGAGCTGCCGCCGACACGAGCAAGACCACGATCAACGCAAACCAGGCCCACGACAACAAGAGGTCGTAGAAGGGGAGCTCGAAGACATAGAAACCGATGTCCTTACCGAACTGCGGGTCCGGATCTCCCCCGAAGGACTCTCGATTCGACCATAAAAGGAACGTCTGCCACCCGCTGCTGGCCCCGAGTCCGAGCAGCAGCCCTACGAACAGTGAAGCCGCAAGTCGGATCCACTTCAGATAGGGGCCGATGTTCTCGCGATAGCGCTCGAGAGGATCGGGACGACCAGCCACTTCCAGACGAGGGGGTCTGTACGCCGGGGCCAATCGACCCGCCAACACGAGATTGATGTAGACGAGCAGGGCCAGGGCGAGACCCCCCGCCGCTCCGAGGATCGCCTGCGTCGACAGCGTCCTCCACAGCACGGACGAGAGCTCGACTTCCTGGAACCAGAGGACGTCGGTGTAGAACCGAGCGAGCGCAAGAGAGGCGAAGAGCACCAACACCACAACGGCGATGACGACCCCGCGTATGCGGTTGGCTCGCGGTCTCATTGCCATAGGAGCAGGGTAAACGCTGCCGAGGCGTATGCCTCGATACATCGTGAGCTAGAGAAGCGCTCAAACGGGGTCGATGGCCACCCGTATCCGCTCGACGAGCTCGTCTGGGCTAAAGGGTTTGGCGATGAAGTCCGCCCCTTGCCAGTCACCGGTGTTCGTGTTGGTCATCCCGGTCAGCACCAGCACGGGGATTGAGCTCGTCGGTTCGTGATCCTTGAGCGCGGCGAAGACGGCCTTGCCGTCCATCTTCGGCATCACGTGGTCGAGCAGGATGACGTCGGGAAGACCGTTCTTCGCCAACTCGAGGGCCTTCAGTCCGTCTTCGGCGAAGACCACGTCGAAGCCCTCATATTTCAGGACGAACTCGAGCGCGAGCCGGATGCTCGGATCGTCTTCCGCCACCAAGACGACCGGCTGGTTCACTGCCGACACTCCGCTACCGTCAGTCCCCAAGGGGCGGAGGATCGAAGAGGCTGGTCGGGGACGGTGACGGCTTGATGATCTTGTCAACTTCGCACTGGACGTCGCATTCGGTCGGAGGGGGTGACGGCTCGCCGTCTCCATCGCCATCGGTATCTCCATCACCGTCGCCGTCGTCATCCACGACGTCTTCGTCTTCGTCGACTCCGTCGTCTACGGGAGGCGCCGGGCCCGGCCCGGCGTCGTCGGGACCGGTGCCGGGAGCGACTTCATCTCCGGTGGGCGCCTCGCCGAGGCCCCCGTCTCCGGGTCCGGCTTCCTCCCCGGTGATCGCAAAGCTGGGTCCCTCGCCGTCGCCACCTCCGGCCACGCCGCTGCTCTCGAGCATGGCCTCGTTCAAGCGGGCGACCACCGGGTCCCATTCCTTTTTGGCATCCAAGCCGATGAGCCCGGCGCTGATACCCCACGTGGCCCCCTGGCGGAAATATCCGAACGCTTTCTCGAAGCTCTTCTCGAGAGATCCCTCGGCACCATCCGCGAGGAACAAGCCGATCATCAGGTCCGCGGTGTACCCGGGTCTCTTCGGAGAGATCTCCTTCACGTAGCGCTTCATGAAGTCGACCTTGCGATCGACCAGGGATCCGAAGTACGCGATCGTCGGAGCCGATCCGCCGATCTGGCCGACATAACCGTCCCTCTTGCTCTCCAACTCGTTGTCGAGCTCGACGATCGCGTCGAGGAAGATCCCATCCCACTGATCCCGCTCCCGCAGCTCGTAGGGCTCGGCGCCGTAGAGCCGATCGGCCACCACGGTCGTTTGCCACAGGGCGCCCAGTCTCAGGCGCGGGGAGCCGGGAGCCAAAAGATCGATGCTTCCTTCATAGACACCCGCACGGGTAGTCCCGGCATCCCGGTCGATGCGGAAGAGCGCCTGGTCGCTGCGCACTACCGATCCTCCAAGAGAGACCTTCAGCGGATCCTTCGTCTTGGCAACGAGGGTCCCCGTTTGGCTGTCGACGCCCACCCCGCCGAGGATCTCCACGCTGGTCTCGGAATCGAGCGTGAGGATCCTGTCCCCTTCGAGCCGGATCGTCGCCAGCGCCTCGTCCGAGGTCGTCACGACGTCGCCCTCGCGGACGTCGGCCTCCCCGCGGGCTTCGATCGTCTCCTCGCCCCGGCGGATCTCGACTGGGCCGCCCTCGGCCCGCACCGTCATCTCACCCAGCTCGTTCCCGCGCGACACGGCCCAGACCAAGACGCTCGCGAGGACGCCCAGGGCGACCACGAGCGCGAGGATCTTCTGGTTGCCGAGCAGGTTCATAGACTCCCGTCCCTAGGTCCGCTGTTCGATAGTTTCGCCTATCTCGGCGCAAAACGGAAACTCGGCGAGCGACGCTGCCCCCTAACCTGCCGCAGCTCGCCCGGCTGCCGCCGGTATCGAGATCGTCAGCCGCGTCCCCTTGTCGAGCTCGCTCTTGACGTCGATCGAGCCATCGTGCGCCTCGACGATCCGCTGAACGAAAGCCAATCCCAGTCCGAGCCCTCCGTAGGTCCGCGTGGCGGACCCATCGAGCTGGTGGAAGTCGGAGAAGATCTTGGACAGGTCCTCGGGCGCGATGCCGATCCCTTCGTCGATCACCGATACCTGCACCGACCGGGTGCGGCGCCCGTTGCCCGAGGAGGCCCCACGAGCTTCGAGGCGGATGGTCCCTCCGTCCGGTGAGAACTTCACCGCGTTGTCGAGCACCTCCTCTATCGAACGCTTGAGCAGACGCTCGTCGCCGAGCGCCTTCGGGAGCCGGGACTTCACATCGACGATGACCTCGTGGCGGGTCGTCCGCTTCCTCACGGCGTCGGCCAGTTTCTCGACCAATCCACCGACATCGATGGGTTTCGCGCGCGGAGCGAGCCGTCCGGCCTCGAGAGCCGAGAAATCGACCAGGAGCTCCACGATCCGCTCGAGGCGGGCAGTGGATTCCAAGATCCCTCCCGCGAACTGCTTGGTCTTCTCGGCGGGGATGTCTCGTTTGCCGAGGATCTCGGCGTACCCCTTGATCGGCGTCAACGGGGTGCGCAGCTCGTGCGAGATGTTCGACAGGAACTCCGACTTCATGCGCTCGACCTCGCGCTCGCGCGTCATGTCGCGCAGCACGGCGACCCCGCCGGCCGCGTCGCCGTCGGGTCCCCGGAGCACGGCGCTGTCGACCGCCACGGGAACCCGATCTCCGTCCTTGCGCTCCAGATAGACCCCGTCCACCGAGCCTTCGACGAGATCGTAGATGGGCAGCGAGAACTTGTGTCCGTGCGTGTCGCGCGCGTCGATGACGTCGGAGACCGGTTTGCCCACGGCCTCTGCCGCCGTGACGCCCGTCAATGCCTCCGCTTGCGGATTGAAGGCGAGGATCTTGTGGTCTGGTCCAACGGCCACCAGACCATCAGCCATCGATTGGATGATCGTTTCGATCCGGGCTCGTAGCTGCTGCTCCGCGAGCGCGGCATCCCGAAGATCGTTCGTGCTCCTTTGCAAGGCCTCGGTCATCTCGTTGAAGGTCTCTCCCAACTGGCCGACCTCGTCCTCGCCGGCGACCTCCGCACGGGCATCGAGGTTGCCCTCCCGCACGGCCCCCGCGGCCACGGTCAGACGCTGGATGGGCCGGGTGATGCGACGTCCAGAGAGCCACGCGAGCGCGAGCACGACGGCGCCGATGCCGATAGCGACAAGAAAGAGGATGCGGGTGACCTCACCTCGGGCCCCGCTGACTATCCGTGCGGGCGACGACAGAAGCAGGATCGTGTCGTCTACGGGCAACTGAGCCTGATCGAAGAGCGGCGAGAAGGCGTTGAAGTAGGACCGCGATCCAATCGCCTGGTTGAGCGAAACGACATCTCCTCGGCGCGTCTGCTGCACCACCTCTTTCGGCGTACGGAAGCGATTCACGACGGGCTTCGGCAGAAGTGAGGCAACGACCTTGCCCTCGATGAGCAACGACGGAACTGCGGGGCTCGTGTTCTCGGCAATGCGCTCGAGCTCCTGCGTGTCGAGGAAACGGCCGACTATTACGGCCCCGAGCTGCTCACCTCCGCGCCGGGCATCGATCTCGGCGGCGGCTATTACTACGACGGCCTTCCCGACGAGGATCGGATTGGCGGCGATGCGGGCGCCTTCCAGGGTTACCTTCTTGGCCACGGACGAGCCGGCCAGATCGAAGAAGTAATCCTCGAGAGGATCGGGGTTACCCCTGGGTCCGAGGTCCGGGCCGGAGCCCGTATAGGACACGACCCTGCCTCGCTCTCCGGGCTGATCGAACAGGACGAAGTCGAGGTCGCGCCCCCGGGCCGGGTCGAGGTAGGCCTCCGCGACGGTGTCGAGGGTGCGCTTGTCCGGCTTCTTTCGCATGGACGCAATAGCCCGATCGTCGCCGGCGATGGCCGCAGCCGAGTCGGCCAGCTGCGCCAGGCCGCTGCCTTCCCCGCCGTAGTCGTCGGCGATCCCCTCGAGCTGCGCGCTCGTGTTCTCGAGCTGTTCCTCTTCGACGTTGTTCGAGATGACCCCGGTGAGAGAAGAGGACAACACGAGCACGACGACGAGGAGGAGCCCGGCGAACGAGGCGACGAATCGCACCCGGATGCTCGAGCGAACACCGGTCCACAACCACGATCCGAGCGCCATGAAGCCCAGGGCGCGCGACCCGTGGGCCAAATTCGCGTAGTTCTGGATCTCCCCCGCCCCGAACTCAGTGGCGGGGGCGAAAGCGGTGAAGATCTCAGCCAGGGCAAGGAGAAAAGCCGCAGCCGCGAGCCTCCACAGAGCCTTTGCGCCTCCTCTCATCGCCGCCAGGCCGGCGACAACGGCGAGGAAGAGCGCGGCCCCCGCGGGGGCAAGGGCAACCGGCTGTTCGATCGGCAAACCCAGAACCGCGGTCGAAGACGGCCTGATCGAGCTGGACAGGGCCACGGCGAGGAGCGCGAAGCCTATGGAGTAGATGCCGACGAGGAGGGTGTCGCCGTCAAGCGGCAAGAACGCACCGCCGTGCAACACCTGTGCCACGGCCAGGGCGCCGAGCCCGAGGGCCGCGGTTACCCGGTTGCTGGGGGGGCCGGGGACGAGCGTCTCGCGTGAGAGGACGAGGAACGCCCCTCCGCCGCACACGAGGAAGCCAAGGAACTCGACGGTGAAGTGCAGCGGCACGGCCAGAAAGCTCTGGAACATTCGCGCAAGTCTCCCACCTTCACGCCCGAGATGCCCCTATTCCAGACCCTCCAGGTACTCGACGGCATCGTCGAAGGTCGAGACCGAAACCACTTCGATCTCGTCCGCGATCTCCTCGGCCGCCGCGACGTTGGCGGTAGGAGACAGAAAGATCTCGGCCCCCTGCGCTTCCGCACCCGCTACCTTCTGCTCGACGCCGCCGATGGGCCCCACTCCGCCGTCGCATGCAATGGTCCCGGTGCCGGCGATGTCCATCCCCCGCGTCAGGTCTCCCGGGGTCAGCCTGTCGTAAAGGGCAAGAGCGAACATCAGGCCGGCAGACGGCCCGGCGATCTCGCCCGTCTCGAAGTCGACGTCGAAACCCGGATCGAACCGGTAGCGGATCTCGTCCATGAAGATCCCGATGTAGGAGGTGCTTGGATCCTGCGGGTTCTTCTCGGTGGTCACAGAGATGGTCTTCCGCTCGTCGTCTCGCAAGACCGTCAGCTCGAGATCGTCCCCGATCTCGGTTCGGTCGATCTGGCGTCCCACGTCGCACGTGGTCGAGACCTCCAACCCATTGACCCTGATGATGATGTCATCCTCACGCAGGACCCCTTCCGCGGGCGCGCCCTGGACCGTGGCCTTGATCTCGGCCCCCTCTCCGCGCGGCTCCGCGATCCCGAGAGCGGCGAGCGCTACCTCCTCCGCGTGCTGCTTGGAGGCCACCATCTCTTGCCTCTGCTGGCGCTCGAGCTCCTGGAGAGAACCTCCCCCCGTCACTTCCTCCTTGAGCACAACGGTGGCACTCGGATCGAACATGGCCACGACCCAGTCGCGCAACACCACGTCTACCTTCACGTTCACCGTGGTGAGCAACAGCCGGCCCTCAGACGAATACGTCTGGGCCTCGTCGATCTCGACTAGCTCCTCGACGTCTCGAACCGGCCCCGGTTGATAGATGTAGAAGACCGGAACGGGGATCCAGTTGGAGGCGGCCGCCACCACGAGCACCACGGCAAGAAAAACGATCCATTTGATGCCGCGGGGGCCGCGCACTTCCGAGACGCCGGGCGGAGGAGGCGGCGGTATACCCAGGTTGTCCTGCATCACCCAACTGTAGGTGGCTGCAGAGACAACGCGAGCGTTAGGCGCGGCCCGCGAGAAAAACGGATTTAGCCGTATCGAACGCCTCGAGGCAGCGGCCTGCCCCGAGCACCACCGACTCGAGTGGTTGCTGGGTGAGGTGAACGGGGACCTCGGCTTCTTGTGAAAGGAGCATGTCGAGGCCCGACAACAGACCCCCACCCCCCGTGAGGGTGATCCCGTTGATGAGCACGTCCTGGACGAGGTCGGGAGGCGAGGCCCCGATGCACTCGATCACGGAGGCCACGACCGACCTGACCTGATCGTTGATCGCCTCGCGCAACTCCTCTGAGGTGATGAGCACGTTCTTGGGAAGACCCGTGGCGAGGTCGCGACCCCGGAGCTCTGCCTTCTCCTCCTGCGGGCGAGGGAACGCCGAGGCGATGGACATCTTGATGCGCTCGGCGGTGCGTTCGCCGATCGCTATGCCGTATTCGCGCCGGACGTAGTGTTGGATCGCCGAATCGAGATCGAAGCCGCCCACTCGCACGGCGGTGTTCGTGACGATGCCGCCGAGGGAGACGAGTGCGACTTCGCTCGTGCCTCCCCCAATGTCCACGACGAGGTTGCCGGTCGGCTCGTGAACGGGGAGACCGGCCCCGATGGCCGCCGCCATCGGCTCTTCGATGAGATAGCAGGAACGGGCCCCCGCCGACAGGGTCGCCTCCTCGACTGCGCGCCGCTCGACCTCGGTCAGGGCACTCGGGACACAAACGAGGACCCGGGGCCTCGAAAAGCGACTGACTCCGGCGCGCTGAAGGATGAGACGGATGAGCTTCTCGGTGATGTCGAAGTCGGAGATCGCGCCCGAACGAAGCGGCCGAACGGCGACGATGTAGCCGGGCGTGCGTCCGATCATGTGCCAGGCTTCCTCGCCCATGGCCAGGACCGCGCCCGTTTCCTTGTTTAGAGCCAGCACGGTCGGCTCGGCGAAGAGGATGCCCTTCTGTCGTTGGTAGACGAGGGTGTTTGCCGTGCCGAGGTCTATTGCGAGGTCGCGGGCCACCTGGGAAGGACCGGGGGTGGGGCTAGCTCAGCCGCGAGCCGGTCCGCCTCCGCATCTCGATTCGCTCCTTGGCCGCATCGCGACGAGCCTGATCCAGCGAGGTCCGCGCGGGGGCCCGGCGGGGGCCGGCGAAGTTCCGCGACGAGCGAGGCGAGCGGGAGCCGTAGCTCGAGGAGTGGGCCAGGTTGCCCTCGGACGCGTAGACCACGTCGTCCTGGGCGGCGAAGTCGACGTACTCGACCTCCGCGCGGCGCACCCGCTGACTCCTCTGCTTCTTCTTGTAGGTCCACAGCCAGGGCTCGCGCGGCTTGGCCCACAGGCGACCGGCAAGGATGGGCTCACGCTTCTTGCGTCTGCGGGGCTCGGCAACCGGCTCGTGCTCGTAGAGGTCATCGTACGCAGGCTCGTATGCCGGTGCGGCAACGTGACCGGCAACCTCGTCCCGGGAGCTTCCGCGGCCAAAGAACGCATCGGCACGATCGTCCGTCAGCGACGAGGTCGTCGCGAAGAGCGGCTCGGGGTGGGGAGCGACACGATCCCACTCTCCTCGGGGGGAGGCGGGTCGCTTCTTGTGGTTGAAGGGAAGCCGGTTGTTGATGGCCTTGCGGCTGGAGGACTGGCGAGCATGCGCCGGAAGTGGTTGGTTCGAGAGCCTCTCGAGACTCGAGCGGAAGTCGTCGAGCAGATGCATCTTCTGCTCTCGTCGCTGCTGGATCGCCAGTCGAGCTATTCCTGCGATTGCCGCGACGATAATGATCATCAGATAAATCACTCTTGCTTACTTCCTTTCCGGGCCGGCCTCAGAGGGGCCCTGGGGTGCGCCACCGTGTCACCCAAGATCCGAAGTCCATACGAACCTATCAGAGGCTAGGGGTTCTTCGCAGCAGGTGAGTCTCCTGCTTGGATTGCTCGAAACGGCGCCACAGAGGCGCCAATGCCCTTAATCAACCGATTTCCGAGGGGGTCATCCCCCGCGCGCCCGGGATCGGGCCGAGCGCACGAGCGCCAGCGTGCCGACCACCCCGGCCCCCGCCGCGCAGCCTGCCGCCACCCTAGACTTGGCTAGACGGTTGCGTCCGAGGCGCACGTAACCGTTGGTTTGCTCCGCCGTGTCCCGGAGGGCCTCGTGGTTCGTCTTGGTGCACGTGAAACCCGCCGCGGTCAGCTTGTCGACCGAGACGACCCACGGGTGCATCACGTAGTGCAGCATCCCGGGAGGGGCCTCGGCCAGGCCGCTCGACCACATCCTGTCGGCCATCGAGAAGGCTCTTGCCTCGCTCAACTGAAGCGTCGGGCGGCCGACCACGTCGAGGATCTGATCCCGCTCAAGCCACCCCTCGGCCGCCAGGTTGTAGGGACCGTCGACGTCCTCGAAGATCCCGAAGGTGATTGCGCGCGCCACGTCGTCCTCGTGCACGAACTGCAGCGGAGGTGCGTAACCCTTTATGCCGAAGATCACCGGCGACTCGAGTTGGTGCGACCAGGCGTTGTTGGCGTGGGGGCCGAAGACGATGGCGGGGCGGAATACGACGAACTGGAGATCGGGGAACTCCTCTCTGACCTCCTTGACGACGTACTCGACCTCGAGCTTGTGAGCTGGATAGGAGAAGTCGAGGTTCGCCCGCAGCGGCGACTCCTCCGTGAGAGGGAAGTCGTTGTCGGGATGAGCTCCGTAGACGGTCGCCGAGGACGTGTAGACGATCTTTCGAACGCCGGCCTCGGCCGCGGATCGGAACACGTTATGAGAACCGTTGAGATTGACGTCCCTCATCAACGCCTCGTCCTTGATCGGGTCCATGATGAATGCGAGGTGGACTACGACATCGACACCCTTGAGCCTCGAGCGAAGGGTGGCGTTGCGCACGTCGATCTCGTCGAAGACGAACTTGGGGTGTCTGAACTCGGGGGGCCTTACGTCGAAGCCCAAGACCCGCTCGACGCGCGCGTCCGAGCACAGCTCCTGGATGACACGGCTCCCGACGTAGCCTGCTGCTCCCGTTATCGCAACGACGGTTGAGGTCCGGCCGGTCCTGGTATTCGCCACGCAGTCACCCTACAAGCGCTTTCGTGGATTGGGCGGGGGTTGGACGCCCTCCAGGTGGAGCAAGAATTCCTTGCGATGGAGGCCACCGGTATAGCCGCCGATTGCGCCGCCACTCCGGAGCACGCGATGACATGGCACGACGATGGGAACCGGGTTCGACCCCAGGGCGTTGCCGGCGGCCCGGGAGCCGCGGGGACTGCCCGCTTTCTCGGCAACTTGCGCGTAGCTCCTGACGCTTCCGAACGGGATCCGCGCCGTCGCCTTCAGGACGCGCTGTACGAACCCCGCCGCAAAGCTCCAGTCGATAGCGATGTCGAAGGCCGTTCGCCGACCCTCGAAGTACTCGTCGAGCTCTCGCCTGACGGCGTCCAGCCTCTTCGGCGACTCGACGATCCGCGGCGAGACCGTCACGGCGAGATGCTCGAGCGCGGCGTCGAGTGGCTCGTTCTCGTAGGAGAGCCTGATCAGTCCCTTCTTCGTAGACGCGGCCAGGAGCCGCCCAAGGGGCGAGTCGACGGTCGCGTACGCCACGTCTATAAGGCGTTCGCCGACCGCCCGGGTCTCGAAGTCGGCGATCACCGCTTCGGGAACGCCCGTGCGTCGTCCGGCCCGTCCACGACGCAGGCCCTTCTCCAGATCCATCATGTGTCCAGCTCCTTTCGAAGACGCTTCAGACCCTCGTGCACGCTGCGGCGCGCGGCGGCTTCGGACGATCCGATAAGTCTGCCGATGTCGGCGTAACGAAGGTCCAGCACGTAGCGGTGCACGACTGCCAGACGTTGCTTCTCAGGAAGCTCCCCCACCCGATCCCACAGGATGGTGTCTCGATGCTCGTCTGAACGCGGCCGATCCGGTACGTCCTCGACCGGAACGGGTCTGCGCTTCGCGGCACGGAAAAAATCGATTGCTTTGCGCTGAGCGATCGTCAGAACCCACGCCTTGAGGTTCGAGTCCGCGGCCGCCTGCGGGTACGCCTTGAGTGCAGACAAGAACGTCTCCTGCCAGCAGTCCTCTGCCGCCGGCGCACCGACGAGCGCGACGAGGAAGCGCCAGACATCATCGGAGTAGCGGTCCAGGAAGACCTGGAACGGCGGCAGACTCATGCGAATAGAACGCCTCGGAAACCCATAACGTGAGATAACACGCACGTCTCTGGGTGCGTCACAATCGACCCATGGCCCAAGAACCGTTCGGCGACATCCCCCTGTTCCGGGAGATCCAGAAGATCCTGTCGTCGGGCGAGGGCCCTCTGAACCTCGAGATCGCCCGTCAGGTCGCGAACGCCCTCGGAACGCAGGGACTCTCCGACACCTCGATCCAACCGGAGATCTCGAAGACGCTGAGCTCGGCCGTGCAGGAGGCCGAGCGGCTCGTTGCCGGCTTCACCCGCCTGTCGCTTGACGAGCCCCTCCGGAGCGAAACGATGGGACGCGCACGATGGATCGAGACGACGCTCGAGTCGTGGCGCTGGCTCCTCGAGCATCTCGCCGGGCACTTCACCCAAGAGCTGGTTCGCTCACAGCCGGAGAGCGCGGAGATGGGCGGCGTGCTGCAGGGTGCAATGGGCCAGATCGCTCCCCTGCTCATCGGGGTCCAGGCCGGTACGCTCGTGGGGAACCTCGCTCGCGGGGCTCTCGGCCGCTACGACTACCCCATCCCGCGAGAGGACACCGCCAGGTTGTTCTTCGTAGTGCCCAATCTCCAGAAGCTCAACGACGACTACGAGCTCGAAATCGGTTCGACGTTGCGCTGGATGGCGATCCACGAGAGCGCCCGGCATCTCGTCATGACCTCTGCCCCCTGGGCGCCGCGCTATCTCAAGAGCTTGCTCACCGAGGTCGTCGATGCAACGGAGATCGACATGGGCGATCTCGAACGACGCCTGCTCGAGCTCCAGAGCAAGGGTATGGAGGGTCTCCAAGACGGCGACGCAGAGAGTCAGCTCCCCGTGGTCTCCACAGAGCGTCACCGAAAAGCACTGGGTCGGCTCGGCGCTTTCATAGCAGCCTTCGAGGGCTACGCGGGGCACGTCCAGAACGCTGTTGCTGCGCAGATGCTCGACGACGACGCTCGGATACGGGAGGGCATGAGCCGCTTCCGAGCGGATAACAGAGAAGCGGAAGCGCTTCTCGGATCGATCCTCGGCATCACCCTGGACCGGGATCTCGAGGCCTCCGGTGCAACCTTCTGCGCGGCGGTGACCTCGCTGCGGGGTCTCCCGTCTCTGAACCGCGTGTGGGACGCGCCCGACAACCTGCCCACGATGGCCGAGATCAAAGATCCCTTTTCGTGGATGGAGCGCGTGCTCGACGACGTCCCTGAGCTCCCGCCGGAAACGTAACCCCTCAGGGATCCACCAGCTCGAAGAGGTGGATGCCCGTCGCGTCGAAGACCCGACGGAGCCGAGGATCTGTTGGATCGAAGGAGCTGCGGAAGCGGCGCGGGACCGCGATCACCACGTGACGCTGCCCGGAATCCTCCACGACCTCGTCGAGGGCGGCACTCTTGGATCGAGCCGACCTGTTGGGCGAATAGAGGGCCGCCACCGTCCGCTTGCGCTCGGCGAACTCGGGGCTCCCGACCGTGTAGGGACCTCCTTTGATCACGTAGGCGGTCCTCTGACTGATCGGCAGGAACCGGGCCTGATCCTTCCTTGCCGGCGGTCCCACGACGATCGTCCGAGTGGGCGTGTTCTCGCGGATCCAGTCCCAGGCTCGGCTAGGACGGTGAAGGGCGTCGATCACGTTGATCCCGTCGTAGGCCAGCGTCTTGTCGCGCACGAGCTCTGAACGCTCGTAACCGAATCCGGTATAGACCTGCTTCGCGAGCAACAGGCCGAGGGAGATGACTGCAAGGGCGGTGGCGGCCACAGCCACCCAACGGGTACCGGAGGCTCGAAGCTTGCTCCACCCGGCGAGCGCGACGAGAACCAGCGCAAAGCCTCCGAGGTAGTCGAATTTGTACTGGTTCTGCCCGGGCAGCACGAAGGCGAGCGAGAAGATCGCTCCGATCATCGCGATAGCGCCGAGCATGACCAGGTCGGTCCTCCGCTCTCGCCCTGCCCACCAGATCCCCAAAGCTAGGAAGGGCAACAGCGGATAGACCAGCCCGACAAAGCGGGCCGCGTTCTCGCCGACCCAGAGGTGAACCTGGGGGGATCCCTCCAGCGCGCCGGCGAGGCCGAGCACGTAATGGGCGAGAGCCCCGGTTGAGACGGCCGCGGGGACGCCGATCGCAAGGGCCTCCCGGGCGGAGATCTCCAAGCGCGGCAGCCGACGAGTGACGAGGCAGGCGGCGCCGAAGGCGATCGGGAGCACGACGAGGGCAAAAAGCCCGCTCGTGACGTGGAAGGCGACCGCGCCGAGGCACCCGGTGAGGAACCCGACGAGAGGAAGCGGTGAGATAACGGACGTCATCCTCAACGCGCATCCGAGCGCGAGCAAGAAGAACGCCACGCCGAGGGGGAAACCGTTGAAGTTCAGGTACTTGCCGAACAGACCCGCGGATCGAGCGACCCCGGCCAGGAGCATCGTGTCCAGAGGATCGTTGCCCGGAGAGACGCCTCGTCCCTGATTGATCAAGACGTGGATGAGCCCGAAGAGATTGAGCCCGAACAAGACGAACATGGCCGAGCACGAACGAGCAACCGGCCCCCGAGGCCAGAGCCCTATCGACGCAAGGATCCAGCACACGATGGCGACCGAGGCTCCAAGAGCAGCCAGGTTCACCATGGTCGCCGCCAACGGAGGTGCCAGGCGCGTCACGTGGACGATGCTTCCCAGAAGGACGTGGAACAGCCAGTAGTCGTTGGGCGGTTCTCCCGCCAGAAGGGGGTTCTCTGGTGCGATGTGACCTTGGATGACCTCATACGTGTAGGCGGAATGCAGGTATCCGTGAAAGGACATCTGCAGCCGCGGATTGAGCAAGACGATGACGATGCCCGGCAACAACACGCCCAGCGGAAGGAAGAAAAAAGCCAGCTCCCTCACCCGATGACGCAAGGCCCGCCGCTGCTTGGGCTCCGCACTCTCTCTCTTGGAGACCAGGACCGCCCCGACGATCGATACGGTTACGCCGCCGATGAAGAGCACGTCGAGCAACCAGATCGAGAGGGAGACCTCGAAAAGCGAGAACAGGTACACGAGGACCGCGCCGACGACGATGGCCGAGGAGGCGACAGTGCCCAGAGTCAGTGCAAGCGAGTGATCTTCAGACCTCATGTAGCGGCGCCGACCGCATCTCTGCCTGGTCTTTACGGTGCTCCGGAACGGATAGAGCAAGGACCCTGTTCCGGAACCCAATGACCTCGCCCAAGGCAGCGAGACTGAATCGCATCAGGCGCCCGGCCCGGAGAGTGGAGGGGCTGTGCAGGCGCGGGAAATGCACAACCGGGAGACTTTTCGCTCGGTACCCGCGAAGAGCCGCCCCCAGCGAGATCATTATCGAGGGAGCGCGCGGGGCTGGTCCGACGTGCTCTCGCAGGTCCAGCCACAGCCGCCTCCGCATCAATCTGAAGGGGACGTTCGGGTCCTCCAGCGGTTGCGTCGCGAGCAATGACAGGACGGCCCTTACGACCTTCGTGAGAACGAGCCGATGACGAGGATCCTGCCTCTTCTCACGTCGTCCCAGAACGAGCTCGGCGTCTTCGCGGACGGCCCACAGCTTCCAGAAATCCGCAACGTCGAACTGCGCGTCGGAGTCCAAGAGGAACACCCAGGGCCGCGAGGCGGCATCGAGACCCCTCACAACAGAAGGCCCGTGGCCCCTGTTGATCTCCGAGCGGATCACCCGGAGTCGTAGGTGTACGGTCGCCATCCTCTGGAGTAGCAACGGCGTCGCGTCGGTCGAACAATCGTCGACCACGACGATCTCCGAACCCGGCAGCCTGTCGACGACCTGCGTCATGAGATCGCCGATTACCTCTTCTATGACCGGCGCTTCGTTGAACACCGGGATAACGACCGAGACCTGCTCGTCTGACTGCATAAGCCCCATTGTCCCCACTTCGCCGAGAGAAGAGCAGATGGTTCCCTCTCCCGAGCAGAAACTACTTTTCCGTGCAGATGTACTGAAGCTCACTCCTCGTCTGAGGGTGCCTAACGTAGGTCAGGCCGGTGAAGCCGTGGCGGCCCGCGAAAGACGCTCCCAAGCCGCCCTCGGGGAGCTGATAAAGATCCTGCGTGATGGGATCGGAGCCCCTCGCCGTCTTCACGAACACGCTGACGCTAGGCGGTTCGGGGGATTCGACGAGGTAGAGGACCCGGAAGCGGAAGTTCCCCACCACGACGCTCTCGTCCCCGCCGGATTCCGACAGGGTGATCTTCTCGCCGGCCCGGGGCGGCTCCGTCAGGCGTTCTCGGAAGAAAGACGTGCAGGAGATCGACGGCGGCTCGGCCGCCTGTGCCGACACGCCGGCCTCACCGCCACAGCCGGCCCCTCCCAGCAGCGCGACCGTCAAGAGAGAGGCGGCGACCCTCCTGTAGTTCGTCATGACCTTTTGACGCCTCCGATAATCCTGGTGTTCCCGAGCCGAGAACGCTCCGCAATCGCTAAACGGGGAAGATCTCACCCTCGACGTCACCGTTCTCGAGCCACAGGATCCCCATGGACGGAAAGGGCGCCCTTCGCTTCCAGGTGGGGCTGCCCGGATTGAACAGGAGCAGACCTTCTTCATCTTCGTTGATCGGGATATGCGAGTGTCCGAACACAACCACGCGCGCCTGCGGGAATCTCTGCCTCATCCTCTTGCGACGCCCCGACGAGGGACCGGAATCATGGATCATCCCGATGGGGATCCCCTCCAGCACGATCCCGAGTTCCTCCGCCGCCCCCCAGGCCCGCACGTCATGTGCGTCGCAGTTGCCCAGGACGACGCTTACGGGGGCGAACGATCGAAGCTCATCCAGGAGGGCAGGATCGACGACGTCTCCCGCGTGAAGGATGTGGTCGGCCGTCTCGATGTACGGCCACGCCCCCATGGGAAGCGAGCGTGAGAGACCTCGGGTGTGCGTGTCTGCGAGAACGATGACCTTCACCGCTGTGGATTGTGACGCGTTCGCATCGGGCGCTCGCCCGCTAGCAGCCGAGCTTAAGCCGAGGAAGCCTGCGACCCGCAGGTGGGACAGTTCGGGTCGCGGCGGACCTTCACCTCGGAGAAGCGGGTGGCCTGGGCGTCGAAGATCATCAGCCGGCCAACAAGCGGCTCTCCGTATCCTCCGGCGAGCTTGAGTGCCTCGTTCGCCTCGAGCGAGCCCACGATGCCTGGAAGCACCCCGAGCACGCCCGCCTCGCTGCACGTAGGTGCGAGCTCGGAGGGAGGAGCCTCGGGATAGAGGCACCGGTAGCACGGGCCCTCGAACGGGACGAAGGTCGACACCATCCCCTCGAAACGGAAGATCGACCCATGGATCACGGGCTTGTGCAGAGCAACCGCTGCGTCGTTGACGACGTAGCGCGTGTCGAAGTTGTCGGATCCGTCCACGACGATGTCGTACTCACTCATCACTTCACGCGCGTTGTCCGCGGTGATGCGGAAGGGATGGATCTCGACCTTGACGTCCGGGTTCAGCTTGGTGAGCGTCTCCCGCGCCGACTCGGCCTTGCTCATCCCCAGGCGATCGGTGTTGTGGATGATCTGCCGCTGGAGGTTGTTGGCCTCGACGTGGTCGTCGTCCACGATCCCGAGCGTCCCGATGCCGGCAGCCGCCAGATAGAAAAGAGCGGGTGATCCGAGCCCACCGGCCCCGATGCACAAGATCCTCGAGTCGAGGAACTTGGTCTGACCGGCCTCGCCGACCTCGGGGAGGATGAGGTGGCGCGAGTAGCGATCGCGCTGGGATGCGTCGAGCACGCGGGGGATCTCGTAGTCGTAGCCGAGATCCTTCCAACGGATAAAGCCGCCCGACATCGATTCGACGTTCTCGTATCCGAGCTCGCCCAGGGTCTTGGCGGCAAAGGCGCTGCGAACCCCGCTGGCGCAGTACACGACCACGGGAGCCGACTTGTCGGCCACGACGTCCTCGACGCGGCTCTCGAAGTGCGCGCGGGGCAAACGGTGGGCGCCCGGCACCACTCCGTGTTGGGTCTCGTCCTGTTCGCGGACGTCTACGACCTGAACTCTCTCGCCCTGGTCGATGCGGCCCCGAACGGTCTCAGGAGTCGTTTCGGCGATCTTCGCCTTGGTCTCTTTCAGCAGCTCTCGGAAGTTTGGCATCTATCTACCTTACTAGGGTTGTTAATTATCTGCAGCCAGGGCAACGACTTCGGCGGGAAGGGGGTTCACGAGGAGCCGGCCGCCTATCTCCACCGTCGGGACGATCCGGAAACCGCCGGTGCTCTGCTCGATCCGGCGGGCCACCCCGGGTTCCCGGTCGATGTCGACCTCGCGGAAGGACACGCCGGCCTCGCCCAGGTGGCGCTTGAGCCTCCTGCAGGGCCCGCAGCTCTGGCTCGTGTAGACGGTGATCTCGTCGCTCACTGCTCTCTCGTCTCGCTCGATCGGTTGTGAGCGCGTGCACGGCGACGGGCCTGGTGCGTCAGGATGTGCGGCGTGAATGCGCCGAGCCCTTCATCGCCTCCACCCGTTCGACCGCCTCGCTCCCTTGATAGAACGCCGCTCCCAGGGCGTTTTATTCCCTTCGTCCCTGCCCGGAGCCGCTCGGTCGGCGATGGAACCGGAGAGGGACGTTGAAGGCCGTCGTCTTTGCCGGTTCCGGCCGTGTGCGAGTGGAGGACGTAGCCGCGCCTCGGATCCAGGAGGCAGCCGATGCGATCGTGCGGGTCACCAAGTCCTCCATTTGCGCGTCCGACCTCCACCTGCTCGACGGCAAGACACCCGGCATGCGCGAGGGCAGCGTGATCGGCCACGAGTACGTGGGAACGGTCGTCGAGACAGGGCCCGAGGCGGGTTTCGAAGAGGGCGCCGAGATCCTGGGGTCATTCCTGATCGCGTGCGGGCGATGCGTCGCTTGCGCGCGCAGGGAGTTCAACTTCTGCCGGAACCGGCGAGCACTGGGACTAGGGGTGCTCACGGGTGACCTCGACGGCGCCCAAGCTGAGCTGGTGAGGGTGCCCGATGCCTCCGTGAACCTGCATGCACTTAAGGGGGCCGGGGCCTCCGGAGGCTCGGCAGGTGAAGGGCTCTCGGAAGAGCGAGCCCTGTTTGGAGGCGACGTCCTCACGACCGGTTTCTATGCCGCCGGGCTCGGAGAGGTAGGCGAGGGTGACCGCGTGGCGGTGATCGGAGCGGGACCGGTCGGGTTGTCGTGCGTGATGGCGGCGCGCCTTCGCAGCCCCCGCCAGCTCCTGCTGCTGGATCGCGACCCCGCCCGGCTCGATTTCGCCCGGCGTCATCTCGACGTGCAGACGATCGATGCCTCCGAGATGGATCCGCAGGCGGCCGTCGCCGGGGCCACGGAGGGGGAAATGGCCGACGTAGTCATAGAGGCGGTCGGCACCACCCCGGTCTTCAAGGCGGCTCTCAAATGCGTGCGCGACGGGGGCCGCGTCGCGGTCATCGGAGTGTACGGCACGGAGCGCTACGAGCTCCCCATGGGGATGGTCTGGATCCGCGGCCTGGATATCAGGTTCTCAGGCATGGCCAACGTCCAGGCTCACTGGGAGACCGCTCTGGATGCGATCGATAGCGGGGCCGTCGACCCGACGATCCTGATAACCCACAGGCTGCCGCTCGAAAGTGCCGAAGAGGGCTACGAGCTGTTCGCCTCACGCGAGGCGATGAAGGTGGTTCTGACGCCTTAGCTCGGGGGCTACGCGCTCTTGGGGGTCTTCGTCTCCGCCGCGGCCGCGGCCCTCTTGTTCTTCTCGGCGACGATGTCCTCCGCAGTTCTGGCGCAGCCGGGGCAGAACTTCGAATCCTGCGGGATGTCGGCTTCACAGAAGGGACAGGGGCCCTCGACCGGCTGGTCCTTGTAGCCCTCTTTGAAGCCCGTCTTGAACTCCTTGCCGGCCTGCCCCATGGACCGGGCCAGCTTGGGCAACCTGGAGGCTCCGAATAGAAGAAGGAGGATGAGCAGGACTATGAGCCACTCGCCTCCACCGGGAAAACTCATCTCGCTACCTCCAATCCTCAGCGAAGCGCCGAGGCGATCTCTTCTCCGACGAACTGCACGTCTTCCTCATCGGCGACCTGGAACGGCAACGCCCCGAGGCTGACGATCACCTCCTCGACACCGAAGCGTTCCAGCGACCCGAGTCGATCGATGACCTCCGAGGGAGTACCGGTCACCCGAGAGCCGCTGAATCTCTCCCAGGATACTCCCGTTCCGGTGTCCGAACCTCGCAACACACCTGTGGGAGTGCGCTCGACGAGACGCTCGAGCCTCCGTCGTGCGTCCCGGTCGTCTTCGCCGGCAAGCACGTACGCCCCGACCGAACGTCGCAGAGTCGACGGGTCTCGCCCGACGGTCTCGCAAGCGCGGTCTGTCGCAGCAGAACGCTCGGCATAGGCCCCGAAGTCGCCGAGCCACGAGAAGTTCCACCCATCCGCGTTGCGCGCCGCGGTCTTGAGCAGGAAATCACCCTTCCCGCCGATCCAGACGGGTGGGTGTGGCTGCTGCACCGGGCCCGGTCGGACGATCGCACCGTCGAACTCGTAATGCTCGCCGGAGAACTCGAGCTCCTCGCCTGCCAAGAGACGACGCACGATCTGGACCGCTTCGCCGAGGCGTGAGATGCGGGTCCCGGCTTTGTCGAACGGGATCCCGGCCGCCTCGTACTCGGGCTCGTACCACCCGGCCCCCATCCCCAGCTCCAACCGTCCGCCGCTGAACTGATCGAGGGACGCCGCCATCTTGGCGAGAAGGGTGGGGGCTCTGAAGTCGTTGCACAGGGTGAGAGTTCCGAGTCGCACGCGCTCGGTGACGGCCGAGAGCGAGCTCAGCGTCGCCCAGCATTCGAGCGAGCCCTGGCGGGTGTCCGGTCCCCCGTACTTGCTCCAATCGAGAAAGAGATGATCCGACATCCAAATGGACGAGAAGCCCGATTGCTCGGCGACCCGAGCCACGCGCGCGACCCCCTCCCAGGAGGCAGGCCTGCCGGCAAGGCTCGTGTCGTAATGAGGAAGTGCCAGGCCCAGCCGCATGGCGCCGAGTGTAGGGGGCCGCGCTCCGGCGATTGGGGCTTGACTATCGAACGTATGTTCGCTAAAGTGCTTATGGGCCGCGAACCCGGGGCGCTGGAAATGAGATTCGCATGGATGGATCTGCGAACAGCCCCAGAAAAGAGGCGACGAGGGAACTCACCTGCGCTCAGCGCGCAGTAGGAGCCGCGCAGAGGAGATTGCTCGCCGCCATAGCAGAGTGTGAACGGATCGAAGCCTGGCGGGAGGACGACGCCGAGGATCTCGCAGCGTGGGTGTCGGGCGAGCTCGGCCTCTCTCGCTGGGCCGCGCGCCGCAGGATCGCCGCTGCCGGAGCGCTACCCCATCTGCCGCGATTGACGACGGCCCTCGAGGAGGGCAGCCTCTCGATCGAGAAAGTCGTAGAGCTCTGCCGCTTTGCTCAGCCCGCGACCGAGAAGAAGCTCATCTCCTGGGCACGCCGGGTAAGCCTGTCCGCAATCAAGGATCGGGCCGATCGAGAGAAGCGCCCTCCACTTGACGAGATCGCCGAGGACCACAAGCGGCGATCCTTCTCGTTCTGGTGGACGGACGAAGGACGCTTCTTGCAGCTCGCCGGCTCGCTTCCCGCGGATCAGGGAGCAGTGGTGGCGTCTGCGTTGGACCGCATGGCGGGCCGGCTTCCGGACATCATCCTCGACGAAGACGAGCTGGTCTTCCCGGAAGATTCTCTCGACGCCCGGCGAGCGGATGCTCTGTACACAATGGCCTCGGCGACCATCGCCAACGATCAGGATGCGGACCGGGCCACGGTCGTCGTTCACGCGGATCTAGGAGCACTCGCAGGAGACGGCGGATGCGAGGTGCAGGGCGCTGGCGCGATCCACGCTGAAACGGCTCGGCGATTGGCGTGCGACGGCCGGATCCAGTTGGCCCTGCACGACGACCATGGCCAGGTGGTGGGGGTTGGCCGAGTGAGTCGGATTCCTCCGCCGTGGATCCAACGACTACTCAGGCACCGTGATGGGGGATGTACCTTTCCCGCCTGCGAGAACAAAAGGTTCCTTCACGCGCACCACATCCACCACTGGGTCAGAGGCGGCGAGACCAACATGGACAACCTGGTGCTGATCTGCAGCTCGCACCACCGGTTGGTGCACGAGTACCGCTGGGGGGTCGAACTTGATCCGGATGGGGCCACGAGGTGGTTCAGGCCGAGCGGCATCGAATACCTGCCGGCAGCGCGCGCGATTGGACTACCCGAGCGGGCCCCCCCACTGATACCTGCGGTGATCTGATTACAGGACGAACTCGCCGAGGTCGATCTGCAGGCTCGCCAGGCTCAGTTCGCTCATGACGCCGGGTTGGTCGATAACGCCGCTGAACGCTTCGACGGCTTCCGGGTCGTAGGTCGTGCCGCTGGCCGAGGTTATCTCTGCAATCGCTTCGTCGGCCGTTCGGCTCGGACGGTGCGCGCGTGTGGTCGTCATGGCATCGAAGCTGTCGGCCACGCGCAGGATGCGCGAGATCGGGGGGATGTCGGCTCCGGCAATGCCATACGGATAGCCGGAACCGTCGTAGTTCTCGTGATGCGTGAGCACGGCCGACACGACGTCGGCGTAGAGCTTGATCGGCTTGAGGATCGTGCCGCCGACGATCGGGTGGCTCTTCATGACCTCCCACTCCTCCCGGTCCAGAGGACCCGCCTTGAGCAGGATGTTGTCGGGGATCCCTATCTTTCCGACGTCGTGGAGAAGACCTGCCAGGTAGACACGACAGGGATCGACCTGGGGGCCCATACCGCCGGCAATTCGTTGCGACAGCAGGGCAACCGAAAGCGAGTGACCTTTCGTATACGGGTCGCGTGCCTCAAGGGACATGACGAGGGACTTGATGATCCTGGTGTGCATCCGATCGCTCTCGGACGCGAGTCGCAGGCCCTGATAGGACTCCGAGAAGCGGAACACGCATTCGTGGAGCACCTCGAGCATGAGCTCTTCGCACTCGTTGCTGTCGGGGCACAGAGGCCTCACCGCCCGGCGTCCCTCTAGAAGGGCCTTCTGCAAGCTTTGCTCCAGACCCACTCCCGAGCTGGCCCGAAGCTGAGCGAGCTCGTCGATGACGGCCTGGGTGCGCCCCCAGCCCATCCCTTTGAAGACCTCGGCGAGACCCGCTATGAGCCGGCGTAGGTAGCGATCGAACTGGGGCCAGCGGTTCACATGGGCCCCGGCCGCCTCGGTCCACATCGAGGCCAACTCGTCGCCGTGCAGGTCGAGGATCTCCACCAGCCGCCGCCGGCCGGACTCGTCGCGACCCTCTCGTTCCACCCCCGAAACAGAGGATGTAGCCATCCCCCTGCCCCTTTCGTTTGCCCGATGACTAGTCACATCTGACTAGACCTGGCAGAAATTACCACTACTGGCTGCAGTTAAGCAACTACAAAGTGCAGGATGCCCGAAATCGACCTTTTTATTCCAGAAACCCGCGAAGTTCTAGGTGACGGACATGGAACGGGGGTCATTCATCCTCATGCCCTTCGGGCGGAGGTCGCCGCCGCCGATGGCGCGCGCAGCGATCAGGAGGTTTTGTGACGCTCCAGCAGTCGCCGTGCGATGACGGTCTTCTGGATCTCCGAGGTCCCCTCCCCGATCAACAGGAAGGGAGCATCGCGATAGAGGCGCTCGACGGTGAACTCCTTCGAGTACCCGTAGCCCCCGTGGACCCTGAGCGACTTCGTGACGATCTCGTGACAGGCCTCCGAAGCGAAAAGCTTGGCCATTGCGGCCTCGAGGTCGGAGCGCTCGCCCGCCGACTTCTTCTCGGCGGCCGAGAAGAGCATGAGTCGGGCCGCCTCCAGGGTGGTCGCCATCTCGGCCAGGTGGATCTGCACGGCTTGGTGCTGCGATATCGCCTTTCCGAAAGCCTTGCGCTCCTGGCTATAGCGGATGGCCTCCTCGAAGGCCCTGGTTGACAGGCCGACCGCCCGGGCCGAGACGTTGACCCGACCGATCTCGATGCCGTCCAGGACCTGACGGAATCCCTGGCCCTCCTCCTTGCCGAGGAGCTGGCTCCGTGGGACGCGGAAGTCAGAGAACGTCATCTCGGTGGTCTCGACGCCCTTGTAGCCCATCTTCTCGATGTTCTTCCCGACGTCGAGGCCGGGTGAGGGCTGAGCGACTCCCCCCTCCTTCTCGACGATGAGCATGCTCATCCCTTTGTGGGGTGGGTCGGCTTCGGGGTCGGTCTTGACCAGTGTCATAACGAGGCTGGAGCGAAGACCGTTGGTGAGCCACATCTTCTGGCCGTTCACGACGTAGTCGTCGCCATCCTTGGTCGCCTTCGTGCGGATCGCCTGGACGTCCGAACCCGCCTCGGGCTCGCTCATCGCGAGCGCGGCGCGCCATTCCCCGGTCGCCATCTTCGGGAGGTATCTCTGGCGTTGGTCGTCGGTACCGAACTTGTTGATCAGGTAGCAACCCATGAAGTGGGTGTTGAGCACACCTGAGAGGCTCATCCAACCCCGCGCCAGCTCGACGACCGTGAGAGCGTAGGTCGTGAGGGACTCCCCGATACCTCCGAACTCCTCGGGGACGGTGAGCCCGAAGAGACCGAGCTCCTTCATCTGCTCGACGATCTTCTCCGGATACTCGTCCCGGTGCTCCATCTCGTCGGCGACGGGGATGACCTCTTTCTCGACGAAGTCCCGAACCGTCTCGACGATCGCCTTCTGCGTATCGGTGAGCTGCATCTAAGCGCTCCACTCCTTTTGGAAGTCCTCGAGCATCCTGTCGCGCTGCATCCCTGCGGCCCGCCCCCGCTCTGCGAACTGCGTGGCCATCTTGCGAGACGCCTCGTCGATCATCTCGTTGCCGAACATGACCGCGCCGCGGCGTTCGACCTCGGTGGCGTGCTTGTACGCTTCGAGCATTGCCTCGGCCTTGTCGTACTCCTCCTGGGTCGGAGTGAAGACCTCGTTGAGGACGTCGACCTGTCCCGGGTGCAGGGCCCACTTGCCGTCGTATCCGAGCGCCCTGGCGCGCATGGCCATGTCGCGGAACCCGTCGAGGTCTTTGATGAGCAGGTACGGACCGTCGATGGCCTGAAGACCCGCGGAGCGCGCCGCCACCAGGATGGTCTCGAGGACCCAATGCCAATGATCTGCCGGGTAACCCGGCATGGGCAGACCCGCGGTGACCGTCGGAAGGCCCAGTGACGCGCTCATGTCGGCGGGGCCGAAGATCAGCGTCTCGAGGCGATCCGACGAGTGCGCGATCTCGTACACGTTGCGGAGGCCGGTGGCCGTCTCGATCTGGGCTTCGAGCCCTATACGGCGATCGAGCCCGGTATTGGTCTCGATCATGCGCAGCATGTGATCCACGAACATGACCTCGTGCGCGTGCTGGACCTTGGGGATCATGATGCAGTCGAGGTAGCTGCCGCCCTCCTCGACGATCGTCTTCAGGTCGTCTGCGGCCCACTGCGTGTCGATCGAGTTGATACGGACCACGACGGTCTTGCCGGTCCAGTCGTTGTTCTTGAGAGCGTCGATGACGTTGCCCCGCGCCTCTTCTTTGGCAAGAGGTGCAACGGAGTCCTCCAGGTCCATGAAGACCTCGTCGGCAGGGAGCGTGGGACCCTTTGCGAGCATCTTCGGGCTCGACCCGGGCACGGACAGACATGACCTACGAGCGCGCAAGACGTCCTCCTTGAGCCTTTTGAATTGCTATTCCACGTAGCCGAGGCCCCTGAGATGGTCCTCGATCTCGCCTTCTTCGTCTGAGGTTAGTCCGGTGGGATCGACCGCGTCGGCCTTGTCGCCGGACCCCTCCTTGATCTCGAGCTGCACGTCGTCGCCAATGAGAGTCTTCAGCACCTTGCCGTCGCGTTCGATGGCACTCGGAACGCCCAGGGCGGCCAAGGACGTCGGCCCTAGATCGATGAGCTCGGCTCGCTCCGTCAAGGGGCCCGGCGTGACCTCGGGACCGGTCGCGACGACGACTCCCTCGATGCGATGGTCGCCCGAGAGCCAGTCAGCCTCCTCGATCATTCCCTTTGCGTGAGTCAACGAGTAGAACGGTGCCGGCACCAAGAGGAGGTCCGGTGCCGTGTCGAGGAAGCGACCGGACAAGACCTCTTCCTTGCGATAGATCTTCGAGATAGGGCTCTTGCCGTTGTCCGGATCCCGGAAGGCGTCCAGCGCGTTGAACACCTCATCGCGGACCTTCTCGTAGTCCTTGGGGTCCACGATCCCACCGGGCTCGCGCCCCTTGAGGTTCACCGACACACCCTCGCCCGTGGAGACGACGCTCGTGTAGGCGCGCGTCTTCGACCACTCGATGGGCGAGGCCGGGATCGAGATCTTCCCGTGCAATTTCAAGACGTCATAGATGCGGCGCGCGATGCGACGACCGGGCCCCCATCGGATGAGGTTGAAGGCAAACGAGCCCTTGCCGAACTCGAGGAAACCCAGGTATTGCAGGATCCTGTCCATCGTCGCCGTCCTCGTGCACGCCTGGTGCCCGTGATCCGACATGAATACGACGAGGTCGTCGTCGGTCGTCCGCTCGAGGAGCTTTGCGAGACCGTCGTCCAGTTGCTGGTACACGGCGCGCGCCTGCTTGGCGACGGGCGTGTCCTTTGCCTCCGGATACTTGGGGTGCTCGGGATGGATGTATTCCATCAGGCAGTGCTGAATCCGGTCGGTCGACACGTACACGAGCGTGGCGAAGTCCCAATCGGTCGTATCCAGCAGGTACTCGAAGGCTTTCTGACGCTTGGCGGTGATCTCGGCGCACTCCTCGAGAAAGGCCTCGGGTCGGTTTCGGAACGTCGTCCAGCTCATCCCGTTTACGGGGAAGGGGGCGTTCTCGTCGAGCTCCTTCTGCAGCTCCAGCGGGTAGGTGTAGGAGCGACTCGCCGGAAGCACTCCGCCGCCGATTACCTTGCCCTTGATCTTGGGGGCGGGGAACGTGAGCGGGATGTTCGCCGCAATGGTCGTCTTGCCGGCGTCGGACAAGTCGTCGAAGATCGTTCGCGCTTTTATGGACCTGTAGGTCACCGGCAGGCGTCGGGAAACCCCCGGCTGGTGCTCGAGGATGTCGAACACCGCGTGTCCGGCGGGATTCAGGCCGGTCATGAACGACGGCCACGCGCACCACGAATGAGATGGCACGGTCGACAGACAATCCCCGTGGGCGCCGCGCTCTATGAGACGGGCCAGATTTGGGAGCTCGCCGGTCTCGAGAAGGGGACGCAGGATCTTCCAATCGACCCCGTCCCAGCCGATTATCAGCACACGTTTGGGCACGTCGTGGAGGCTAACAGGAGCGTGCGAGCGACTGGGTAGAGCAGGTAGTCCTAGATTGCTTCGTCGGGATCGTTGCGCGCCTGGGCGAGTCTGTACGCGCGCAGCGCGAGCTGCAGGCGGAGCTTGTCCTCCGCGTCTCGAAGAGACCAGCCGGTGAGGCTCTCTACCTGCTTGAGCCGATAGGTAACGGTGTGGGGGTGCGCGAACAGCCTCTCGCCCGCCATCTTCACGCTTCCGTCCACGGCGAAGTAGGCCTCGATGGTCTTGATCAGCTCTCCCTTGCGCCGCTCGTCGTAAGCGATGAGGGGGCCGAGTGTCTGCTCAATGAAGCGCTCTACCAGGGCCGGCTCCACGCGAAGGAAGTGATAGAGCAGCAGATCGTCGAAGCGGTGGACGGGTCCGCCTATTCCGAGCGCTAATCCGATCTCGAGAGCCTCACGAGCCTCCAGATATGCCCGACGGATGCCCTTGAGACCGGGCTCGGGACCACCCATTCCGAACGTCCAGTCACCATCGAGCTCGGCGACGAGCTTTTCCGGCAGCGCCACGGGATCGGTGGTCGGATCGACGGGGATCAAGGCGATCGTGTGCTCCGCCTTCTGCAACACGATCGGTTCGGCAGCCCGCTGAGTCAGCGTCGCCGAAGCGGCCGCGGCCACCGTGGCCTCTTTCCGGTCGACGTTCTTCGGCCCACATCCCACGAGAGCGGCATAGCTGAGCGACAGGTCGTAACCGAACGTGTGCGCTCTGCGGAGGATGTCTTCCGGAGCGATCTCCGTACCGAACAGGAGGTCGGCAAGGAACTCCCGCCGCGCACCCTCTTGTTCGCGCACGATCGCTCGCTGGGCCCGCGCGTAAGCATCCGCGACGGCGGTTGAGATCTGGTCCGTGTAACGGAACACCGCTTCGGCCACTTCCAGGGTCGCATCGAGGGCCCCCTCATCCGAGGCGGCGCGACATTCCTCCGACAGCACTTCCCATGAGGCACGTAAGACCGTTCGATAGGCGTGAAGCACGTCCTCGAGCGGGATCCCCATCTCGGCTCGTTGCGCGCCGACTTGCTCGATGTATCTCAGCTCTCCGCGGGAGATCTCGCGACCCTGCTGTAGGACCTGCGACAGCACTTCGACGTTGAGACGCATGGCCTTGCTGACCTCGCCCTTGAAGGCGTCGTCCATGCGCCCGTAAGAGGGCACGCTCCTCCAGATGGCCCCCACTCCTCTTTCGACCACCTCGTCGATTCGGGCCATGAACGCGTCCACGATCGGTCTGACGTTGGCGGCGGTCATCGAGAACCCACCTTCTCGAGGACATCCCTCAATGCGGCGCGCGCGGTTTGAGCGGTGACCAGCTGGGCGTCGTTTGCGGGATCGATGTCGTCCTCGGGGTCGAGGGCGGCCACGAGGGCGGACCCATCTTGTTCTTGGACGACGACGTTGCAAGCGACGTGAACGGCCGCCTTGATGCCCGACTCCAGCTCCTTCGGTGTCGTGCGGGCCTGGTACGCCCCCATGATCAGGTACTGACGGTCGGCTCCGGCTTGGGGGCCGAGCATGCCACCGACATGCGCTTCGGTGATGATCGAGAAACCGGCGCCCCGAAGAGCCAGGCGGGTACGCAGCACCGCTTCGTCGTATCCCTCGGGGACCTCGACCGTGAACCCGTACTCAGCCATACGACTACGGTAACGCAGCGTGGGAGCCGATGACGCTGCGAAGCGGGGACAAGAGATACCCGTCATCGCGGTGCCGAACGTGTCCGAGGGCGTCGACGTCGCCTTGCTTGCGGCGCTCGCGGGCTCGATAACGAGGGGCGGGAGCCGAGTGCTCGACGTCCACAGCGATGCCGTGCACAACCGCAGCGTCTTCACGATCACCGGAGACGCCACCTCGCTGGCGCGGTCGGCAGCGGAGCTGGCGCTGGGCTGCAAAGTCATCGACCTGAGAGAACAATCGGGCGTGCATCCTCGACTCGGCTCCCTCGACGTGTTCCCGTTCGTATGGGATGGCTCCGATCCATCGCCGGCGATCGACCTCGCAAATCGCGCCGGCGCGGCGATAGCGTCTTCCGCGGACCTCCCCGTCTTTCTCTACGGAGCGGCCGCGCGACGCCCCGAGACCCGCTCCCTACCCGAGCTGCGCCGCGGCGGTCTACTCGAGTTGCGGCGACGGATAGCAGAAGAAGGTCTCCTTCCCGATGAAGGTCCTGCGGACGTGGAGCCCTCTCGCGGCGTCGTATGCGTGGGGGCCAGGGGACCGCTGATCGCATTCAACGTCTGGTTGCGCTCAGATGCCCGGACGGCGCGACGCATAGCGGCTCGGGTTCGTTCGTCGGGGGGTGGTCCTCCGGGAGTGCGTGCACTGGGATGGTCGATGGGTGACGACCGGGCTCAGGTCTCGATGAACCTGACGTCGCCCGGCAAGACCGGCATAGACCAGGCGTTCGAGGCCGTCGCGACGCTGAGTCGAGAGGAGGATGTGGCGATCACTGCATGCGAGATCGTTGGACTGCCGCCCGAGCGCTACCTGCCGGACGAGAAAAGAGAAGCGGCCCGACTTCTGATCAAGCCGGGCCGCTCACTCGAAAGCGCGTTGCGCAGTAACTGACTAGCGACGCGTGGTCTTGCGTCGGCCCCCCGTGGTCTTGCGACCGCCGGTCGACTTGCGACCCGTGGTCTTGCGACCCGTGGTCTTGCGACCCGTGGTCTTGCGACCGCCCGTGGACTTCCTGCCGGTCGTCTTCTTGCGACCGCCCGTGGACTTACGGCCCGTGGTCTTCCGGCCAGTCGTTTTCTTGCGACCGCCCGTGGACTTCCTGCCGGTCGTCTTCCTACCGGTGGTCTTCTTGCGACCGGTGGTCTTCTTACGACCGCCCGTCGATTTGCGACCCGTGGTCTTGCGACCGGTGGTCTTCTTGCGGCCGCCAGTGGACTTCCTGCCGGTGGTCTTCTTGCGACCGGTCGACTTCCGACCCGTGGTCTTCTTCCGTCCGGTGGCCTTCCGGGCAGTCGACTTACGAGAAGTCGAGCGTCCGCCGGTGGACTTGCGAGCCGTTGACTTGCGGGCCCCAGTCCTCTTGCGTCCGGTTGTCTTCTTTGCTGCCAACTCCCCGCACCTCCTCTTGCTCCGAATGAGATCGTCCGTTGATCTCATCTCCCCGAAACAACTCGTGCGCGCACAAACGCGCATTCAACGTGTTATTAGGCACGATGTAGACGCTACGTGCAAGCATTCCCCGGATATTTACAAGTCCTTCGACTTCGACGCTTCGCCCACACGTCTAGTGAAAGAGAGTCAGGAAGCCGCGCGAAGACGCCGACGCGCGCGTTCTTTTCGCAAACGCCGTCTCTCGCGCTCGGACGTTCCTCCCCAGATCCCAAACTGCTCTTTGTTGTTCAACGCGTACTCGAGACACTGATCGCGCACGTCACATTGCGAGCACACAGCGCGAGCGGCTTTGGACGAGCCTCCGCGTTCAGGGAAGAAAATCTCCGGATCGACTTCTGTGCAACGAGCATTTGCTTGCCAATCAACGGGCTGTAAGAGTCGTGTGGTGATGCGTTGCATTACCCGGCCTTCCTCTCGCATGTCTCCCCCGGCGGATGAGGCGCCGCGGCGCCTCCTCGATCAGCGATCCTGGAATCACATTCTTGTAATTCTAGGTTTGTAATACGTGAGGCGCAACCGGGCTGACCTGCGTCTTTAGAACGCGAAAGAAGAAGGGGCGCTGTCTAAGCGGTTTTTGGCTTGTCCGAGATGGAGAGGACGTCGGCAACGAGAGCCGAAGCTTCTAACGGCTTCACGCGCGTCAGAGTGGCTCCTGCCTGTCGCGCCAGCCAGTCGTCTTGAGGCCTCTCGAGCAACAACAGAGAAGGGATCCCATCCGTGCGCGGGTCTTGATGGATCGATCGGACCAAGTTGAATCCTCCCGAGCTCCCCGTCTGGAGATCGACTACTACGCAGTCGGGGCGGCGATCCAGGATCATCGTCCACGCGTCGCGCGAGTCAACGGCAAGTCGTACCTCCGCGTATTCGGGGAAGCCATAGGAGGCCACCTCCCGCAGATGGGCGTCGTCGCTCACGACGAGCACGTCCATAGTTCTCTCTGCATCCACGACGGTCGACTCGGATCTAGAGGGCAACCTTGGGATCCGTTTGACCGTGGATCTGTTCGGAGACCGTTGCCAAGAGACCCTCTATATCGATGTCGAACCCCGTTTCCATTGCCTGGAGACGGCCCAAGACGTGTACGAAATTCGCCGCAGCAACCTCCGTCGCGTTGACGGTTTCAACCAGCACACTCGAATAGTGGCGTGCGAACCTATGTCCGCAGAAGGGACAACGTCCGGGCGCATCGGAGTCCGCTCCGATCTGCGACAGGATGAAAGTTCGCGAACAGTGGTGGCACTTTGCCTCGATCTTCATAGATCACCTCTTTTTTGGGGGTGTTCCGGATGATAAACGGCGCCGTCGGAGGGACCTCCGGCGCGCCCTGGCCTCAGGATCAACAGGGCCAGGAGGAAGGCAACGACGAACGACGGGATAGAGGCGTTCAGCCACGGGAACCTGACCACCAGAGGTTCGGCAACCGCCTTCGCGACGAGGTCGGTCCACCACGACGGACCGGTCGGGAGGATCCAGTGATAGACGGCAAAGCCGGCGATCCAGGGCGGCAGCGCCGCCCAGCGGAAGCCGTTCGAGAACCAATAAGGACCCTTGCTCTTGTACAGATCCCCATCAGCCGTCTCATGCTTGCACCGGATGAACGGGTGAGCCGCCATGACCCCGAACAGTGGAAGGAAGACCGAGCCGATGAGAAACAAGAAAGCCTCGTAGCGCTCCATCGTGAGCCACGCAGCCAACAACGTCGAGACCGCAGCGATGACGATGACCGTCACCGCGCGGGAGATCCTCGGAACGATGTTCTGCAGGCACACGGCCGCGGAGTAGATGTCGGCAAACGCCTCGTCGGTCTCTCCGACCAGAAGTCCGGTGAGGAACAGGACGCCGGCTACCGAACCTCCCGCAAGCGCCAGGATCCCGCCGGCGATGCCGGCGGGAGAGGGGTCCGTCCCGGTGGATAGGACCAGGAGGGCGCCGAGCGCGTACAGCCATACGTTGGCTATGAGAAAACCCCAGAATGTCCCCTGGAAAGCCGGTCCCACCCTTTTCGAGAAACGCGTGTAGTCCGCGACGAGCGGGGCCCACGACGCAGGCAAGGCGATGACGAGATCGAGCGCCGGGCCGAAGGAGAGTGCCCCCGTTCCCGGCGCGCTCAGGATGTCGCCTATGCCATCCGTGCGAAAGACGAGCACGGAGACGGCGAGGGAGATGAGGGCGATCACCCATGCCCCGAAACGTTCCATCCAGATGCGCGTGACGCCTATGGGCCCCCAGAGAGCGAGGCCGGTGCAGACGGCCGCTGCGATCACGAGCCACAGGCCGCGGGCGGAGAACCCGAAAGTCCGCTCGACGACGATGTCTGCCACATACGACATGGCCCAGAGCTCGACCGCGGTCCACCCGACGAGTTGCAGCGCGTTGAGAGCGCTTGGGGCCCACGACCCTCTTATGCCGAGAACCGGTCGGAACAGGACCATCGTCGGCACGCCGTGGCGGGCGCCGACGGCGCCTGCGAGAGCGAGCAGCGTAACTCCCACGACCGATCCCAGCACGATCGCCACAAGGGCGGTGCCGAAGCCGAGACCCGGGACCAGCAGGCCGCCGGCTACGAGCACGAGGAGCCCCAGGCCCAGGTCGCCCCACAGGATGGCCATGTCGAACCCCGATAGCGTCCGGAGCCTCTGGGGTACGGGTTCGATCCCCCAGTCGGAGGTCGATTGCAGGCGTTCGCTCAGACTGCTCAATTGCGTCTCCCTTCGCAGGTCCTAACCTGATCAGGTCATCGGTTGTGGGTTCACAACCGATAGGGGTCGTCTCCTAGGAGACCTCTCAGCCCGTGGGCTCCCCCGCGCTACCGGTGCAGACTACATACGCGTCGTCAGAGCTCGGCCCGCACGACGTCTACCGCCTTTTTGATGTTGGTCAGCTTGGACTTGGCTTCATCCGGGGTCCTCGTCTTCAACCCACAGTCGGGATCGACGAACATGCGCTCCGGCGGGATGTGCTTGAGCGACCTTCGGATGCCGTCGACCAGAGCGTTGACGTCCTCTATCGAGTGCGAGTGGACATCCGAGATACCGAGCCCTATGTACTTGGTGAAGGGATGATCGGAAAACGCTTCGAGCAAGGAGAAATCGGAGTTCGCGAACTCGAGGTCGATCTGATCCACCGGGATCTCGAGCATCTTCGGATAGGCCTTGTGGAAGTCCCCGTAACAGATGTGGGTGATCGTGTGGGCGTTCAGAGGCTCGGTCACGATCGACATCGCCTCGATCACCAACTCCAACTCGTCGATGCGAGTCGAGGCCGCGGGTTCGTCGATCTGTATGTAGCGGGCACCGGCCCGCTCGAGATCCAGTGCTTCATCCCGGATCACCTTGGCGAGGTCGAGAACGAAGTCTCGCCGAGACGAATAGTGCTCGTTGAAGGACCAATCGCAGATCGTGTAGGGACCCGTCAGCATCCCCTTCACCGGCTTATCGGTGAGCGACTGCGCATACCGCCACCATTCGACGGTGACGGGGTTATCCCGTCCGATCGGTCCGGTTGCAATCGGCTTCCGGTAGTAGCGGTTCCCGTAGGACCGGACGAGTCCACCGATCTCGAGGCCCGGCAATTCCTCCGCGAAGAAAGCGACCATGTCGCCTCGGTACTGCTCGCCGTCTACGACGAGATCGGTCCCGATTGAATCCTGGAACTCGATCCACTCCCGGGTCGCGCGCTTTTCGAGCTCCTGCAACTCGTCTCTTTGGATCTCTCCGCGAGCAAACCGGCTGCGGGCTTTCTGGATGTAGTCGGGCTTGGGCAGGCTGCCGACGGACGTGGTCCACAGTCCCGGCCCCCCCAGGTCGATGCCACTCATCGCTGTCCTCCTCTTCTTGCCGCCTCGCCGAGACGGTGCAACTTTGCCCGCGCCTTCTCCCGTGGGAGGAACTCGAGACCCGCCGACGGGGCGATCCTCAGCCGGTCGGCTGTCACCTTCGCCCCGAGCAGCTCGATGACGCGATCCAGCTCCTCCACGGTCTCGAGCTTCGTGTTCCGGGCGTCGAGGATGCCTGCCTGAAGACTCTTCTCCGGAGGCAACTGCTCGACCAGCTGGAAGTTCTCGGGCCCGGAAACGAAATCGAGACCGAAGTACGTGACGGGATACTCAAAGATCTGAGGACCGAGCCGTTTGATGTCACCGAAGTAGGTCGCCAGCGTCGTCTCGGCCTCCTTTAGCTCGCTGGTCAGGACGTAGAGGGCCTCGCTTCCGAGATCGATGTCCTCAGGAGCGTCGAGCAGCGCCGGCTCGTCGATCTGTATGTGTTTTGCCCCCGCCGCCTCGAGCTCGAAGACCTCCTGTGCGAGGAGTCGCGCGATGGCCAGCACGAACTCCTCGTGGGTGCCGTAGTGCTCGTCGACCGAGAGGCGAGCGAATGTGATCGGGCCTGGAACGATTGCTTTGACCTCGTGTGTCGCAACCGACTTGGCGAATCGATACGCATCGACTGTCGACGGTCCCCTCCACTCGATGGGGCCCGTGCAAACGGGGCGCCGGTAATAGACGTTGTTGTCGAACCACCGGAGCAGGCCGCCGATCTCGAAGCCGGCCGACTGGCGTGCGATCGGAGTCAAGATGTCGTCCCACCTCACGAGACCGTCGGAGACGATGTCGATGCCGGCTTCCTCTTGCTCCTTGATGACTTGCGTCGCGAGCTCGTCCTGCGCGGCCGCCAGATCCTCCGTCGAGGCGTCGCCGCGCTCGAGGGCGTGAAGGGTTTTTCGGACCTTGAACGTCTGACCCTCATCGGGGGGCTTCGGGTAAGAGCCCACCACCGTCGTCGTGTACTCCATCTCGCCTCCTGCTCGACCAATAAAAAAAGCCTCACCCGGACGGGAGAGGCTCTCACCTAAGAGAAACTCCGCTCATCCGTCCGGGGTTCGCACCTGCTGGGATCCAGTGGTTGCGGCGGGATCGACGGGCCGGCCCCTCCCCCGCTCTCGATGAGCGCCCTCATCATAGGACAGGAGAGCGGTACGCACGAGGGTTAGTGCGGGCGTCGAGAGATATACAGCCCCCGGCCCATGAGCCCCTCGGGGTCGAACGACACGTCCCCGAGTCCCGAGCCCTCCAGCGCGGCCCTGTACTGCTCGTCGGAGAACAGCCCGAGAACGTGCTGCTCGGAGAGATGGGTCACCCTGCCGGCAGGGTCGCGCACGAGGTAATGGAGATCCAGCACGCTCTCGTCTTGGCGCCGCTCGGAGAAGGTTGCCCGGACGATCTTGCCGCCGTCGAAATCGACCAACAGCGTGTCGGCGCGCCCGGATTCGAATTGCTCCGGGAAGATCCACGGCTCGACCATCAGGATGCCGCCGGGCGCCACATGTCCCGCCAGCGCTGCCGCCGCCATCCTCAGTCTGTCCGGCGTGCGAACGTATCCGATGCTGCTGAAGAGACACGTGACTACGTCGAACCTACGGCCGAGGTCGAAGTCGGTCATGTCGGCCTGCTCGAGAGCGATCCCGGGGTTCCTCTGCGCCGCTATTTGCAGCAGCTCGGGGTCGATGTCGACGCCTGTCACCTCGAACCGAGCCCCGAGATGCTGGAGATGAAGGCCCGTTCCGCACGCCACGTCGAGCAAGGTCCGGGCGCGAGGAACCTCGGCCGAGATGATGTCTTCGAGCACCCTGCTCTCCCGCGCGTAATCCTTGAACGAATAGATCGCGTCGTAGAACCGGGCCGATCTAGTGAACATCGATTGACTGTAGTCGCGGGCTCGGGATCTTCTTGGTTGCCGGGTCCAGGGGGGCCCGGCTAAGAACCCCGCGACGGTATCCTCCTTGTTTCCGTTCGGGGCGGCGGCCCCATCAACTCTGGAGAGATCGCATCTTGCGAAGACGTGCGTGGTTGTTGGCCCTAGTCGCGGCTCTGGCCGTGTCGCTAAACGGGGCGCGCCCGGCTTCCCCCCAGACCCAGCCGCCGCCGCCGCAACGTCCAAACGTCTTGATCTTCCTCACCGACGACCAGCGCAAGGGCCTGGAGGTGATGGATGCGCTCAGAAACAGAGTCGAGGCCAACGGGCGTCGTTACCCCAACGCGTACGTCACAACGCCAGTCTGTTGCCCGTCGAGAGCAAGCATCATGAGCGGAAGATACGTGCACAACCACGGGGTGGAAGCCAACTTCGTCGATTTCTTCGATCACCGGACGACCGTCCAGTTCTACCTACAGCGAGCCGGATACCGCACCGGCTACATAGGGAAGTTCCTCAACGGGTGGTCCTTCCGAGAAGGGCCTCCCTATTTCGACGACTGGGCACTGAACTCCGGACAGCCTGCAAGGCGCTATTACGACGCCAGGGTGAACGTCAACGGTGCGCTCCAGACGATAGACAAGTACTCCACGACGTTCTTTGGCAACGAGGCCGTTCGGTTCCTCGAGCGAACGGACCGTGTGAACGACCCGGACCCGTGGCTGCTCTACGTTGCGCCAAATGCTCCCCACCAGCCGTTCCAGCCAGAAAAGAGATACGAAGACGCTCCCGTCTCGGAGTGGGTCGGCAACCCCGCGGTGAACGAAAGGGACCTCAGTGACAAGCCTCCGTGGGTCCGTCGGCAGAGCGTGAGCTTCAAGAGGGGACGGTTCGCCCGGATGCAGCAATACAGGATGCTCGAATCCGTCGACGACATGGTGCGCAACGTCATGCTAGCCGTCCAGCGTCTCGACGAATCGCGCGACACGCTCGTGTTCTTCATCTCCGATAACGGTTACTCCTGGGGCGAACACAACCTCGAGGGGAAGTTCAACCCCTATTTGGAAAGTGTGCAGGTCCCCTTCCTCGCCAAGTGGCCGCAGCACATCCCGCCGGGCTCCATCGACGACAGGCTCGTCGCCAACATCGACATCGCCCCCACGATCATCGACGCCACGGGCGTTAGCACGGAGGGGGGGCCGGAGATGGACGGACGGTCACTGCTCGATCCCGACTGGGAGCGGGACCGCTTGCTCCTCGAATACAAGATGGTCGATAACCATCCCTATCCGGACTGGGCTTCGACTATCACGAAGACCTCGCAGTACACCGAGTACTACAGGGGAGAAGAGACCGTCTACCGCGAGTACTACGACCTCGAATCAGACCCGTATCAGCTCTTGAACCTGCTCGGCGACGGCGATCTCCTCAACGATCCGCCCGGCGCGCCGGCGATGAGCCTGCAGCTGAAGAGAGACAGCACCTGCGTGGGCGAGACCTGCCCCTAGGCGAGCCCAAGCAGCCCTTTCGCGTTCGGGAAGGTAGCGATCGTCTCGACGATCGCTAGAGAACTAGAACTGAGCGGAGTCGCCGCAGGCGCAGCTGCCCTTTGCGTTCGGGTTGTTGATCGCGAAGCCGGACTGCTGGAGTCCGTCGACGTAGTCGATCTCGGCCCCCCTGAGATAGGGCGAGCTCATCTTGTCGATGCGGATCTCTACGCCGTGCAGGTTGGTGACCTGGTCGTCGTCGAGCTTTCGGTCGTCGAAATAGAGGGCGTAGCGAAGGCCTGCGCACCCTCCGGGCTGGACCGCCACCCGCAGGGCGTATTGCTTGCCCTCGTGGTCCTGGGGCGATGCGGAGATCTCGCGCTCCAGCAGCTCGGCAACCTTGGAGGCCGCGGACTCGGTGATCTGGATGGTCTCGGTCGTCATTGCCACTGGGGAATCCTCCTTGAGAGACAGCCCGGTTTCTCAGAACCCGGCTATTGCGATTATATCCAACCCCCGTGGACGCCCTGCCATTCCAGCAACAACAGAACGGCTGCGGCAGCCACCGCCCCCCAGATATAGGGACGAGCTCTCTGTAGGCCGGAGGGGGTGGCTTCGAAGATCAGCGGCGCCAGGAGCACGAGGGCGAGAGCCGCGCCGGCGAAGAGAGTGACCGCCAGGACCAGGACGTGCCAGACCTCGTGAAGAGACATCAGTGCGTGGTCGTCGATGAGAAGCGGAAAGCTCCGATCCGCAGAGACGGCGCAACCGTCGACCCGAACGAGCCCCACTCGGGGGCAAAGGATTGCTGGTCACGGCCTATATCCAGGACCTCTCCGAGAGCCTCCAGCACGCTTTGGCTGAAGCGGAGATTGCGCACTGGCTCGGCGATCTCGCCGCGCCGGATCCGAAAGGTTCCGTCGCGCGTCATCCCCGTGAGAAGCGTCGAGGGTCGATCCAGGACGTTCACGTAGTGGAACCGTGTCACGAGCAGCCCTTCGTCGACGCCACCAACGAGCTCCTCCGCAGATGCCCGGCCCGGCTCCATCACGACGTTGGCGGCAATCGGACCGTATTCGTTCGAACCGGACGCATGGCCCGTGACCTCCAGGTCCAACTCCTTCGAGGTTCTGCGATCCGTGACCGGTCCCGTCGCAATCCCGCCGTCTATGACCGCGACGCGGCGCTTGGGCACTCCTTCGAAGTCGAACCCGATACCGATCGACAATGGGTGCGCCGCATCGTCGGCGACGGTTACATCCGTGTGCGCAACACGCTTTCCCGTCGAGGAGGCGAGAAAGCTTTCCGCTTCGATGACCTGTTTCGCACCGAATCCCACATAGGAGAGGTAATCGAGCATCTCGGCCACCGCCGACGGCTCGAGCACCACCTCGTAAACGCCCGCGTCGGCTGCGCCGACTCCCGCTCCCGCCATTGCTTTCTCGAGGGCCCGGCGACCGGTGCCCTCGGCTTCGATATCCCCCCGGCGGAAGGACGCGTGCTCCCCCCAGCCCGTCGCTCCCTCTCGGTTCGAGAGACAGGTGAGGACCGCGCGCGTGTGTGCGTCGAAGCAACGGATGCCTGCCGAGTTGAAGATGCCGTAGGCGTGCGACGAGGTCTCGTGGAACCCGGCTGCGTCGTCCCCGGCGATCCCCACGACCGTCTTGACGACGGCCGCTCGATCGGCGGGCGAGGCCTCCGATGTCTCCTCGTCCCAGCGGAGCAGTGCCCGTGGGGTGCCGACGTCGTCCGGCCGGGGCAACCCCTGCCACAAAGGGTCGGAGCGCGAGGCCGAGGCGGCCTCGAGAGCGCGCGCCGCCGCCTTCTTCATGCTGTCGGGATCCAGTTGGTTCGTCGTGACGGTTGCATTCCTGTCGCCGACGACGACGCGTACGTAAGCGCGCAGCTCGCGCCGGCTGATGTTCTGGATGATCTGAGAAGCGGCGTAGCGCGTGACCCCGGTGTCGGAGGCGAGGAGGACGACCTCGACTCCGTCGGCGCCTCGTATATCCAGGGCGGGGGCCGCGGCTTCGGCGGCACTTTCCTCATCGAGCAGACCCGACTTGTCCCCAGTCACTGCCCGAAACCGATCTGCACGTTGCGAAACCTTGCGGGGGCGGTCCCATGGCCAACCCGCATGGTCTGACCGGGTTGACCCTTGCCGCAGTTCGGGGTGCCCCACATCCGCCATTCCTCGGGACCTGCCACCGCGTCACATGCGCCCCAGAACTCCGTCGTCATGCCCGTGTAGCGGGGGTTCTTGAAGATGCGACCGAGCTTCCCGTTCTTTATCTCCCATGCGATCTCACATCCGAACTGGAAGTTCTTGCGTTTGTCGTCGATGGACCACGACTTGTTCGTCGCCATGAAGATGCCCTCGTCGACATCGGCGAAGAGATCCGCCAGCGATCCCTCGCCCGGCATGAGGTTGATGTTCGGCATCCGGATCAAGGGGAAGTTCTCCCACCCCTCGGCTCGCATGGTCCCGTTCGACCTCGCGGCCCCGGCGACGGCGGCCGTTTCGCGCGACGTTTGGAACCCCACCAGGACCCCGTCTCGTATGAGATCGGTCTTCTGTCCCAAGACTCCTTCGTCGTCGTAGCCGTAGCTCCCCAGGCCCCCGGGCTCGGTTGCGTCGGAGGTGATCGTGACCAGATCAGACCCGAACCTGAGACGTCCCAGGTCCTCGATCCCTACGAACGAAGTGCCCGCAAAGGATGCCTCGAGTCCCAGGACGCGATCGAGCTCGGTGGCATGACCGACGGACTCGTGCACCTGCAGCATGACCTGATGGCCGTCGAGGACGAGGGTGGTCGGCCCCGCGGGGCACTCGGGAGCCCTCGATAGGGCCACGGCTTCCTCGGCGGTTCGTTCGGCGGCCCCCTCGAGGTCCATCGCAGCGATGATCTCGTACCCGCCGGCGCCGAGATGACCGCGGAAAGAGCCCGGGTACGACCTCGCTTGGATCTCGGAACCGTTCACGGCCGTGGCCTCTATTCCAGCGCCGGTATGAAGGATCGTCTGATTTATGCGCGCCCCTTCCGAGGAGGCGAAGGAGGTCTTCTGTCTCAGGACGTCCATAGTCGCTCGCGTCGTGTGAACCCCATCGACCCTTCCCATGGCGGCGGTGGAATCCGCCAGCAACGACAGCTTCTCCTCGAGAGAGATCGCCAACGGATCTACCTCGTGAGGTGTCGTCCAGGTGTCGACGTGAGCGGGCTCCGGTACGAGCTCGACCGGTTGCCCCACCAGATCGGCGCCGGCGCGAGCGATCTCTACAGCCGCAAGCGCTACTCGGGTGATCTCGGACCGCTCGAGAACCGACGAGGCCGCGTAACCCCACGCCCCCCGGTAGAGAACCCGGACGCCGAATCCCAATGAATCGGTTCGATCGAGCGCCTCGATCGCCGGGCCTCGCAAGGCGAGGGACTCTGTCTCGGAATGAACGCTGCGGACATCCGCGTAGCTCGCTCCCGCCGAGGTGGCGGCGTCCACGGACTCCTGAAGGAGATCTTCCATGGAGCCGGAGGCTATCGCGGCCGACCGTCTAGAGCGGGTGGCGCGACGCACAACTGAGCTAGAGGCTGGTTACCTGGATGTTGTCGAAATAGGTCTTCGCGTCCTCGTTGTAGACGCCGACGTTGCCCGAGGTGTAGGGGCGCTCGTTGTCCGTGAACTTCGTGAGGAGCTTCCCGTTCGCCCACACGCTCATGGTGTTCCCGACCTGCTGGACGTCGACGTCGGCCCAAGTCCCGATGGGGAACTTCATGTTCGAGCCGGTTGCGAGGAATCGCTGTGCACCCCTGTAGTTCGGGTCCGCCTTGCCGACCTCCCATCCGTTGGGCTTGAGGGCGAGGTAGTAGAAGTGGGTGTTGTCCTTGTAGTTCCAGATGACCCAGGCCGACTCCCAGGGGTTCGGCGACGTGGACCGCAGCTGCTTGACGGTCTTGGCCCTCATCGAGAGCTTCATGCCGGAGAAAGAACGCTCTGAGGTGACCAGTGCGGCGTGGGTCTCATCGACACGGTCGGAGGCCTGCGGGCGCAGCATCAGGACCTTGCTGGCGGCCTTCTCGACGCCGACCCTCCCGTAGCCGTCGAAGCGGGTCTTCCAGGCGCCGTGCGTGCTGCCCTCCGTCCAGGTGGAGGTGGACATCGACTCGAAATTGTCGGCCAGCTCGAGAGAGCCTGCGGAGGCCGAGGTGGAGAGGGTGACGGCCGCCAGCGCGCTTATCACGGCGGCGGGGGCGATCCTGCGAAGCAACAACCCATCCCTCCAGTTTCGGCAGCTGGGCGGCCCGAGAATCTCGGGTCCCTGGCTTTGCGTCCCGGCCTCACGGCCGGTTTGCCATTTCGTGTGAAGACACAGGTTTTATCGGCAGATCTAAGGGATTTCTGAACCCTTTTCCTAGCTTGGCTGCGCCTCTGGGGTGCGCTTCGTCTTCGCCCAGCCACGCCTGCCCGTCAGGACCCTGAAGACCGCGATCCAGCCGGCCACGAACCACATGTAGGAGTAGAGGTTGTAGGCGTGGGCGTAGCCGAGCGCCTTGATAAACGGCGTCTGGCGGTCCCTCAGCCAGTAGACGAAGGCGTAGAAGGGGGCCAGTCCGAAGGAGAGCACATACCAGCCAAAGAACAGCAGCCCGCCCTTCGCCGTGAACATGGCCAGCAGGCCCCCGGCCGACTGCAGCGTGATGGAGACCAAGCTCAGGATGAAGATGATGAGCGGGAACGTCATCAGCAACACGAGCGATGGGCTGCTCAGGTGATACACGAGGTCCCAGACGACCTTGTCGGGCAGGTGGGTGGATTTGAGCACGAGCGGTATGCGCTTCCAGCACTGCATGTGTCCCTGGAACCAGCGAGATCTCTGACGAACTAGGCGCCGGATCTTCGTCACCCCCTGCTGGCTGACGAACGAGGTCGAGCAATACGAGTTCGTCCATCCCTTGCACAACAGCCGGATACCCAGGTCGAGGTCCTCGGTGAGGCAGTCGGTCCAGGGGGCGTCGCCGAGGGTCTCGAGCGCCGACAGCCTCGTGAACTGTCCGTTGCCTCCGAGGCCCACGCTTCCGACCCGCTGTCTCCCCCTCTGGAAGACCTCGGTGAAGGTGACGAACTCGACGTCCTGGATGCGCGTGAGGAGGTTGTCCTTCGCGTTGTACATGCGCACGCCGATCTGGACGGCCCCGATCTGAGGGTTGCGGAAGTGCGATCCCACCTCGAAGAGGGCGTTCGGCTCGATCCGTCCGTCGGCGTCGAAGATCGCTATGACGACGTCTTTGGGGTCCATGTGGCTGAGGACGTCTGAGTCCCGCAGGTAGCGGTAGGCGTGGTTGAGGGCCTCGCCCTTTCCCTGCTGGGCGTGCGGAAGCTTGCGTTCCAGCAACCAGACATTGTCCGAGTCGTATCCCGCCACCACATCTGCGGTCCTGTCGTCGGATCCGTCGTCGATCACAAGCACGGCGTAGTTCTCGCCCGGCAGCTCGCACAAGGCGTCGAGCGTCCGGCCAATCACGAGCTCTTCGTTAAGGCAGGGCACTACGAAGACGAAGAAGAGATTGTCCGGAGGCGCCATTTGACCATGCCTCTTACGCCTAGACAAAAGAAAGATGGCAAGCGTGTACGACAAAGACATCAAGACGACAATGCTCACCAGACCGGCCATGAAGGGCTCCTTCGATGTTCGACGTGTCATGGTGATCTTCGGCACGCGACCGGAGGCAATTAAGATGGCTCCGGCGATCCTCGCTCTGAAAGAATCCCCCGCGTTCGAGCCGATCGTGGCCGTGACGGCGCAGCACCGGAGCATGCTCGACCAGGTCCTCGACCTCTTTTCGATCACGCCGGACCACGATCTCAACATCATCGAACCCCGTCAGACTTTGACCGGGGTCACTCTCAAGGCACTCGGAAAGCTTTCGCCGCTCGTCGAGGCCACCAAGCCCGACGTCGTCCTCGTTCAGGGAGACACAACGACCACATTCATCGGGGCGCTGGCCGCGTTCTACAACCAGGTCCCGGTGGTTCACATGGAGGCCGGGCTGCGGACGGGTATGCCGTATTCGCCCTTCCCCGAAGAGATCAACCGCTGCCTGACCACCAGACTGTCTTCTCTCCACCTGGCGCCGACGTCTTCGAACAAGACCAACCTGCTCGTGGAGAACATTGCAGCGAGAGACGTCGTCGTCACCGGCAACACCGTGATCGATGCGCTGCTGCACACGGTCGACCGCAAGGTGGACTACGACGAGCCCGCTCTGGACGGGATCGACGAGGTGAACCGGCGGGTGCTGCTGGTCACCGCCCATCGTCGGGAATCCTGGGGAGAGCCGATGAAGGGCATCGGGCGGGCGCTTGCTCGTATCGCGCGGGCCCACCCGGACCTATTGATCGTGTTCCCCATGCACAAGAACCCGCTCGTGAGAGAGGCGATCATGCCCTCGGTGTCGGGACTGGACAACGTCATCGTGGTCGAGCCGCTTGCCTACGGGGCCTTCGCCCGTTTGATGAACCGGGCCGACGTGATCCTCACGGACAGCGGTGGGGTGCAGGAGGAGGCTCCGAGTTTGGGGAAGCCGGTCCTTGTTATGCGGGACACGACCGAGCGTCCGGAGGCGATGCTTGCGGGGACGGTGAAGCTCGTAGGGGCGGAGGAGGACGCGATCGTGGCCGCCACCGACGAGCTACTGCGAGACGACGCTGCTTACGCCGAGATGGCTAACGCCGTGAACCCTTATGGAGACGGTTTTGCAGCCGAGCGCACTGTGCATGCGATCGCTCACTTCCTGGGAGACGGACCACCTGTCGAGGAATTCTCCAGTCACGAGGTGCCTGCAGCTTCGAACGCAGTGTCGCCTTCAACTCACAGTGCCGCATCGGTGGCTCCTTTTTCTCTAGGTCTCGAGGACCGTTCGAACTGACCGTCGTACTGCCCCACTTCTAGGATCGAGTTACGGACAGCGATCGAGTTACGGACAGCGATCGTCTCGACGACTACTGCCCCTACCTCTTGAATCCACTTGCCGACAGCGATCGTCTCGACGATCGCGAGAGCAATAAGGGTCCTCTCGCCGGCAGCGACCGCTGCGGGGGCAAGTCACGGCAACCGCCGCCGGCGAGAGAAACTTGGTTACAGCGAGGTCGGGCTCACGAACGTGTAGCCGAGCCCACGGATGCCTTCCACCGTCTGCTTCAGCAGGTCCACTCCGAGGTGCGGGTGGTAGAAGAAGCTGGCGAAGCCATCCCGGACCACCAGGTTCCTGCGTGCACGAGCGATGAGCTCGTCCGGCAGGGTGATCGGGTGGTGGTTGTACGACTCGGTCTCGATGTTGCCGATGTTCTCGGGCAGCACCTTCGTCCCGTAGACGTCCTTGACTACGTAGGGGAAGAACTGGCCGGCGACCTTCGAGTGGTCAACCGTGCCGCCCTTGAGGACGCCGGGGAAGTACAGCCGACGCTCGTAGGCCGTCGTGAACTTGGTTGCGATCGTGCGGTAGTCGAGGGCCGAACCGGCGTAGTGGGGGAACTCCCAGATGGTCGGGACGGGAAGCTTCTCCCGCTGGAACATCTGAGACGCTGCAGAGACGCGGTCGGTCACGAACTTCGCCGAGTCGTTGGGGACCGGCCCATCGAGACGCACGTAGTCCTGCTCGTCGACGTGAGCTGTGTAGAACTCGAAGTCGTCCCCGCTCTTGCCGTTGTAAGGGTTTGCGGACATACCGTCCAGCTGGTGGGTGTAACCGTGCATGAGCATGGTTCCGCCCTTGTTGATCATGTACTTGATGGCCGCCACCACCGAATCGCACTCCCTGTCGGTCAGCTTGACCGACTCGGGGACACCACCGTTGTCGGCTCCGGTCGGGTTCTTGTACCAGGTGTAGACGCCGAAGCTGAACGGGATGCGCTGGCTGTAGAGGTAGTCCGCGATGTTGCGAAGATGGGTTGGGTCCGCGTCGCAGCCGACGTCCTCGAGTCGGACGAGAGCACGGTGCCGCTCCGGGGTGCTCGGTGCGAGCAGATCGAACAGCATGTCGGCGAAGATCAGGTAGCGGTCGCTCTCGCCCATGTAGGACAACGGGCTCTCGCCGATGTAAGTCAGGTTCTCGGACTTGAGGGCCCACGGGAAGGTAGATCCGTCGGGACGGACGGCCTCCGCGATGACCTTGATCTTGTCCTGCTGCAGGATCGTGTAATCCATGATCCCGCGAGGGTTGTTCGGGTCACGCTTGAGGATCTGACCCTTGTAGCGGATCTGCTGGACGTCGTCCTCGTCGAAGCGAGCCCAGTGCCAGCCGTACTTGTCGGTGAAACCGACGCGCTCGGCGAGCTGCCAGATGTTGCGGTTGATCCAGATGACGGGGCGCGTCTCGGCGATCACGTCATCGAGGAAAGCGGTGGGAATGGGCTCGTCCCACGTGGAGCCGATGTAGATGACTGCGTCGTACGAGCGCATCTCGCCCTGGGTGTATTCGACGACGGGCTTGGCCGTCGGGGTGCCGAAGTGACCCACGAGGTTGGAGGTCATGATTGCGTAGATCTCGCCGAGGTGACCCCACTCGCTACCCGTGTCGTAGAGGACCAGCGTCTTCGGTCCGGTGACCGGGGCGGGCGCAGGGCCGGGCTTGGGCTTCCGTGCGGCCCCCGCCGCCCCGGTCAGCGACGCGAACAACAACAGTGCCAGGAGTATTGCTACGAACCTGTTTCCGATCTGCTTTTGCCCCCGCATTTGTCCTAGCTCCTTTTTGCGACTTGACGCAGGACGAAGCCCGCGATGATCAGAACGAACGCCAGAACGAGGTAGACGCCGAAAGCGACACCCGTGAACGGAAGGAGGGCTCCCGCCGCCTTGCCGGAGGCCGCACCCGTGGCGGCCACCGTGGCGCCGACCGCCACTCCCGAAGGACCTACACCTGACATGCCCCAACTCCTTTCGGGCGACTTCACCGGGTCCGTCGGGACCTCTTGCCCCGGGCCTGCGAACCTGGCGAAAAAAAATCGCCTTTTCTGCTAAAGGATCCGGAGGGGCCGGCCGATGTAGGTGTTGAGCGCACCACCCGGTAGGCCCTACCAGTTCCTACCAGGAAGTTTCTTCCAAACACCCCCCACCTGGAAATACGTAGAATTACGTATTTAGCAATTTTTCCTAGGTGTCGAGGAGCGGTGGATCCCCCTCAGAGGCACCCCTAGGCCAGATTTGCCGAGCGCGGGTACGCGATATCGGGATCGGTGAGAACGTTCACGACGGCGGGCTCCCCGGCATCGAAGGCTCTCTTGATGGCCGGTCCGACTTCGTCGGGACTCTCCACCAGCTCGCCGTGGCCCCCGAGGTCCCGCATCAGGAGGTCGTATCTGATGCCGGGCCTGAGATCAGCCACGACGTCGTAGCCGTAGAGGGCCCTCATCGGGTGCTTCTCGAGGCCCCATATGCCGTTGTTGCCGACGACGCAGACGACAGGGAGGCCGAGGCGGACTAGGGATTCGAGCTCCATCCCGGAGAATCCAATCGCTCCGTCGCCGAACAGGACCACGACCTGGCGGTCGGGATGAGCCAGCCGAGCGGCCATGCCGTATCCCGGTCCCACCCCCAGGCACCCGAACGGCCCGGGGTCGAGCCAGCACCCCGGCTCGTAGGAGGGCACCTCCCGACCCGCGTAGGAGACGAAGTCGCCCCCGTCGCCGATCACGATGGCGTTTCGCTCGAGCAAGGGGACGAGCTCGCCGTAGATACGCATGGGATGGATAGGAGTCGTCTCGGAGGCGAGCTCTGCCCGACCGGCCTCCTTCTTCTCTGTCTCGGTCTGCCTGAGCTGGGCCACCCAGTGCGCGCTGTCGCGACTCTTTTTTTCGACGGCGTGGTTGAGCGCTGCGAAAACGGAGCGGGTCGACGCCTCGAATCCGGCGGCGAGGGCCACGTGCTCGGCGGGGCCGTTCGCGTCGATGTGGACCAGGTGGGCCCCCGAGGCAAAGGACTGACCGAATCCCAGCCTGAAGTCCAGGGGCGTGCCGGCCACCACTACAAGGTCCGCCTGCTTGAAGGCTGCCGACCTGCTGCGCGCGAACGCCAGCGGATGATCCGCGGGAAGACAGCCCCGGCCCTGGCCATTCATGAAGACTGGGATCTGCTGGGCATTTGCCAGCGTCCGGAGCTCTTCGTCTGCGCCCTCGAGCCACACCGCAGAACCCACGACGAGGATGGGCCGCTCGGCCTGGGCGAGAAGGCCGGCGAGCCTGTCTATCTCGCCTGCATCGGGGGCCGGGCCCGGGTCGAGCTCCACTTTCTCGGGCACATCCATGTCGGCGTTGTTGAAAAGGACGTCGAGCGGGAAGTCCAGGAAGCGGGGGCCGCGCGGCGGCGTGAGAGCCTCAGTGGCCGCGGCGATCACCTCTTTTGCGACCGATCCCGTGTCCTGGACGGTCCGAGCCGGCGCCAGCGGATCGATGAAGGGGACGTGATCGATTTCCTGAAGCGAGCCCTGTCCCCACCTGAAGGCCGGGGCCCGCCCGGCCAGAGCCAACAGCGGGGCTCCGTTGAACTTCGCCTGGGCCAGGGCGCTGGTGGCGTTCGTGACGCCGGGGCCCGCCGTTATCGCCGCAACGCCGAGCGAGCGGGTGAGACGAGCCCAGCCCTCGGCCGCGAAGGTGGCGCTCTGCTCGTGTCGAGTGTCGACGAGCCGGATCCCGTCCTGCTGGGCTCCGTCGAAGATCGGGAAGATGTGGCCGCCGGTCAGCGTAAAGATGTGGTCGACGCCCAGTGCCTTGAGCGCCAGCGTGACCGCCCGGCCCCCGTGTCCTTGCTCGGTCATCGGGTGAGCTCCCGATCTGTTCCCGCAATCATTGCCGGGGAGCCTACCTTCGCGCCGCCGGTTGAGCCGGGGGCGCCTATAGACCTTTGCGGAGCGCGTCGGACAAAAGTCAGACAACCGTCAGACAACCGTCAGACAACTGTCTGACAAGCTTTTGTGCCACTATTCGCATCCGTCGGAAGAAGCGGCGCGTCCTTACTTGATCAAGCGCGACAGGCGGCGGTCGGCCAGGGTCTTGCCTCCGGTCTGGCAGGCGGGGCAGTAAGCGACCTCGTGGGACTCGTACGAGACGCGCTGCAAAGTCGAGCGGCAGCGAGGACAGGGTTGGCCGAAGCGGCCGTGGACCGCGAAGCGATCGCCGAGCTTCGTGGGCAGCCCACCGGTCCGCCGGCGTTCGACCGACAGGGCCTCGCCGAGGACCTTCCGGGTCGATTCCAAAAGGCGGCGGCGGTCCTGCTCGGAGAGACTCTTCAAAGACGCAAACGGTGAGAGCTCGGCCCGATGCAAGATGTCGTCGGAGAATCCCCGCCCGATACCGGCCACCGTCCTCTGGTCTCGCAACAGGGTATGGATCCGGCGTCCGTCTTGTCCCTCGAGGATGAGGTCCTCGTACCCCTCGGAGAACGGCTCGGGGCCCAGGGCCTCGAGCGGGCCGTCATCGCCTTCGGGCAGAACCCACCACCCCGCCTTGCGCTCGGTCCCGAACTCCTTGAGGAGGATGGCCGGTCGATCCTCGAACAGGAAGCGGACGACGCCGAACTTGGGCCGGGTCGACTTCGGCGGGTCCTCGAGATCGACCCGTCCCCCCTGAGAGAGATGGAAAAGCACGCGCAACCCATCGAGCTCCATGATCACGAACTTCCCCCGGCGCCCCACCGACCGGACCTCCCTGCCCACGAGCTGCTCGGGAGGAGGATCAAAGGTCTTCAGCCCCGAGAACTGAATCACCTGGGCGCCCTTCCAGATCGAGCCGCCAAACGCGTCATCGAGACGCTCGGCCAACGCTTGGACCTCGGGTAACTCGGGCATCCAGCAAGACTAGAGGTGGCGAGCTCCTTAAGCTGTCTCCTCAGAGCTGCGCCGGGGAACGCTCTCGTCCTCGATGTCTCGGGTCGCGTTGTCGAATGTGCGTTCTTCGGACTCTTTCAGTATCTGAGCGGCCGCGCGCTGCGCCTTGTCGGCATCGCCTTCGGCGACCTTGTCGGCGTCCTCGCCGCCGGCACCTATGCCGGTGGCGCGGTCCCCCACCTGTCGGTCGTCGGGTTCGATGACGTCCGGCATCACTCGACCGTCCAGGTGTCTCCGGAGTGCAGCATGCGCTCGACGTCCCCGGGGCCCTGCTGCTCGGCTGCCGTTCGCAGCTGGTGCTCCATGGCGTCACCGTAGACCGGTCGCTCGACGTCCCGGAAGATCCCCAACGGCGTCGGCTCGTTCGGGCCCCCGGCGAGACGCGACATAGCGAACGCGAGGCTCGGTTCGTCGCGGTGCTCGTCGTGCACGAGCAAAGCGTCGACTCCGACATCGGCCACGTCCACGATCTCGAGCTGGCCATCGCTCCTCATGCGAACGCCTTTCGAGTCGTCGGGTCCGAAACGGATCGGCTCGCCATGCCTGAGATACACGCGATTTGCGTGTCCGCCCTTCGACGTGAGGGCGGCGAAAGCGCCGTCGTTGAAGATGTTGCAGTTCTGATAGATCTCGACGAACGCAGAGCCCCGGTGTGCAGCCGCGCGTCGTAGGACCTCCGGCAAATGCTTGCGTTCGACGTCCATCGTGCGTGCGACAAACGTCGCCTCGGCCCCCAGGGCGACCGAGATCGGATTGAAGGGTTGCTCCAACGAGCCGAACGGCGTCGACTTCGTGACCTTCCCCTTCTCGGAGGTAGGCGAGTACTGCCCCTTCGTCAAGCCATAGATCTGGTTGTTGAACAGCAGGATCTTGAGGTTCACGTTGCGGCGCAACGCGTGGATGAGGTGGTTCCCCCCGATCGAAAGCCCGTCTCCGTCGCCGGTGACGACCCATACCTGGAGGTCGGGGCGGGCGGTCGCGACACCCGTGGCGATGGCCGGCGCACGGCCGTGGATGCCGTGAAGGCCGTAGGTGTTCATGTAATAGGGGAAACGGCTCGAGCACCCGATGCCCGACACGAAAACGGTCTTCTCGCGCGGCACGCCGAGTTCGGGCATGACACTCTGCACCGCCGCCAGCACGGCGTAGTCGCCGCATCCCGGGCACCAGCGGACCTCCTGGTCCGAGACGAAGTCCTTGCGGGTCAGCGTGGCAACCCCGCCGGATGCCTCCGTTACGCCCTTGCCGTTCTCGGGACCGAACCCGATGCCGCCAACTACGTCAGCCATGTCACACCAGCTCCTCGAGCTGCTTCTCGAGGTCGAGGGCCTTGAACGGTGTGCCCTTGACCTGGTTGATGGAGATCACGTCGATCAGGAACTCGGCTCGGATCAACTTCGCCAGCTGCCCGGTGTTCATCTCCGGGATGACGATCTTGTCGAACCGGTCCAGCACTTCGTGGAGGTTCTGCGGGAAGGGGTTCATGTGCTTCAGCTGCGCGCGAGCGATCTTCTTGCCCCGGGCCCGCAAGCGGCGACAGGCTGCTCCTATCGAACCGTAGGTGGAGCCCCATCCGAGGACCAGGACACGGGCATCGTCGTCACCGTCCCACTCGACCGGGTCGACGTCCTCCTCGATCGCCTGGATCTTCGCTGCGCGGAGCTTAGTCATTAGCTCGTGGTTCTCGGGGTCGTACGAGATGTTGCCGGTGCCGTCGGCTTTCTCGAGGCCTCCGATGCGGTGCTCGAGCCCGGGAGTTCCGGGGATAGCCCAGGGGCGCGCTAGCGTCTCGTCGTCGCGCAGATAAGGCCAGAACTGGTCGCCGACGTTCGGTTGGGTGAGAAAGCTGCCGGCGATGTCGGGGATCTTCTCGATCGAGGGGATCCTCCAGGGCTCGGCTCCGTTCGCCAGATACCCGTCCGAAAGGAGGATCACAGGGGTCATGTACTTGATGGCAATTCGAGCCGACTCGATCGCGGCCCAAAAACAGGAGGCCGGTGAATAGGGAGCGATGATCGGCAGAGGAGCCTCGCCGTGACGTCCGTACATCGCGTGAAGGAGATCCGACTGCTCGGTCTTCGTCGGAAGACCGGTCGAAGGCCCACCCCGCTGGATGTCGACGATGATCATCGGCAGCTCGAGTGAGATGGCCAGACCGATGGTCTCGGACTTCAGATCGAGCCCCGGCCCCGACGTCGTGGTCACTCCGAGGTGGCCGGCAAAGGCCGCCCCGAGCGCCATGCCCGCGGCTCCGATCTCGTCCTCTGCCTGGACGGTCCTCACACCGAAGTTCTTGTAACGAGAGAGCTCGTGGAGGATGTCGGAGGCGGGAGTGATCGGATACGAACCGAGGAACAGTGGCAGCTTGGACTGGACGCTCGCCGTCACGAGACCGTAGGCGATCCCCTGGTTGCCGGTGATGCGTCGATAGGTGCCCGGCGCAAGCGTTGCGGGCTTGACCTCGTAGGCGGTGAGCTCGGCGGTCTCTCCGAAAGCGTGCCCCGCCTTCAGGGCGGCCACGTTGGCTCGGGCGATCTGCGGCTTCTTCGCAAACTTCTGCTCGAGCCACATGATCGTCGGCTCCAAGGGACGACCGAACATCCAGGAGATCACGCCGAGGGCAAACATGTTCTTGCAGCGCCCCGCCTCTTTCTTGCCCAGGCCGATGTCCTTGACGGCCTCCTGGGTGATCGAGGTCATGGGGATCTCGTAGGTCTGATACTTCGCGAGCGAACCGTCCTCGAGAGGGTTCTCGGCGTAGCCGGCTTTGTCGAGGTTGCGCTTTTCGAAAGCGTCGGAGTTGACGATCAGCAACCCGCCGTGGATGAGCTCGTTTGCGTTGGCCTTCAGGGCGGCCGGGTTCATCGCCACGAGCACCCCCGGCTGGTCACCGGGAGTAAGGATGTCGTGGTCGGAGAACTGGATCTGGAAAGCGGACACGCCGGGGATCGTCCCCGCCGGGGCGCGGATCTCGGCGGGGTAATCCGGCAGCGTAGCCAGATCGTTTCCGAAGAAGGCCGTGGCGCTGGTGAACCGCTCGCCCGTGAGCTGCATCCCGTCGCCCGAGTCCCCTGCGAACCTGATGACTACCCGGTCCACCTCTTTGCGTTCATGCTCCCGTTGCTGGGGGGGAGCGGCCTGGGCGGTCATCCTGACTCCTGTCCTAAGCGCGTAGAGAGTGGCTCGAACTGCTTACCGGGTGTCGTTCGATGATATCAGGGGGTGCAATCGTTCCCGACGCGAAATCCCAGGTCGCACGGTGCAAATGCTTGCGCAGGTTGGCGC
>JALZBR010000119.1 GCA_030863485.1 Actinomycetota bacterium
AACTGGCACACGGACCGCGTCGCTTCACGGATCTCGTCGAGGGCCTGCCAGGGGTAAGTCGCAAGCTGCTGAGCGAGCGGCTACGAGAACTCGAGCAAGAGGGCCTGGTGGCACGAAAGGAGCTGCCGCCTCCCGCGGCACGACACGTCTATGAACTCACCGTTGAAGGTTCCGATCTCGCAGGAGCGATGGCGCCGTTGATCGCCTGGGGAGCACGACGGCTGGACGAGCGGCGACCTGAAGAGACCTTTCGTCCCCGCTGGGGGGGGATAGCGATGATCAGTCTCGCCGATCGCGAAGCCACCGCCGGGGTCAAAGAGACCTACCAATACGTCATCGGCAGTTCGGCTTTCCACCTGGTGGTCGATGACGGTTCGATAGAGCTGCACGATGGCCATGATGAGGCCGCCGCTGTCGTCGTGACTACGGACGAAAAGACGTGGGTGGATGTTCTCTCCGGCAAGCGCACGGTTTCCTCGGCGGTCGCGGCCGGGGCACTAACTATCACCGGCGATCGACAGGCGGCGAAACGCCTAGGCAAGATATTTTCCCGCGACGGGATCGATCGCCTCCTTCCGGCTGGCACAGGTCGGGGCATGGCCGATCGATGAGACCCACGGCCCCAGCTCGAAGAGGAACGAGACGTTGCTGTGACGATGGGCTGAGGTGAGCCGCACAACGGGCCAATGGAGACGACACAGGGAGGTTCCATGCGAACCGGGGTCCGGGCCGGGCTTTAGCCCCCACGGAAGTGGGCCCAGGGTTCTGGCGGAAAAGGCGGTGCGTGGCGTGCTCGCCTGCCACAAGCGACGCCAAAGAGACGAACCGATTGAGAAGGGGAGTCATGCAAACAGTGCGAAGCGCGTCTCATGAACAAGAAACCGCGGCCCACTGGTCTCCGGCCCGCATCTACCTCGTGGGTTCTGGGATCTTGCTCGTGGCCTTGGCAGCTGTCGGCTTCGCGGTCAACACCTCGTTTCCGACTGACGCCGGTCAAGTAAGCAGTACGTCCGACCATGTCTTCGGAGTTCTCGAGACGAACGGATGGCACAACCTCGCTGGTCTGGTAAGCGGACTTGTCGCGCTGGGGTTCGGGCTGACCCTAAATGGGCGAGAACCGGTGCTCTCGTAAAAGGGACCGCCTATGTTGTGATCACCTCTTCGATCGCGATCGATGGGGACGGATTGTGGATCGCATGAAACGCCGCGGATCAGTTGGTCCATGCGTCGTTGGCGATAGGAGGGCTTGTGACTGCGGCCATGACTCCACGCTGGAAGAATGGATAGAGAAAGGGACGCCCCGCAGGGTGCGCACGGCGGCGACATCCACCCGTACCGGGAGGCTTGGGAGACCCGTGACGTAAGTGAATGGGTCTAGGCTCTTGCTACCAACGTGATATTGGGGTCGCCGATCCTGAGGAAGCCCTTTAAGGGGATCGAGGCGGCCACCGAACTTTTCGAGATCCTCTTTGACATCGTCGGTGAGATGGAGATCACCCACGAGTTCCATTCGGAAGGGACGAGCGCCTTCTTCTGGCGTGGTGATCTCAACGGGCGAGTCATCCAAGGCACGGATCTGATCACTACGCAGGCAGACGGCAAGATCAGTGAGATAACGGTACTGATTCGTCCGCTCGTCGACATCGCCATCTTTGCCGCTGCCATCGGTCCACCTCTAGCCCGTCGGCGAGGCAGACTTCGCGGCGCGCTCACAAAGCTTCTCTCGCTATCCCTGCCGCCTCTATTGAGAACCGTCGACCTTGTCGCCTCTCGTTTGGCACAGGGGTAACCGTCCAAGCGTTTGTTCACGCAAATGTCGAGCAAGTGTCGTGAGTAGCTAGGTCGTCGCGGCGAAGCTCTTTGGTGGTGCGTTCAGGCTGGGTGCCGAGGTAGGTCGTTTGCCGATCAGCCTCGGACCTATTGGATCGCAACACGCTGATCGCGGCCAGCGGCCTTGTCATTCCGGCAAGCGCGAAGCTTCGCAGGGCTCCCGTCGCCGAGCGAGGTTGGGCCCGAGAGTGGGGAGCAGCCGCGTCAGGGCTGGCAGGGCCGGAAAAGTGAATCCCGCCCACTCCTCATAACGTCAATTCCACACGAAGCGAGCGACCGCCAAGTGTCGAGCGAGGTTGACGGTCCCCACGGCAACGATTTCGCCATTTTGACCTATGGCGATATCGGTTGGTCCAGCACTCTCCGAGAAGAACGTGCGGCCGACACCTGATTCACCGAATGGCGGGTCCACTTCGGAGGTGCAGCTCACACTCCCACGCCCCCTGGATCACGCAGCAGGCGAGAATACCGTCGCCCACCTCGACGAGCGACATTTTCACTCTCAGTTTCTCATCAGAGACCGTGACAACAAGTTCTCAGCCTCGTTCGATGAGGTTTTCAGGAGCGACGGTTTGAGATCGTTTGAACGCCAATCCGGGCCCCGAAGGCGAATGCATTTGCGGAGCGCTGGGTCAGAACGATCAGGACCGACCAGTCCCTCTTCCGGCACGATGACGATGGACTACGGAGACTCGAACAATCCCTTCTTCCCGACCTCCATCACAGAAGAAACTGCCCACACTTTGGTTGACTCGTAGGGTTGAACCTTCTCATGCTGCATAAGGCTCCACGCCACGGTAGGGCCACAGGTCCGAGCCACATATGCAGGTTGCCGACAGTGGATGATGGCGTCGGTCGGTTCGACGATCGAGGGATCAGGGACGTTTCGACTCGTATGTCGCCCGGGCGCGTGAAGGATGGTTGCAAGCATCTAGGGGCCTTCTGACGGCCCACGCGGGACTAGATCACGAAACGTCTCCTTGAGGCTTTGTCGAAGAATGCCAGTTTTCTGGGAATCCCCACGCCAGATGGCTTTCATGAATTGGTTCGCCTGGTGCAAATCAATGTGTGGAGGTAGGGGAGGAACGTTTGGATCGGTCACGACCTCGAGCACAAAGGGCCGATCGTTCGCAAAGGCCGTGTCCCAGGCGGCGCCCACCTCGGAGGGATCATCTACCCGCAAGCCGCCGAGTCCGATAAGGCGGGCGTATTCGGCGTAGGGAAAATCGGGAAGGCTCTGGGAACCTTCGAACCTTGGGTCACCTTCTACCGCACGCTGTTCCCACGTGACCTCGTTCAAGTCCCGGTTATTGAGAACCAACACGATAAATCGCGGGTCGCTCCACCTTTCACAGTATTTCTTGAGCGTAATGAGCTCGTTTATTCCGTTCATCTGCATGGCTCCATCACCGATCAGAGCGACCACTGGTCGACCGGGATGGGCGTATTTGGCTGCAAGCGCGTATGGCAGGCCGCAGCCCATGGTCGCAAGTGTCCCCGATAAGGACGCAAGCATCCCGGGGCGTATTTTAATGTCGCGCGCATACCAGTTCGCCACCGAGCCGGAGTCGGCAGTGATGACGCAATCGTCCGGTAGACGAGAGGAGAGCTCCCAGAAGACCTTCTGCGGATTCACGGGATCTGCGTCCATCGCCGCGCGCTCCTCGAGCGTTGTCCACCACTCCGACACAGACGACTCGACCTTTTCGCCCCATGTCCGGTCTCGCTTGCCATCGAGTAGCGGCATCAACTGTTCCAGAGTGGCGGCAGCATCTCCTATGAGGTTTACCTCCGTGGGGTAACGGATCGCGACCATCGTGGGATCGAGGTCGATCTGGACCGCTCTCGCCTGACCGATATCGGGGAGGAACTCGGCGTATGGAAAACGCGTGCCGATCATCAAGAGCGTGTCGCAGCCTTTCATCAGATCCCAACTCGGTTTCGTCCCAAGAAGACCTATGGCGCCCGTCACGAAAGGGAGATCATCACGCAGGGCGGCTTTGCCCAACAGAGCCTTAGCCACCCCAGCGCAGAGCTTATCGGCCACCTCTACCACCTGGTCGGAAGCTCCGAGCGCCCCCGCGCCGATCAGAATCGCCACCTTTTCGCCGGCGTTGAGGATTTCTGCCGCAGCGCGGAGGTCCGCCTCGAGAGGGACGACCGATGGAACAGAGAAGGCCCTGCTGGAGTGCACGGAGCCGTGCTCCTGCTCCGGCATCTCGACGGCATCCATTCGCTGCACGTCGTTCGGCAGGATTACGCACGTGACGGTGCGATTCGCCTTTGCGATGCGGAAGGCGCGATCGACGAGGTGACGTACCTGGCCGGGGTCGGAGGCCATCTGTACGAAGTCACCTGCAACATCTTTGAAGAGCGAAACGAGGTCGACCTCCTGTAGGAAGTTCGACCCGAGAGCCGCGAGCGGCTGCTGCCCCACCAGAGCCACGACCGGCTGGTGATCGAGCTTGGCGTCATAGAGACCGTTCAACAGGTGGATGGCACCAGGACCTGAGGTCGCAACGCAGACGCCGACATCGCCGGTGAACTTGGCATGTCCGCAAGCCATGAGGGCGGCCGTTTCCTCGTGGCGTACTTGGATGAAGTCCACTCGCTCGGAAGCTCGGTCAAAGGCTCCGATGAGACCTGTGATGCCGTCGCCGGGATAGCCGAAGACGCGTGTCACTCCCCAGCTGTGGAGGCGTTCGACTATCTGGTCTGCAACGAGGTCACTCACGACGCATCGGCCTGTGGATCAGCAGGGTAATGATGTTCCTTGAGGACGCGCGCCAGGTGAACGATGTTGCGCGTCATCATGGATGTGGCGCGCGCGGTTTCGTCAGGTACCTCGTCCAGATCGATGTAATCGGTGGTTTGCATCGCACGCCCAACCCAGTAAGTCGTAGCGTTCGCCGGGATCGTAAAGCCCACGTCGGCGAGGCCTTGGTACAGCTG
>JALZBR010000127.1 GCA_030863485.1 Actinomycetota bacterium
AAAGGTGGAGGCTGTCGGAAGTTGAGCGGGGGACGAGCTACACCTCTCTCGACTAGTCCGGCGGCCACTCCTACCTCGAAAAAGGTCCCAATGAGCGACCACGCGACTATCAGGGCTGCGGCGAGAGCGAGGAGGGATGGTCTTCGGTTTCTCGATATCGCCACGCCCGACAGTGCGGTGAGCAAGAGGACGTTGCCGAGGTACGAGACCGGTGCCACGCAACGCGGCCAGTAGTGGCCGAAGAAGTTACCTGCAAACCCATAGAGGTTCCAGGCCAGCGTCAGCGTTGCGAATACGATCGCGAGGTCAGCCTCTCGCTTCGCCGCTTCTGTCGTCTCCGCGCCCTCTTCCTCGAACCCCATCGATAACTCTTACCCACGCTCTCACTCGGCCAGCGGCTCCCCTTGATTTCCTCGCTGCGTTATTAGCCGCTGTTGACGCACAGGTAGCGAGCGAAGATCTGGTCTCCGCTGTACTCCGCGCTCTCAATAGTGAAGCCTGCCCTTTCGAGCATCGGTTCCAATAGCCAGGTGAAAGTGCGGTTCTCGTCGCGTACGTGCTCCTCGAGATCAGCCCGTATCCAGTCGTTCTCGCCACCCGTGGCTGGAATCGCTGCCATCCAGTCCTTGATGCGCTGGGAGGCTTCGGCTGGCTCAAAGCTGTAGACCACGTCCCAAAGACGCAGGATCCCCCCTGGGCGGAGGAAAGCGGTTATTCGATGGAGCGCCAGCGCCTTCCAAAAGTCCGGCAGGTGATGGAGAGCGAAGCGACTGTAAACGACGTCTGCGGGAGATCCTTCGTGAACGTAGGTCAAGAAGCCGGCTATTTTGCATTCCACATTCTTGACACCGGCCGAGCTCAGCTTCGCCTGTAAACGGCTCAGCATGACGGGCGAAACGTCGACAGCGACCACTCGACTCACCGCTGACGAAGCTTCAAGGGAGAACTGGCCGGTGCCGGCCCCCAGGTCGACGACGGTAGAGTGCGCTCCGACGCCAAGATCACGAAGAATGTCGAGCTCCCGGGACGCGTCAGCATCCTCCTTCTGGTCGTATCTTGCCGCGTGTTCCGGGTCGCGGTTTTCCCGCCCCGCGTAGTCGAGCTCGTTCGGTATCCACGTCTCATTGCCTTCGAGCATGTGCCCATCGTGACCTAAGAAGTCCGGCGCTGCATCTATCGGTTCCAAGTTCAATGACGGGGAACGTCCAGCCTCACGACGGGGTAGATTCTGCCGCTCCGTTTCAAACTTGTAGTGATACGACGCCGATGAGCAATAGCCCGAAGGCAGGACCAGGCCAACGAAGGCGTTCACGGCACGTTGGCTCCGTATCCCGAGGACGGCACGACACCGACGCCGTCGACCACCTGCCCGTGCAGGAAGGGGCAGAGCCTTAGGTTCGGGTTCCTTCCGTCGGCGAGACTTCTGGCGCTCGTCGGGATCGAGCGTACCCGCGCTGTAGCCGTTATCGAATTGAGGTGGAGTTGGCGATCGAGCCCGGAGTTGAAGTTCTATCGGTGTCAACCTGGAGAGCCGTCATCGAGCCCCAAAGAGCATCTGACGATAGACGTTCGGAGGTTGCGCTAGCGCTAATTAGAGAAAGCGACTCGATTATGGAACGTGTCTGGCGTCCTCTCGAGCTAAGGGCTCGGCACTACCCAGCTGACTTCGAGGGAATGCACGCCAGGTTTTTGAACGCCATCCACCCGTGCATCAACCCGAGTGATCGAGTCTTGGATGCAGGGTGTGGGAGTGGTCGCGGCTTTACCCATCGGCTCAATGGGGATCCGGCGCTTAGCGTACCCCGCCATGCCAGGTATGTTGTCGGCCTTGATAGAAGTGGAGACCTCGGGGCCAATCGGAATCTAGACACGGCGGTTCGAGGGGACTTGAACGCGGTTCCTTTTAAAGACGAAGCATTTGATGTGATCGTCATGTGCCACGTGGCCGAACATCTCGAGACACCAGCACGCGTTTTCCGGGAGCTCTCGAGAGTACTTCGGCCGGGCGGCCACTTGCTAGTGCTGACACCCAACCGACGACACTATGTACCGCTAATCGCCCGATGCCTTCCCCACGCCTTCCACCTGCGATTCAATCGTTGGCGAGGTCTGGACGACCGCGATGTTTTCCCGACTAGGTACCGGGCCAACACGCGAAAGGAACTCCTGAGGCTTTGTGAGCTGGCAAATTTGAGGGTAGTCGAGGTTGATCTGTTCGAGTCTGAGCCAGACTATCTGGCCTTCCACCCGCTTCTTTACCGAGTTGGGGTTGCTTATGAACGCCTAGTCAACCGATTCGACAAGCTAGCGTTCTTGCGTTTGAACCTTCTCCTAAAAGCGACAAAACTCGGGCATGCGCCTGCCGGATCGTTTGCTAGCAACCGGCCCTAATGCGTGCCTGCCAAAGAGTCGGTCCCAGCAAAGCTGAGCGGGCGAGGGGATTAACGTCGCAGATCCTCTCCCTCCTTGGCCGAGAGTGGGCGGTTCGTCTCTTGGATGGAGTCCATCCCGGCGATCGTCGTCGACGAGGTGCGACGACATCGTCGCTGACTGCAGGATGCCATATTGGATCGACGCTGAAGGTCTGAGCGGCTACGTGCATGCCCGGGTGGTAGTGGTGCTTCAACAAGCGATTGATGTCTGCTGACGCTCGGTTCAGCTCAGCAGAGGAAGGCGCTGTTGCGGAAGCTGATCAAGGACCTTCGGGTAATAAGCCGAAACGAGATCATCCCACCTATAAAGCTCCCGCGCTGGTTTGCGCACCGATGGTGTGGAGATTCGGTACCCGTGTCCCAGATTGG
>JALZBR010000134.1 GCA_030863485.1 Actinomycetota bacterium
TTTCGGCACCCGGGCGCGCTTTGGTTGCTGCACGTCGGGACGCTGTGGTTCTGGCACGCGGCCGGCCCTTACGGCGCGGCGCTTGAGCACGAGCTCGTCCACGCCCTCGAGCACGCAAGCTTCCTCCTCACCGCCACGCTCTTCTGGCGAGTGGTCATCGGCGGCCGCGGCGCGAAGCCGGTATCGCCCGGGTTGGGCGTCCTGCTCGTGTTCACCATGGCGCTGCAGAGCGTCTTCCTCTCGGTTCTGCTGACCTTCGCGCGCGCCCCGTGGTACGCGGCCTATTCGGCGACGACGAGGACGTGGGGTATTGAGCCGCTCGCCGACCAGCAGCTGGCCGGCGTCATCATGTGGATCCCCGCGGGGCTCGTCTACGTCGTGATCGCGTTGACTCTGCTGGTCTCCTGGATCAACGAGATCGAGCGCGCCGACGTCGCGAGTTGACCGCCGCGGCACCCAACGGCCCATCCGGTCACATCCCCCCCGGCCGGGCCAGCCGTCATTCGCGCGAAGCTCCTCGACGCTTCCATGAGCGCCGCCTGTCGCCGCGCTCGATGATGCCCTTAGATGCTCTGGGCGCCAGAAGTGGCTCGAAGAGCTCGTCCCATCGCTCGACCGAAACTCGCCCGGTCGCCGAGCATCCCGGCGCTTGCCTCTCGAGGACCGACTTCAGGCCCTTGTCGAGTCCGCCATCTCGCGCTCGTAAGCGTCGCGCACTACTGGGTAGCACTCGCAGGCGGCCTTCTCCAACGCAGAGCGGTGGAGCACTGTGATCTCGCCGCGGGAGTACAAGATCGCGCCGGCCTCTGCAGGGTTTGCGCGGCAGCCGTCACGGAGGTTCGGCTGACGCCGAGCATGTCGGCGAGGAAGTCCTGGGTGAGCTCGAATCTGTCCCCGGCCACTCTGTCAGCATCGACGTGCTCAGAACGCAGCCCGAGCAGGTCTGCGTCGAGGAAGACGATCACCTCCGCGTCGGTGGCCCTCACGCCCGCGAGCATGGCCTCGCCTTTGCCTCCGCTCCGATGACTTATTAGCCGAGCGCCGCCGGCGGCGGCAAGCCTGGCCGTCTCGTCCTGGGAGCCGTTGTCCACGACGATGACATCGTCGACGAGCGCCGCCTTGCTCGCTTCGCGTACTACGCCGGCGATGGTTGGCGCTTCGTTATAGGCGGGAATGACTACAGAGATCCTCACGATTGCTTGCTATCCAGATGTTGTCGCAACCTCGGAACGGAGAAAGACTTAGTCGGATGTATCGAGCCTGCCTGCTCTATCAGGCGCCGGCGCCAGGGCATCTGCGCCCATGCTTCCTGTCTTCTTTCGCCTTTGCGCCAGCTCTCCTACATGTTTCTTACCGTTTTGTAGCTCCCTTTCACAGGGGTCGCTACAAGAGTGTCGACAGCCGAACATAGTTGCTCGCCCCCTGCGAGCCTCGCCTTGAGAAATGCGCGGAAGGGACGGGCCCGCCGTCGGGGGCTTCTGGCGCTTGCCATCAGCGGGGAGCAACGCTCCCTTCTTGGGCTTTCTCGCTGGATCCTTCGTCTGAGGTTTCGTCCACTCGTACCGTTGCAGCGAGGGTCTCGGAAGCAACCTCGATCCCGGCTTCCTCGAAGCGCTCGATGATCCGTCTCGTCACTGCATCCTTTACCGTTCTTGCCGTCCGAACCGGAACCACGAACCTGGCGGCAAAGGCCACCCAGTTGTCCGTTGCACGGACGAAGACGCGAGGCTCGACCTCCGCTCTCGGGATCGGGTAGCGTCTCGTCATATGCTCGATGGCCGCACGCGCCCCCTCGGAGCTGGAAGCCCGTGCGACCTCTTCCAGGACGATCCCTTCGGCCCGGCGCCAGTCTTCTTGGTAGCCAACGGGGATCGTCAGCTCCTCCCAGATGTAGTCGAAGACGGCTGAGTAGTTGAAGACGGGTTCGGTGAACGTCGTCTTGTTCGAGACGGCCACGATCCGGCCGGTGTACTGGCGGCCGCCAACCCAGCTCGAACCCGATGTCTCGTTTCCTTCCGGCGACGAGCCCATCTCCAGGATCTTGGTTCTAAGCGGCGTGATATCGATGACGTCTCCTCGCACGCCGCCCATCTCGATCCGGTCGCCGACCGCGAAGATCCTGCCCGACATCACGTTGAACCAGCCGGCGACGGCGCCGATCACTTCTTGCATCGCGAACGCAACGCCCGCGGCCAAGAGCCCCAGCACGACCCCGATCTGCCCGGCAAACGGGCGCCAAACGATAGCGAGAGCTACGAGAGCTATGAAGGCCGTTATGTAACGAACCGCCTTGCGGATGTAGTAGCGGCCGAAAGCGTCTTGAGCACGCCGCGACAGAAGCTTGCCGAAAAAGAGCGACAGAACCACGGCAACGGCGACGATGGGAAAAGACGTGACGACGCGACCGAGGAAGCTCTGATTGTCCGCGAGCAACTCCGTCATAGTTTTCCGCCCGATGCCGAAGAAGGGACGAGGCGCGACGCCCGGCGAGCAAAACCGACTTCAGCCGCGGCACCGGCAACCTCAGAGTGTCAGGATGTCAACCTTCCCGGTATCGGGAGCAGCGAAACCCTTCGCCGCAACAGAGCAACGGCTGCCGCGCACAGACTTTGCGCGCCTGGTAACAGTCTTGGCGCTTTCAGGGTGTTCTCGAGCGGCGTGGCGGGAACGCGCGAAGCGAAGGTTACTCCGCGGAGGTGGTCAAATGGCAACGGCCGAGGCCAGCCTGCGAAACCCGGCATACCAGGTATTCCTCTGGCTGCGCGTGGGCTTCACGGTGGCGCCGATACTGTTCGGGCTCGACAAGTTCTTTCATGTCATGGTCGACTGGGACAGGTATCTGGCGCCGTGGATCAACGATCTCATGCCCGGAAGCGCAAGCGACTTCATGCGGCTCGTTGGCGGCATCGAGATCGCGGCAGGGGTCCTCGTCGCGCTGCTACCTCGCTTCGGTGCGCCCCTGGTCGCGCTGTGGCTCACGCTGATCGTTGTGAACCTGCTCACTTACGCGCCGAGCAGGACGAGGTACTGGGACATCGCGCTGCGCGACATCGGCCTGGTCTTCGGCGCCCTGGCTCTCGCTCGCCTTGCATGGGCATTCCACGGCAAGCAGCCGCAGCGGGTTCCCGCCTCGAGTGCCTCCTCTCAGCACGACGCCGCTGCGGGTGGTGCCCCCGGGCGCCAAGAAGAAGCAGGACGCTGGAGATGGCAGGAGGAGCTGACGCGGCGGGAGAGGGAGCATCGACGCTAGAGGGCGCCGGCTCTCGCTCCCTCAGGTACGTCTTAGTGCATCCGAGCGATCCGCGGGCGGGAACGGAGAAAGCTCGGCCCCCTAACCGGGCCCGCCGCGCACGAGGCGCCGCATGATCGAGGTCTTGTTGCCGGCTTCGTGAATCCTCAGCAGCCCCACCACGAGTCCGAGCAGGACGACCACGACGCCGGCGACCACCAAGGTCGCTTCGAGAAGCATCTTTTCTCGTCTCTCCTTTCAGTTCAGTGTTGCTCGGCGGCGGCGAGCCGGCGCGTTATCCCCGGCTCGTGTGCCGCTTCTCGTCATTCCGCTCCGCACGCGCACGTGTTGACCTCGCGCACGATGGTTCCATATCCAGTGTCGACGTGTGTTGTGCAGGGCATGCACGGATCGAAGCTACGGACCGCGCGGAGCATGTCGATCGATGTGAACTTGGACGCGTCGGAGACGTCCTCGAGGATGGGAGTGTTCATGATCGCCTGCTCGTAGGCGCCGGGCTGGTCGAACGGATCTCGCGGCGAGGCGTTGATCGACGACGGGGTGATGATCTGGTAGTTGACGATCTTGCCGCGATCGGTGACGAGGTGGTGGGTCAGCCAGCCGCGCCCGGCTCCCCAGAAGCCGACACCAGTCCTCTCGTCGGTCGGGATGCGCTGTTCCAGCTCGTCGGAGCGCACCGCCGCGACCCTCTGCTCCCCCTTCTTGAGCAGCTCGTAGGCCTGCACCGTGCTGGCGAGGGCGACGAGTTGAGAGAAGAGGTAGTGGTAGGCGCGGCCGCGGTTGCGCTCGAACGCGTTCCACACCTGCGGCACGCGCCACTCGAGCGTCGCCTCGGGAGTCTCTCCTTGGGGCACGTACATCTTCAGGCTGTGCCCCGTGGCCTCCATGAAGTCATTGGGCGGCTGCTTCTGCGCGAGCGCCGTCATGAACAGGCGGGCGTAGCAGCCGGCCTCCATCATCTGCCGATCCCACCGAGGGCTCGTGTCCCACGTGTACTTTTCCTTGAAGCTCTTGCCCACGGGCTTGGGCAAGGTCTGCTTGTTCCAAGGGTGAAAGGGGCTGAGGGGATTGCCGAGCGGGTCGCTGCGGTATCGCGGGCCGGACCAGTCCTCGTAGAAGGAGTGGTCGACGAACTCCTCGATGCCGATGTTGATGTCGGTCAGGCGCGTGGTCACGAGATTGCCGTCGATCATGATCCCGGGCGTGGACCAACGCCTCTCGCCCCACTCGGAACAGCTCTCGTAGGTGGCGTCGTAGGCGAAGGCGTCGTCCCAGTACCCCGTGTCCATCAGGTTCATGGGAAGAGCGCCCACCTGCTTGTAGCGCTCGTCCGCCTCGTAGAAGAAGTCTGCGATGTCGTCCCAGATCCCGACCATGCGCTGCGCGTAGTCGAACGTCTTCGTGAGACGGGAGTGGAACTCGTTGATGGTCTGGAGCGTCACTGTCGTCGACACGCCTCCCGGCACGACCGCTTGGGGGTGCGGATACTTGCCCTGCAGCAGGACGAACTGCTCGCGCGCGAGCCGGGTGAACTCGAGCCCTTCCCTGTAAAGAGCGCCGGTGATGGGCGTGAGGGCGGTCATGACGTCCGCCATGGTCTTGAAGCCGTGATTCCGCTCGTTGGGGCAGCTCCACTTCTGCGCCTGCCGCCACATGTCCGGTGCCGTCGCCTTCACGACGTGCTCGGAGTAGTCCGGGCCGGCGAGCAGGTAGAGATGCAGAGGGTTGTCGTAACCCATCTCCGCAGCCTCTTCCATGTTGCGGATGACGGTGCCGAGCGGAGGAGGTGCGAGCCCCATCGCCATTTCTATCGCATAAGCGGAGCAGTGCGAGTGGACCCCGCCGCAGACACCGCAAGCGCGCGATGTGATGAAGATTGCGTCGCGCGGGTCCCTTCCCATCGCGATGACCTCGTAACCCCTGAACAGAGGCGCTTGCGAGCGCGCGTCCAGATAGCGGCCGTCTTGGAGGTCGGCCGTGACGTTTATGGCGAGCGCTCCGGCGATGCGGGTCACCGGGTCCATGTTCATCTCTTTGATGTGGCCGTTGGAGGCCACGAGCTTCTTGATGCTGGCTTCTCGCTCCTCGTCGGTCATCGCGACCTCGGGCCGCGCCGTCGTCACGGAATAGGGATCCGGGATGCCCTCCTTTAGCCGAGGCGTTCCGGACTCGTCGAACTCAATGGGCAGGTTCTTGAAGCACATTCGTCGCAGTCACCTCAATCCGCAGCTCGAAATTCTCGGAATGGTTACTCTCGTTTTCACCGCTTGGGGTGCGTCTTCTTCGGCTCCGGGTAGGCGTCCTCCCCGCTCGGGTGCCATGGCTCACTGGTCCTGACTCCCGAGGCCGCCCGGCCGTCGCCGCGCGCCGCGACCTCGTCGATCTCGTGTTCGACGGCGGGCTGTTTGGCCCGCGTCCACTCGTCACGTCTGCCCCAAGCGTCGACCCGTGCCTTGCCATGGTCGTTCACCCGCCGGAACTTGTCGTAGAACTTGTGGCCCATCTCCTGCCACGCGCCCGGCTCGTTCTTTGCCTGGGCCCAGCCGCTCGGCACGTCGTGGTGCAGGTCCCAGCGGACCTCTCGGTTGAGGTACTCGTTCGTATACAGACGAAGCGGTCTGATGACGCTGCCGAGCAGCCGCGAAGCGGTCGTCGACACAGCCGAGCCGGGAGGGCGCTTGTAGAACGGGGTGAACTTGTCGGGGAAGCCCGGCATCGTGCAGCCGATGCACGCCCCGCCCGCGTTCATGCAGCCCCCGACGTGGTTGATCATCCCCCGCGAGGTGATGTTGCAGTTAGCGACTGGTCCCCAGCACCCGATCTCGACGAGGCACTCCGGGTCGCCGAACTCGTGCGCGTAGGCGCCCTCCTCGTAGTAGGCGCCCCGCACGCAGTGGCGGTGCACGGTCTCGCCGAACAGCCATGCCGGGCGGCCGAGCTCGTCGAACTCCGGCAGCGGTCCAAAGCCCTGAAGGAAGTAGAGGATCGCCGCGACCGTCTCCGTGAAGTTGTCGCCGATCGGAGGGCACCCCGGCACGTTGACGACCGGAAGGCCATAAGCGCTCCGGTACTCCTTTCCAAGGAAGTCCATCAGGCTCATCGCTCCCGTTGGATTGCCCTCCGCGGAGGGAATGCCTCCCCACGTGGCGCAGGTGCCGATCGCGATCGCGGCGGCGGCGCCGGGGGCGAGACGGGCGACCCACTCATTCGCCGTGACGGTTCGTTCTTTCCCTTCGGCCCCCCATGGCTCCTCTCCCTGGCCCGCCCAGTAGCCGCCGGTTTCCATCGCCTTCGTCTCGTCGGTGATCGAGCCCTCGAGCACGATCGCGTAGGGGGCGTCGAGCTCGCCGCGCAGCGCCCGCTCGTGCGCCTCCAGAAAAGCAGGTCCGGACTCGAGATTGAGGACCGGGTGGTGCAGGACGATGCGCGGAAGCCCGGGGTGCGCGCCCAGCAGAAGCTGCTCGATGGACGGCGTGGCGGCTCCGGTGACGGCCACGCTGCAGCCGTCGCAGCTCATCCCCGCGAACCAGAAGACGTGGATCTTCTCGAGCGGCCCCAAGCGGCTCACGTGGTGCTCTCTGGGTTGGTCGTGGAGCTGCTGCATGGTCTGGCGGGCTGGGTTGCCGAAGTCGCCCGTCTTGTTCGGGTCATGCCAGCGGTCGACAGGCCCCAGGACCTCGAGCAGCCGTTCGGCGGGCGCGTCGCCCCTCAGGTGCGTGGCCATCGTTGGTATGCCTCCTGAGCTATGTGTTGCGGTCAGAGAGATCATGCCCACGTTGCCGCTGCTGCTCGACGCGAGTGTCGAATGGAGGACAGAGTTGGCGTTTCGTTCGTTTATCGCGACTGCTTCAGCGTTTCCGATTCCTGCCTGGCATCCTCGAACCGCGTTGTGCACTCCTCGATTACGTTTCGTTCCTCGTGATTGTTGCGTTCGTGACAGTTGCCGTTGTGAGCAACAGCCGAGACGCAAAGAATGGGAAGCGAAGATGTGAGCTCCAGGCTTGGAGTCGCCGGAGATGTCGAACGAGGAAGCGGAAAATGATCGCCCTCACCTTCTGCCGCCGCTGTGAGAGACCGCTCTACGTATCCGACACGGACGGTAAGTTTTGTCCCGTCTGCTCGTCGCCTCTGGTCGAGACTGCGCAGCCTGAGGGAGTCCGCGCGAGAGCATCTGACGACGCCGCGGCGCGGCTGGGGCCCTGAGTCCTAGCACGGATTCCGGTATCCCCTGACTCCCTGTCGCAGAGAGCCGTAGCGAGAGGCCCTCGACGAGCTCAGGCCAGAGGATCGCTCAGCGACTCCTCTGAGAGACGCCTTGGACGCACGCTATGCGGGTGCCTCTGTCTCGCGGGTCTCACTCCCACCCGGCGCCGCCTGTCGCAGTGGGGGGAGGTGAGGG
>JALZBR010000427.1 GCA_030863485.1 Actinomycetota bacterium
CAGCAGAACGCATCAGCGTGAGAGGGCAGGTCAGGATTGGCTCGCGCAGGAGGCCATTCAAGCAGGATGCCCAGATCGTGCTGATGGCTGCCGCAGGCGACCGCGACGGCGCGTCATTCGTAGCCGATGGAGGCGCGATAAACATCCATGCTGCTCGGCCGTCTCCTTCGTGGACGCGTCTTGCAGAGCCCGCTCAGGCCGGCAGCAACATCTTGGTGTTAGAACGCGAGGTCAACTGGGAGCCGGGCGACCGAATCGTCGTCGCCAGCACGTCTTTGGATCCGCTTGAGTCGGAGGAAGCGACGGTCCAAGCCGTGAACCGCTCCTCCGTCCTTCTCCGGGAACCTCTTAGCTTTGCGCATGAAGGACGCACCTTCTCATTCGGCGGTCGGTCGATCGATGAGAGGGCCGAGGTGGGGCTGTTGTCGCGCAACGTCCAGATACGCGGAGGCGCCCTCGCGGCCACGACGGGAATCGGTGGTCACATCATGGCTCAGAACGGCGGCATCCTGCGTCTGGATGGCGTCGAGTTCGCCCAGATGGGAAAGAGAGGCGTGCTAGGGCGGTATGCGGTCCATTTTCACATGGGCGAGCACGATCACAGCTCCTATATCAAGAGAAGCAGCATCCACCACAGCTTCAATCGTTGCGTTGCTGTCCATGGCACCCACGGGATCCGGGTCCACGGAAACGTTGCTTTCGACGTGGTCGGCCATTGCTTTTTCCTCGAGGATGGCGTCGAGCACGGCAACTCGTTCATCCGGAACCTCGGAATCACGGTACGCCGTCCCGCCACGGGCGACGCGCTGCTTGAGTCGGATAGAACTCCAGCCGTCTTTTGGATAAGTCATCCAACGAACGTTTTTCGGGGGAATGTCGCCGTTGGAGCGGAAGGCGGATTCGGCTACTGGTATGACCTCCCGCCGCATCCTACGGGGGATCACGCGGGCACCGATATCGCACCGAGGTCTGCTTCGCTGGCGTTGTTCCAAAACAACGTCGCACACTCGATCAACCGCATCGAGGCCGACACCCGGACAGGAGTGGGCCTGTTCTTGGAGGATTATTCGCCACGCGATACGGCAATCCTCGCAGGATTCACCGCCTACAAAACGGACATGGGTATTTGGAGCGAAACGAATCAGGTGGTCGCCGACGCAGCTCTTGCGGACAACAGGTGGGGGATACAGGCAAATGAGTCTCGCGTAAGAGACTCTCTTGTGGTCGGCGAGACGGCAAACGCCGCGGGGCGCTTTACCAGCACGATCCAAGGTCTCGCCTTCTACAGTGGCAAGGTAGTTGTGGAGGATGTGACCTTCGCCGCGTACCAGCCGACACAACAAAGAAGGGCCGGTGCGCTCGGCTACGTCTCGTGCAAGAAGTTCAGCGACAAGGAAAGCAGTGTTCGCGACTTGGAATTCATCGATGCCACGCCCGTCTTCGTCGCGCCATGTAGCGAAGAACAGAACGTCAAACGTAGCGTTCTGTTTTATGACACTGATGGATCAGTGGCCGCACCGAATGCCGCGATCGTTGCGGACAGCCCAATGATGATCACGGACGCCTGCAACGAGCGAACGGCCTGGAGAGCGTCTGTATGTCCACACCGCTACACCAATATCCGCATCTCGACGCCACTCCAGGTCGATTTCGGTGCCGTAACGGCAACACGGGACGATGGTTCAACCGCGGAGTTCCTGATGTTCCGCAAGGTCGACCAAACGCCCGTGGCCGTCTGGAATGTCATCACGAACCGAACGTATCGAATCTCATTTGCCAAAGGGACCCCGTCGAGGATAGTCCTGTCCCTGCCGTCCGGCCGCGCAGGCGATGCTGCGACCCTGGTCCTTCCCTACATGGATGCTTCGCCGTTCGTACGCGTCAGAGGCAGCGATTCATCCCTTTCCGAAGCGAAAACCGCGGCCGAGGTGAGGGAGGGCGACGGTCAGAAGTTCTTCTATGACTCCGGAAGTAGGACCCTATGGGTCAAGCTGGTTGTCTCACCTGGCAAACAAGCGGTCGACCTGTTGATCTGCGAAAGCCGGTGCTAGCGGATGCCGGCAGTCGCCGGACGAGTTTCACGCGGTCTCTAGCCGAGCGTCCTTCCGTCCCATCGAGTAGTACGTGAAACCTAAGGATTGCATCGTCCGGGGATCGAAGAAGTTGCGGCCGTCGACCACTATCGGATATCTCAGCTCGTCTCGCAGCCGTTCAAGATCGAGCTGGTGGAATTCGTCCCACTCTGTGGCGAGCACCATACAGTGCGCGTCTCGAGCAGCAGCGTACGCGTCCATCGCTATCTCTAGCGCCGGCACCTCATCCTTAACGGAGGCACCCGCCTGCGGATCGAACCCCACCACGGAGGCACCCTCATCGATGAGCAAGGCCGCCAGACGTAGCGCGGGGGATAGACGTATGTCGTCTGTTCCAGGTTTGAACGACAATCCCAAGATAGCGATCCGCTTCCCCTCGAGGTTCCACAAGGCATCACGGACCTTATTCACAGCGACAATGACGGCTTCGTCATTGATCTTCTCGACTTCCCGCAGGAGTGCAAAATCGTACCCGAGGCGATCCGCGAGGCGCTCGAAGGCCTGGATGTCCTTCGGGAAACAGTAGCCGCCGTAGCCCAGGCCGGCGTTGAGGAACTCACCGCCGATGCGGGGATCACTCCCCATTACCTTGGCGACCTTTGTAACGTCTGCACCCGCACGCTCACATACCCGCGCCAGCGCGTTGATGTAGCTAATCTTCATTGACAAGAAAGCGTTACACGCATGTTTGGCCAGTTCAGCGGTCGCGAGATCCGTCTCGATCAGAGGGATTCCCTTTGAAGTCAACGGCTGGTACACCGCCCGCATCGTCTTCAAAGCCCGCTCCGTCTCAGCGCCAACAAGTATGCGGTCCGGCTCCAGAGAGTCCTTGAGCCCCCGCCCCTCTCTCAGGAATTCTGGGTTAGACGCCACGTCGAATCTGTCAACTCCTGCTGACTCTCGCTGCAGCGTTTGTTGGACGCGCTGCGCAGTACCCGCAGGGACGGTTGACTTCTCGACGACCACCATCGGCTGCGTGGCGCTCTTGACGACATCCAGTAGTGCCCGCTCGACTGCCAACAGGTTCGCTTCGCCGGTGGCCGTCGGGGGAGTGCCTACACAGATGAACGCAACCTCACGCCCCGCCACGCCGTCTTCAGCCGAATTCGCAAATCTCAAGCGGCCTGTGGCCAACTCGAGTTGAAGGATTTCTTCCACGCCAGGCTCGTAGAAAGGGGCCTTTCCATTCGAGAGCAGCGAGATCTTTTCGGCATCACTGTCTATGCCGACGACGTCATGGCCGAGATGGGCAAACGAGACACAGGTCAACAGACCCACGTGTCCCGTCCCGATCACGCATATCCGCATTCCCATGAAATCTTGATTTCGTCGCGTCGCCCCAACATCCTGCTCCTACCTGAGGAGGCAGCGACCAGGCAACCACCTTGTGTCAGCGACCAACAGCACACGGTGAACGCTCGCGTCCATTCGACTCTTGGAGCGATATCGGCAACAATGCTTGCCGTACCTGGCGGACTTCTAGGCTTGCAGGAGGGCTTCTGTGGCCCAGTTGCAAGACACGCGTACACGCGTAACCGTCACGACCCGCCGGTGGTGGTCGGCTACGCAATATCGCCGCGCTTCTCGTCCTTCGAACGACGTCATCCTCCTGGCATCCAGACTCATGCTAGATGTCGGCGTCACTGCCTGCGCAAGCGCGTTCGCGTTCTTCCTTAGGTTCCATCTGGGGTGGCTAGAGGTAACTGAAGTAGGCGATATCAAGCTTGCGGGGCATGTACTTGCGTCGGCAGTGTGGACAACGACCGTCATTGCGGGTTTCGCGCTCGAACGGCTGTATGACGAAGATACCGTTCAGGAGAATCGCAACGAGGCTCCTCGCGTTATGAAGGCCGCGCTTCAAGCCCTCGCGGTCGTATCGATCCTAGTGATCATGACGAAGCTACTCGTCGTGTCGAGGTCGTGGCTCATCCTTCTGCTCGTACTCACGGTTGTTGGCATCAGCGCTGAGCGGTTCCTCTTCCGGTCATTCTTGCGACGCATGCGCCGTCGCGGTCAGTTTCGACGCCCAGCGCTTCTCGTCGCTCGATCCGACGACGCGTGGGCCTCCAAACTTCCGACGGAGGCGCCCGACTTCGATTTTGTCGCTTCTGTGACCCCAGACGATCTCAGTCGATACCTGCGAGCCTTTGGAGAAAAATCAGACGATCCCGGCGAAGGGTGGTCACGCACGGCCCTGA
>JALZBR010000166.1 GCA_030863485.1 Actinomycetota bacterium
GTTCTTGATGTAGTGGTAGTCGACCTTGAGGCGCTCTTTGTCCGCAGCGACCACGCAGTATCCGTGTGAGTCGACCTCGACGAACTTGACGTGGGGGTTGCGTCCGCGGATCTTCGCCTCGGCCGCCAGTGACTGCGGATTCCTGGGTCGCAGTCCTCGGCCGTCGTCGAAATTGCTCGAGCTGATCGAGGGAACGCCGAATTCGACCGCGGCCGCGGGGGTCACCGGGTAGGTCTGGGTATCGATCGGTATGTCGTTGGCCCACGAGACGTGCGTGTCACCCGTGAGCAGCACCACGTTCTCGATGCGTCTATCCGAGATGTAGCGGACGAGGTTTCTCCGGCTGGCGGCGAAGGCCTCCCAGCCCTCGAGCTGCTTGTCGAGCTCGACCCGGTCGTGACGCGGTGCGAACAGCACCTGGCTCCCGATGATCCGCCAGCGCGCGTTCGATTGAGAGAGCCGCTGCTTGAGCCAGCGCATCTGACGGTCGCCGAGCATGTCGCCGCTGAGCCCCCCCGTCCCGCTCTCTTTTCCCCGCGCCCTGTACTGACGGGAATCGACCAACAACAGGTCCAGGGACCGTCCGACCTCGGTCCCGCGGTAGATCCGCGTCGGCTGTTGCTGCGGAGCCGGAAGGCGCAGCGGCATCCACTCGAGAAAAGCGCGGTAGGCGGCTCTGCGTCTTCGGTAGAACGATCCCTCGGATTTGCGGTCGTGGCCCTCGGCTCCCGCTTTCCATGAGTTGTTCGCAATCTCGTGGTCGTCCCAGGTCGAGATGAACGCGTGCGCGGCATGCACCCTCTGGAGGTCCCAATCGCGTTTGTATTGACCGTGGCGTCGCCGGTAATCGGCCAAAGTGACGGCCTCGTGAGCGGGGACGTGGTGTCTGCCCTCGAGGGCGGTCTTGAACCTCTGGGTCTCGTAGATGTAGTCGCCGAGGTGGAGCACGAACCGAAGGTTCTCGTGCTCCGCCAGGTGGCGATAAGCGGCGAAGTACCCGTGCTGCAGGTTCGCGCAGGACGTGAACCCGAATCTCAGAGACGAAAGTTGGCCCTCTGCGGGCAGCGTCCTGAAGTGCCCGACGCGGGAGACGTCGCCGCGGGCCCGGAAGCGATAGAAGTAGCTCTTGTCCGGCTCGAGGCCGTAGAGGCCCACCTTCACCGTGTGGTCTCTCCGGCGGGTGGACTCTACCTTTCCCCTCATCGCGATCCGGTCGAAGGAGGGGCGACGGGACACCTGCCATTCGACCTGCACCGGGTCTCCGGCGCCGGAGCCCGGAAAGGCCTGCGAGGTCGGCGTGACGCGCGTCCAGATGATGGCCCCGTGCGGGCCCGGGTCGCCGGCCGCCACCCCGTGGTGGAACACCCCTCCCGAAGGGGTGGAGGAGGACGAGGAGAACAGCGGGATGCCGACGCCGGGGCTCGCCACGAGGGCCGCGGCCGACCCTCTTATGAAGCTTCTACGATCCATTGGTGCCCTCCGGGGCAGTGCGAGCAAAGGTCGAACGACCTGGACGGTCAGCGTAGGTCATTTCGTGAGGGCGCCGTCATCACTTGTCTTGAGCCAGGCCGGGGCCCCAGGAGGCAGGGTGGCCGCTTAGGGTCTGCGGAGCCGACCGAGGAGAAGGAAGATGAGCACACAGTGGGAAACGCCGGAGATCGAGTCGCTGTTTTCGGCGATCGTTGCTTCCTCCGACGACGCCATCTATTCGAAATCCCCTCAAGCCATCATCACCACCTGGAATCGGGGGGCCGAGAGGCTCTACGGCTATCCGGCTGAGGAGGCGATAGGTCGACCTCTGGCGATCATCATCCCGAACCACCGCAAGGGCGAGGAGAAGGAGATCCTGCGCCAGGTCTTGGCTGGGGACCGCCTCGAGCACTACGAGACCGAACGGGTCAGAAAAGACGGTTCACTAGTCGACGTCTCGGTGACCGTGTCTCCTATCAGGAACAAGGCCGGCGAGGTCGTTGGGGCCTCATCGATCGCTCGGGATATACGCACGCGCAAGCAACTCGAAGCCGTCCAGGTGAGACTTGCCGCGATCGTGGCCTCTAGCGACGACGCGATCTACTCGAAGTCGACCACAGGCATCTTGACGAGTTGGAACAGGAGCGCCGAAAGGCTCTACGGCTACAGCCCGACCGAAGCCGTCGGTCAACCGGTCTCGATCATCATCCCGAAGCACCGTGCGAACGAGGAAAAGGTGATCCTGTCGCAGATCCTCGCCGGCGAATCGGTGGAGCACTACGACACCGAGCGCCGGAGAAAGGACGGCTCGATCGTTCCCGTGTCCATCACGGTCTCCCCGATGCGAGCTCGGGACGGGCGCATCCTGGGAGCTTCCACGATCGCCAGGGACATCAGTCTGCGCAAGCAGGTGGAGGAGATGAAGGACCGCTTCATCGCGAATGCCGCCCACGAGCTGCGGACACCGCTGTCCACTCTCTCGGCTCTGGCGTCTGCCCTCGCACTGCGGTGGGACCAGACGTCGGAGGGTAAACGCCAGGAGCTGTTGGATGCCATGGTGCGCCAAGGCGAGAGGGCGAAAGTGCTGATCAACAACTTGCTCGAGCTCTCACAGTTGGAATCGGGGACCTTCTCGTTGGACAACGAGCCCGTCGAGGTCGGGCAGCTGGTTGCCGCCGCGGCCGACGGAGCTCCCGCCCCCGACGGAAAGTCCCTCGTTTTGGATCTCGAGGACGATCTCGTCGCCCAGGCAGACCCGGTCCGGCTGACCCAAGTGGTTACCAATCTCCTGACCAACTCCTACAGATATGGAGGGAGCTCCATCGGCGTGCAGGCGCGCAGGGCGGGCGACGTCGTGATCGTTCGGGTGAGCGATGACGGACCGGGCGTGCCCGACGAGCTCGTCGACGAGATCTTCGATCCTTTTACCAGGGGGCCGGAGGCAGGCGCCAAGCAGGGCTCCGGCTTGGGGCTTGCGATCACCCGGGCTCTGGTCGAGGGCTTCGGGGGCAACATCACCTACCGCCGCAACGAACCTCGAGGAGCCATCTTCGAAGTTCGATTGAAGCGGATTGCATGAAACGCATCCTTGTGGTCGACGATGAGATGGACCTCTTGCTAGCGATCGGGGTGCTCTTGCAGAGCGCGGGCTACGAGGTGGTGGAGACCAGCACCGGCCAGGAGGGCATCGAGGCAGCCGAACGTGAAGACCCCGATGTGGTGGTCCTCGACATCGGGTTGCCGGACATAAGCGGGGTCGAGGTGTTGCGGCACTTGCGCGCTGCAGGTAACAGGGCAAAGATCGTGATCCTTTCCGCACACGCAAGCGGGCACACCGAGGCGACGGCAACGGCCGAGGGGGCCGACGGCTACCTCACCAAACCGTTCAATCCCGAGGAGTTGCTCCAGATGCTGGAGCGCGTGCTGGCCTAGACGCGGCCTCCAGAGGCTCGAAGGGCTACTCGTATGGGCGGGCGCTTGGTGATCGACGTGATGAACGTGATCGGATCGCGCGCTGACAAGTGGTGGAACGACCCGGATCGCGCCATGCGCGAGATGACCAATGCGCTAGACGAGCACGCTGGGGAGACGGGGCAGACTCTCACGATCGTTCTCGACAAAGACCCCGGTTCGCTTCCCGGGGTGGAGCACATCGAGGTCGTCGTGGCTCGCCGCAGGGGACGCAACGCGGCCGACTACGAGATAGAGCAGATAGTGGCGACGGCGGACGACCCTTTCAGTCTCACCGTCGTGACCTCAGACAAGCGGCTGGCGGAGAAGGTAAGGGGTCTCGGGGCTCGAGTCACCGGCGCGGGGGCCTTTCGGAGAAGCCTCGATGCCTCCCGGAGCTAGCTTTCGATCTGAGACTTAGGGCTGGATGGTGACCGGGGTACCGAGGCGGAGCACGGGCTTCAGCCGGTCCAGCGCGCGCTCGGAGACTCGCAGGCAGCCTGCGCTCGCCGACGTCCCAATGGAGCCGGGGTCGTTCGTGCCATGGATCGCCATCTGGTCGCCACCCGTCCAACCCGCAGGCAGGTTCGGCTGGATGCCCGAGAGACCGAAGGCGTAGGTCCCGAACGAACCGCCGCCCGGAATGGGAACGAGGTCTGTGACGAAGTAGCGGCCCGGAGGGGTCGGGGATCCCGCGGCACCCGTCGCTGCCGGCATGCGCATGATCGTCTCGCCGAGGCGCTTGACGGTGATCAGGTGACGCGAGAGATCGGCGTGGACCGAGTAGGCCGTGCGGCTGAGGTCCAGGCCCGCGATGCGGATCCAGCCCGTTGCCCGAGAGCCGCTGTAGGGAACGGCCACCTTGCCGAAGCGGCCGTTAGCCGTGCGGTCGAGGATCCAGGCCCGGTGCTGCGTCCCGTAGTAGCGCGAACCGGCAGGCATCTCGCCGATAGTCCTTCCTTCCCCGGGGCGAGCGGTGATCGCCATCGAGCGCTCGATTGCAGCGAGGAGGTGCCGGCGCGGACGTGGCTCCCGGGCCTCTCGAGGCTGTGCCTTGGCGCGTTCGAACACCGTGCCGGCGCGATCCGGTTGCGGCGACGCGGAGGTCGGCACCCGCATGGCCGCGAGCCGTATGGAGCCATCTTTCGAAGGCGAAGAGGCGGGCGCGCTGAAGGCCCATCCCGCGGTCGTGGTCAACATGGCGGCGGCCGTCAGACCTACGAAGAGCCGAACCAGGCGTTGGCGTGTTCTCACCCCTCTTTCTTCGGCCTGGTGGGCCTGCGCTTAAGGGGGCGGGGCTGGTATGCAGCGGCCTTTTGCGGCTATCCGGGCGGAACCGAGGGAGCCCGATAACCCTTGGCCGCCTCGGGACAGCGTCGCCCAGTTCTCGATCGGGCGGTCATCCAGTAGCTTGCCGCCCGTCGCCTAGCAGTGGGGCCCATGGTGGCTCTGGATCGGCGTGGCTCAGTCGTCCAGCTGTGCGCGTCCCGCTCCGTCGGGGTACTCCTCGGAATGGACGTTGACGTAATAGCCGGACGGGTCATCGAGGATGTCTTCCAGCACCTCCTCGTCGATGCCGTCCACGCATCCCTCACCGCCCCCGTCATCTCCTTCGTAGGCGAAGTCGACGACGGGATCGCCCGATTGACCCTCCTCGCCCTCATGGATGTGGGCGGCATTGACTCCCTCCATGCCTTCGAGCTCGAACGTGTAGCAGGCCTCGTTCTCATCCGAGTCGATCTCCACCGTCGCCGTCCCCGAGCCGGCTCCCCCGCAGGTGTCGCCGTCGCACACCTCGTTATCCGCGCTCAGCTCCACCTCGAAGCCTCCGCCCTCATCGGAGCAAGCGGACAGCGAAAAGAGGGCCACGGTGAGTCCGATCAGAATCGTCGATGCGCGCATTTCAGGCCTCCTCGGAGCCGATGCTCCTTCGAGCTCGGGGTGTGCAAATCTTGGGGATCGTCGATTCTATTTCCCCTCGATCTTTAGGCGTGCCGCCCCCCCAAAGGGCTCCGACGCCCTTTCGGTGTCACGACTAAGTCTCGCGTGGGCCTAAGATCACTTCACTGCCGATACCCGAGGGGGGACTAAATGCGGTTCAAGGTCATTTCTGTGAGTTTGGCGCTTGCTGTTCTGGGGGCGATGTCCGGGGCGATCCCCGTGTCCGCCGACCACGAGAGCAAAAGCGACATCCACTCCAAGAAGATCGACAAGCGCGGCCGTGATGCGATCTCGATCAACAAGAACACCTTTGCTCAGGGAAGCGATTTGGCCTTCCAGAGGCGTTTGCTGGTTGCCGGTGCCTACGAGGGAACCGGATTCTTCCGCTTGAAGGGCAAGGACCGAGTGGCAAAGCAGATCTCCTTTTACAACTGTCCGGGATCGCAGGGAGACGTCTCGATCCTCGGCGACTACGTCTTCATCTCGGTGGACTCCCCGAGCTCCAACAGCGGCAAGAGCGGAGTCTGTAACAACACGCCGACCAGGGGATTCGGGGAGTCGGAGAAGTCGTCTGAGGGGGCCGAGGGGATCCGCGTCATCGACATCTCCAACATCCGCCAGCCCCGACAGGTCGCCTTCGTCGAGACGGAATGCGGCTCGCACACCCACACGCTCGTCCCGCGAGGGCGCAAGACCTTCGTCTATGTCCAGTCCTATCCGATTCAGCAATCCTTGACCTGTAACGCGGCCGAGCACCGTTCGATCTCGGTTCTCGAGTTCCCGACGAGGAACCCCAAGAAGATCCAGCTGGTGAGTCAGCCGGAGGTCGTGCGTAACGACCTCGACTCCATCGGATGTCACGACGCAACCGTCTATCCGAAGAAAGACCTCGCCGTCTTCGCCTGCCTCGGCGTCTTTCTGACGGTCGATATCTCCAACACCAAGAACCCGGAGGTGCTCGCAACCGTCCGCAACCCAGCGATCGAGCTGGATCACTCCGCGGCGATCACGTGGGACGGCAAGGTGGCCATCATCGGAGACGAGCACGCAGGGGCCGCCGGCGGCGGAGGCTGCTCGGAGGACTCCAGAAGTCCTGTGGGAGCCATGTGGTTCTACGACATCAGTGATCCGAAGAATCCGGTGGAGAAGGGCTATCACTCCTTGCCCCGCGTGCCGCCGGCCGACAGCACCGAGGAGGCAGAGGCGCTCCGCTGCACCACGCACAACTTCAACATCCTTCCGATGAAGAACAAGAAGCGCTACATCGTCGTGTCTGCCTACTACCAGGGGGGTTTTGCCGCAGTCAACTTCAGCGATCCCTCCAACCCGAGGGAGATCGCGCACTATCTCCCGGTGGTTAAGGGACAGAACCCCGACATGTGGTCGACCTATTGGTACAACGGCCGGATCTACTCGAACGAGCACGCTTCCAAGCTGGGGGTCAGCACGTTCAAGATGAGGGGCTTCGGCTACCGCAAGGTCCACTTCTTCAAGGGCCGGTTGAACCCGCAGGTGCAGATCCCGCGCTTCAAGAGGCGCTAGCCAGGACGTAGTTAGTGTGCCGGCCTCCCGGTTGGGTTCCCAACCGGAGGCCGGCTCACGCTCAATCCGAGTAAGCGACCTGGAAGAGGGTGTCCCTCAGGCCCAGCGCCGATTTAACCGACGCTCCCGAGACCCGCACGGTCTTGGCCGAGCCGACGATCCGTACGCCGCCCCCGCTCTGGGTGACCGCCGTGACGCGCCCGGAGACGCCGAGAGGCGCGATGATCTCAAAGCTCTGTAGGTCTCCGGTATTGAAGTACGCGTCGAGCTTGGCCGAGAAGTCGCTCCACGACATCTTCACCGTCCAGCTGTGGTACGGGTTCGCAGAGATGTCGTCGTAGGGATCGTCGACCCCGCGCAAGTACGGAACCGGAGCAGTGCCCCAGATGTTCTCGCTGTTCTCCGTATGACCTCCGGACGAAGCCGAGTACATCGCGTTGATCGGCTGGCCCTGGTAGGTCAGGATCGCACCCTTCGTAGAGTCGACCGCGTCGGTCCACCTCGTCCAGTACGAGCCGGATGCCGTCCTCTTGGAATCTCCCAGGTAAACCTGTTCGGCCGCCGAGTCGACGATCGTGCAATCGCAGGGCTGCCGGTGGTCGCCCAGGAGGACGTGCTTGCGGTAGGCGTAGGTGCGCGCCGCAATGATCTGTGCCTTCAAGGCTTCGACGGGCCATGACGAGGGGACCTCGCCAAGCCCGTAGAGATAGCTCTCGGTCATGAGCGAGTTGACGAGGCGCAAGCAGTTTCCACCTGCACACGAGGTACTTGCGTAGGCCGCGACCTCGAGCCTGCCGTAGGCGTACTCTCGTCCTTTCTGGATCACCTTCACCCGGGAACCGAAGCGCGTGTACTTGACGACGACCGATGCGGGGGAGTCCGTTGCCGTTCCTGCAACGACCGCGCCGTTCTTCGACAGCACGACCCCGCCGGCGGGCGACGCGTCCAGTGACCAGGCGTCCGATGGAGAGCCCTCGGCGATAAAGCCCTGACGGCCGAGGACCTTGAAGCGGATCTTCCCGGTGCCGGTCTCTCCGGCGACCGACGTCAGTGAGATCGAGGGAGTCGCCTGCAGCAGACCTACCCGGATGCGAGGCATAGGCGCGACGGCCAGTTCCGTATCGGTGTAGTAATGGGCGAGGATCTGATCGACGGTGCGTCCCGCGACGGCTTGCCCGTAGGCGCCGTACTGGGACATCCCGATCCCGTGTCCGAACCCTCCGCCTGTGATGGTGACGGTGGTCGCGGCGGACGCGGGGGCCGGGATAAGTGAGAAGACCAGAGCGATCAGAACACAGCGCGTCGAAACGAGCGCCATTTGCGCCCGCTGGCCTCGCGATGAATCGGTGCCCGATGGAGCTCTTTGCATCCCAGTCTCTTTCGACGTCCTGCCTATGTCTGGGTTATCGGCCCGAGCGAGCGGCAACTGAACCTGGTGTCCCCCCGAGCACCCTCCCCTCGGGGAGGGCTCGCCGCCGGCGCCTTCGATGATGGAGGGTCTCGAGGGGGCCCGGGCGGGCCCCCTCGAACCTTCTCGACTAGCGCCCTAGACGGCTCCTGCGCGAGAAGACCTGCAGCTCGGCCGCCCTGACGTTGCGGTCCTGCGAGGAGGCCTCCGCGCAGTCCGTGTCGTTCGTGGGGTCCTTGTCCTGCTCTCCTCTGAACCCCGGGGTCCCGAGGCACTGGTTCGAGAGGACGATCAGTCGCACGTGGGTGGCTCTCGACCTCTTGACCTTGAACCCGCGGAGGATCAGATCGGGTGCTGCCGGACGAGGTCGACTACCGGGGAAAGCTCGCTTCGAGCTTACGAAGACGGATTTGAAAGCCTCCTTGGATCCGCAGTTGTTGTTCGCCTTGGTGGCGCGGCAGGTCGCGATCTCGAATCTCCGCAGGGCGGAGAAGCGGCTCTGCGATGGGTCCTGGGGATCTGGCTGCCCGGCGGCGGTCTGGCGTCGGGGCCGCAGCATCGCGCTGACTCTTACGTGACGGACCAAGCGCGCCCGCTTGCCGGCCAGGTCGACCGTGACCTTCGTGCCTTTGACGTTTGGCGACTCTCCCGTGGCTGCCCAGTTCGTCCTCTCGTTGTCGTCGATGAGCTCCTGCAGCATCGAGCCGTCGCCGCGGGCCTTGGCGCCGTTCTTTTTCGACGCCAGGTTCTTCTGCAGCCTGAGGACTACCTTCTTGTCACTCCCGGGCCTGACCTTTCGCGAGAAGCGCCACATCCCGTAGCCCTTGGCTCGCACGAGGAACTTGTAGCGACCGCCGACGAAGCGAGCCTCTGCGCCTCGCTTGGTCTTTTTGATGGTGTCGGCCACCGGTGTGACGCGCGCCTGATAGCGCCCGACGTACACCTTTGCGCCGATCCGCTTGCCGTGAGTGTTACGCACGACAAATCGTAAGGAACCTTCTGGTGATTTCGGGGATACGAAGCTAGGCCGCGCCCGATCATCGGTCGTGGGCGTGAGAGAGCTGTGGCTGGTCGCGAACTCTGCCTTTTTGCCGAAACCGCGCTTCGCGAAGGCCTTCCAGAGGGCCTTTTGATTCTTTCCGTCGAACCGCATGCGCTCCGCGGCGAGATAGGCGTCTCGAGCGCCGAGCATCGTGACATCCGGCGGCATCAGCAAGAAGGCGTCGAAGTAGATCTGGATCCAGCGACGGTTCCCCGGACACTGGCCGGTGGGCACTTTGCCGTTGGCACACCGCCGCTGCAGGCGCTTGTTCCGTGCCGGGAAGCGCCCGTTGTATTTCTTGATCAGGGCCTTGCGGATGTCGAAGTTAGTGGCGCTCCAGATCTCACCGTCGGCGTGGACCTGCGCGCCGATGATGTCATAGCCCACGTCGCTGAAGTTGAGGGGGCTGTGGTTCATGCCGTAGTTTCGGATACCCCTCTTCTTGTTGCCCGTGACGTAGGCCCCGACGGCCCACGGGTTCTCGCGGCCGATCGGTGCGTAGCCATGCTCGAAGAGGTACTCGACTGCGGTCAGGTCGCTCCACGATTCGCCCATGGAGCCGCCCTGGCGGGTTCCCAGACCGGCGTCGGGTCCGCCCACCATCCTGTTGGAGATAGCGTGGGTGTATTCGTGTCCGATCACGGACATGTCGAAGTCACCGTCGACGCAGGGCGAGTAGAAGGCGGCGGCGATTGGCTGCCATAGGTACATGTTCGTGATGGGCGATACGCCGTCGGGCGGAGTGATCTGGTTCGCGTTGTCGCGTCCGGTGTAGGTGGGGGACCCGCCGGTCACGTAGCCGGCCTGAGCATCTCCGGTCTCGGGATCGCCGGGGCGGCCACCCTCCCCGTAGTTGTTTTCCTGGAGGTTGTAGTTCTCCTCGGTGAAGCCCAGCCTGTAGGACCAGTCGTGCAGGCGGTTGTGCGATACGAACAGGTTGACGATGGCCGAGTTGACGTCGGACTCGTTGGGGTCCGGGGCGGGCGCCCTCGAGCACTTCGAGTCGTACCAGTGATTCGTGAAGGGATAGATGTACTCGCGATCTGGGCTGATCGGTCGGTAGTTATCAGACGGCGTGAACGGGCTAAGGGACGAAAGGGCCGTGTTGGCCGCGTTGCCCTTCGTCGTGTGGGTCGAGAGCCCCGTGTCTGCCTCGACGTCCCATGGTTGCCGGGCCGCCTTGTTCTTGAGGCGGAGACGGCATCCCGGGACGCGCTCGCCTCCGTCTTTAGTCCGCCAGCACCCGCGCACGCGCGTGTCTTTGTCTTTGTAGTTGAGTGGGGGATAGGCCTTGAAGAGCTTCCAGCGAGGGTTGTCCTGGAGCTGGTCTTCGAGGTTGTGGCGAACCACCACGTCTCCGGTTATCCCGTCGACGAAGAGGCTGTAGCCGGCCGCGTCGCCGCCCTGGTCGTGAAGTAGGAGGACCTCGTAGGCGGGTCGGACGCCGTCACTAGGTGTCGGCAGAGCGACGGTACGGACCCGCTGCTGGGACATGCCGGCGACGTCGAAAAGCTCCCATTCGTGCTCGTTGCCGGCGGGGGAGACGTCCGACGAAGCGATCTCGATGTCGACGTTGGCGGCCCCGGCGATCAGAGCCTGGGCGGGGCCGAGTGTCGGAGCGTCCGGAGCGCTCTGCGTCCCGGCACTCGTCGATGAAACGTACGCGATCTTCTCTTGGACTACCCCGACGGTGATCATCCCGTCGACCGCCGCGGAGAGACCACCGAAGGTCTGTCGGAACAGCACGGCGTGACCGTCGCTCGATGCCATATTCGAATCGTTGACCAGCTCCAGATCCGCGACCGCCTGCTCCGACAGCCGGAAGAGGTCGCGGTGCTCGCTTATCCAGTTGCGCGCGACTTCTACCGCGGTCGAGCCGTCTCCGGTCCCCAGGTAGCCCGAGTTGTTGATGAGTGAGTGGGGCGTGCCGTATCGGTTCCAGATCACGTCAGCGCCCAACGAGTCCACGATGGAACGTTGTGCCGTCGTCGGAGCGAGGGATCCCGCTCTCAGGTCGAGGTCCTCGAGGGGCCGATGAACCGGGTGTGTGTCTGCGACCCCGAAGGCCGGCGACGCCCCGATCAACGTCGATGCCGATGCGACGAGCGCCGCGATCAACAAATGTGTCACCACGCGGATTCTGGCCATGATGTACCCCCCCCTAGCTCCCGGAACTCCCCTGGGGGCCGAGTGTAGTCGCGCATGGAGGCACGGTGGACGAGTTTGCCTGGTTACCTGGAAACCTTGGCCATGTGCCCCGCGGTGAAGCGAGGGAGATCTGAAGGGCGGCGCCTTTGGTCGCCCTCTACAAGCTCAACGGGTCGCAGTCGTTCCGTCCGCTCGAGCCGGCCTGGCCCGCCCCGCCAGCGCGTTCGCCAGAGCGGAAACGGACAGCAAGATCAGGTCGATGGCGATCCACATGATCGTCTCTTCGAGAGCACCCTCGCTGTCCCCGCTGGCCTGATGGTCGACGAGGCCCCAGATCCCGCCGAGCAGCGCGAGGGTGCCGGCGACGATCGCCACGGTCGAAAGGACACGGTCGTTCATGCTCTACCTCCCTTTCCGCTGACCGAGCCCCAGACGCTGACACCGTTGCAGGGGCGTTGCGCCGTCGTCTAGCCCCTGTTCCGCTGCCGATCTGAAGCTCGCTTTGCTGAATTCAACTACATCTCCTGTTTCCAATCCAAGCGGGTGGCTCGGGGAGAAACCGCCAGGCCTGCTCCGGGGGTACTGGGAGGATCAACCACCAATGATGAAAGGCTCCTGAGGCATGAGACGAGCGTTGAGCGCGGTCACCTTTTCAGTACTCCTCCTCGGCCTGGTCGTCCCGGTCGCCCGAGCGGGGGCGCAGGCTACGTGTGAGCATCACCAGCGGACGGGCCGGGTCGAGATCCACCTCCGGGATGGCTACGCTCGCATCAAGCGAAACGACGCTCGCATTCAGTTCAGCGCAATCGGCACGGGCGGTTACCAGTCGTGCGACGGGGCTACGATCCACGACACGGATCGGATCGTCTTCTCGACCACCAACAGAGAGACCGACGTCTCTTTCCGGGTCGATCAGTCCAATGGGCGCTTCGCTCCCGGCAGGACCAAGGAAGATTCCGGGGCCTCCGAGATCGAGATCGTCGCGAACTACGCACCGAACGGAGACGCCCTCTTCGATCTGGCTGGCACCCCCCGCAGCGACACGATCCACATGGGATCCAGGGGGATCAAGGTGAATAAAGACGCCGACCTCGACATCAAGGTCGACGACGACGTTGGCTTCTATCAGGTCGAGTCGGGCTCCGGCAACGACTTCGTCAGCATGAACGGCGGCTCCGGCACCGGGCGACCGGTCCCGGCGGCGGACTACAACGGGAACAACCTCGAAGGGGGGCCGGGAGCCGACGTGCTCATTGGAGGACCCGGAACGAACTTCATGGACGGCGAAGATGGCGTCGACAGACTGGTTGGGAAACTCGGGCGCGACGCACTCGCCGGCGGGTTGGACAACGACGGGGTATTCGGCGGGAAGGGCTCTGATTACGTTCTTTCCGGCGGTGACGGCGACGACAATGTCGAGGGCGGTGAGGGTGATGACCAGCTCTACGGCGAGACCGGAAACGACCACCTCGACGGGGATGCCGGCGAGGACGTCTGTGACGGGGGCCCGGGAATGAACACGCACGAAGAGTGCGAGACCTATGAAGAATCGCCGCTGCTTTAGGTGACGAGTGCCACACCCGTGCTTGCCTCTATGGGCCCGGCGGTGCTGGCGCACCGCAGTCAATTTCTTGTATGACGTCGTTTCGAGGAGGTAACCGATAACAAGAAAGGCTCCGGGAAGGCTGGCGAAAGGTTCTTGATCGATCATGTTTCCCATCTCCGGTACAACGGGGAGTTGCTTGGGCGGGCTGCAGAAAACGATCTCGAGGAGCTCGGCACACCGATCCCGAGCTGTCCGGGATGGAACATGGGAAAGCTCCTCGTCCACATGGGCCAGCACCACCGATGGGTGGCCGACTCTCTGCGCAAGAAGGGGGCGATGCCGGATACGCCCGGCAAACCGGGTCTGCGGGGCGCTCTGTTGCTCGACTGGTTCAGACAGGGTTGGGCCGAGTTGGCGGACCTTCTCGAGGGGATGGACGACTCCGAGCCCGCGTGGTCGTGGTCTCGTGAACAGACGGTCGGGTTCTGGCGCCGCCGTACGTCCTTGGAGACCCTCGTCCACCGATGGGATGCAGAGAACGCCTTAGGTCCGACCAACAGATTCAACGTCGAGTTGGCTGCCGACTGCGCGGATGAAGTTCTCTTCGTCATGTTGCCCGAGGCGGGACAACAAGCGATCTATCGCGGGCCCTCTGGGAGTGCTTGTTTGAGTTGCCGTGACCATCCCTCGGCCTGGACACTTGTCATGCACGACGGCGAGGCGCCGAAGATCCAACGAGGTCCGCCGGATGTCGCCGACGTAACGGTCTCTGCAGACGCCGAAGGGATGGCGCTGCTTTTGTGGGGCCGGGGAGGCGAAGGTGACCTCGACATCGCAGGCGACGATCAGCTCGGAGAAGAGATACTGCGGTGGATCCACGAATGACGCCCCCGGTTCCCAGGTAGGGGGCAAGGTCCGGCGACTAGCACCGGTCTCGCTGGGTTTGCAAGGTAGGTCTGAGGGTACGTCCGTTGAATGCTTGGGCAGGCGGCGGCGAAGGGAGCGGTAGCGGGGATCCTTGGGGTTGTCGCGATGACGCTCACAGAGAAGCTCGAGCAGAGCGTGACGAAGCGACCCAACTCCTATCTCCCGGGCCGAACGCTTCTCGCGCTGGTCAAGCGCAAGCCGTCCGAGGACACACAGCCTCCGGTCGTCAACCACTTGATGCACTGGGGAACCGGCATGGCGCTCGGGGCGCTGCGGGGGGTGTGGTCGGCCAGCGGTCTTCGGGGGCCGGGGGCGTCTGCGGTGCACACCGTCGTTCGCCTCGCGACGGATCAGACCTTCGAGAACGCGACCGGGGTAGGGGCTCCGCCGTCGACGTGGCCGCCCAATGAGCGGATCGTGGACGTCGCTCACAAGGCCGTCTATGCGGTTACCACCGGAGCCTTTGGCGACCTAATGGTGCCCACGGCCACGCCGAGCCCGGGACGCACGAGTCACTAGTCCCTTTCGTAGATCGGCCTCAAGTGCTTGACGTGGT
>JALZBR010000176.1 GCA_030863485.1 Actinomycetota bacterium
CGGCGATCGGCGCAGAGAAGGGCAAGGCGCTGCTTAGCGTAAGCTCGGACTCCTGGGCACATTCCCTGCAGGGGTGGCCGGAAGAGGCGCCGAAAGACGCGTACGAGGTGGACGTTCTGGCCGCCGGGCAAGCATTGGCCGAGGCCGCGTCCATGCCTGGGGATCGCCTGATCGCAAAAATAGATGTAGAAGGTTCAGAGTGCGCCGTGGTCTGCAGCACACCGGTTGAGTGTTGGCGGCTTGTCGATGAGATGTTCGTGGAGCACCACAAGATCGCCCCCTGTGGCGCCAGCGATATCGTCGACCACTTGAGAGGGGCGGGCTTGCAGCTCTTGTCGAGGATCGAGCCGGAGGCCGAGGTTCAAGTGTTGAGGTTCACTCGCGAGTCTCAGGATTCTGGCTGGGAGGCAGCGTTTCCTTCGGCGCGGGTCTGAGCAGGTCTGCCGCGGCTGACCGCCACCCGTTCGAATAGCTCGTGTAGCGGCCCTTCAGGAGCTCCGTGACCACCAAAGGTAACCGGGCGCCGCGCGAACGAGCGATCCGGGCGCGCCCTACATTGTGCTGCCGCATTCTACGGAGGTGTTCCAAGAAGTTGGGGTCCACATCGGTCATGGATCCCAAGCGATCTATCGCCAGCTGCAGTCGATCGGCCCGCGCCAGGAACGTTTCGACGTCATTTGCCTGCGCGGTGCGGAACCGGCCCATGAGGTCTCGTCGGCCCACGCCAGACTCGTTGGAGCCGTGCTGCCGGTACCTGACGAGGGGCTCCGGTATGAGCGCGATTCGGGCCATGCCGGCGACGACGACGGCGATCCAAGTGTCGGCGGACTGGCCCACCCTCGTATCTTCGGCGTGCCACTCCTCCGGTATGGGCAGAACCGCAGGCCTGTAGCGCGCATTGAGGGCCATTGTGGTCCCATAGGTCCAGTTTACGTGCCCTCTCAGAAGCCATTCGTTCCGACCGGCCGCAACATGCGACTGCTTGGTTCGTCCGAATCCCCGGGCCTCCCAGAGTGAGACGCCCATTGGTCGAAGCCGGGTGTCCACGACTTCGGCATCACTGTAGATCAAGCCGACATCCTCAGATGCGACCGCCGCCTGCTCCATGCGCTCCAGCTTCGTAGGCAGCCAGACGTCGTCCCAGTCGGCCAGAACGATGAGGTCGCCAGAGCATAGGCCGATCACCTGTTCGAGGTTCTTCGTGTAGCGCAGGTTCGCTTCGTTTACATGGAGGCGGACCGTGAACGGCGCATCGCGGGCGAACTCCTCGATAATCGCGACGGTTGCGTCGGTGGAGCCATCGTCGCAGACGACTAGCTCATCCGGAAGACGGGTCTGCGCCAGAAAGCCTTGAAGCTCGTCGCGCACGAGGCTCTCGCCGTTGAAGGTGCACATGGCTACCGAGATCCGCATCCACGCCCCGCTTAGCCGGGCGCTCGGCGCGAGACGTTGCTCCCGGCAAGCGCCAGCGCAAGCAGGGAGAAGTTGAGGTCCGCGGCGCCGCGAAACGTGAGATGCGGGTCGAGGGCCATCAAGACGGCGACCAGCACGAGCCCAGTGAGGCTGGCGATCGCCGCCACGCCGACCGCGTCGGTTCGGTCGCGTGCGATCCGGGCGACGCGTCGCATCCCCGTCCACAAGAACACGACGAACGCGACGCAGAACAGCACCCCGCCGGTCCAGAGCAGGTAAGTATGACCGCTCTCGATCCAGACCCAGTCGCGCCACGTCTCGGGCGCGGGTACGCGCGGCGACGGACGAACGCCCATGACCCAGTTGAAGTTGTGGCTGAGCTCCGGCCAGAAGAACGTCCTCAAATTCTCGAGCCTCGCTTCCCAGCTCTGCGGTATTCCCGTCTCGGACTCGAAGCCGCTCAGCCGGGCAGCGACGACTGACCGGAGCGAGAGGGCGGCAATGGCCGCCACCGGCACGAAGACAAGAAAGCTTCGGCCCAGCGTGCCCGTGATCAAGCCCACCGTTCCCACCGCGAGCAGCAGCCCCAGATACCCGGAGATCTGCCCGCTCGCAATGACCCCGAACACGAAACCGAATGCGAGGAGCAGCACCAAGCCACGCCTCGGTCCACCGCGGATCAGCCAGCCGCCGGCGATGGCGAGATTCATGACCATCAGATCGGCTAAGGCGTGAGTGGAGCCCAAGGTCGAGGAGCCGCGCTTGTCGGAACCCTCGACCCCGTAGTACTCGGACAGCAGGTCGGGAACACCGAACAGGTTGCCGGCTTCGATAATCGCGATCGCCCCCACGAGGCTTCCCGCGAGCATCGCGAGCCACAGGCAGACGCGCACCTGCTGCTCAGTGCGGACGGCGGTTCGCACGGCCAGGAAGACGGCGTAGTACTTCCAGAGTTGAAGCGCGTACAGGAGGTCGTCCTGCGTCACGTCCTTCGCTCTCGCGAGCATCCAGAGGAGGGGGACGATCGACCCGCTGACCGTCAAGAAGAGGATGGCCAAATCCATGCGGTCGACCCGTGGAGAAAAGCGGCCCTTAGACGCGATCAAGGCACGGAGCGCGAGCCCGCCGATCACGACGAGGGCTATGGCTTCGCTTGGTCGAAGGAGGGGTATGAACTCGCCGCGTTCGAGGCCCGCCGTGAGCGGCGTGGTGGCGAGCAACACGTATGCGGCCACAGGTGGGTGGACGACGATAGCCGCGACCAGCGCCGCCGCGATCAGCGCGAGCAGCGTGTGGAGGGGTCGAGCGGCGGTCGCGGGCCCCGAGACGGCGGCGAGCCCGAGCCCGAGCATCGCTGCCGCCGCCCACGGCGGTGCGGAGGGGACCCTAGGGGCGTTCGACAAGCGTGCGTTCAGCATTCGCCGAGTGCAGCCCGCTTCGTCGCCGTTCGATCCACTCTCGCCCTGACTACCCCGACGCCTGAATGATCCGCGCTACGCGCGCCACGTAGTCGTCGAGCGAGTGGTGGCGTTCGACCTCTTGCCGGCCGGCCCGTCCCATCCGTTCGGCTTCGTCTGGATGAGCCACGAGGTGCTCGATCGCCTCCCGCACTGCGACCGGGTCTCCGGGAGGGACATAGATCCCGTGCTCTCCATCGCGCATGATGTCGATCTGTCCGCGCGTGCGGCTGAGAACCACGGCTTTTCCCATCGCCATGGCTTCAGTGAGCGCCGTCACGCCGCAATCCGCGTCCACGTCGAGCAGCGGGATAACGACGAACTTCGCAGACGCGTAGAGCGACCGCAGTTCCTCGGCGCCCATCTGGTGAGAGACGGTGACGTTTGCCGGAAGGCCTTCGCGAGCCACCTGCTCCATCCACTGCTCGTAAAACCGATAGCTGAAGGTCCCCTTCATCACCCCGAACTGCGGCGCGGCCGCGGGCTCATCACCAGCATCGTCGGCCGAGGACGGAGCTTCGAGTTTGGACGACGAAAAGGCGGCGATGCCAACGGCCACGTGCAGGTTCAGCTCGAGCCCTGAGGCTGCTTCGAGGAGCGTTGGATAGTCACGCGCCTCCCAGCCGACGGCGCAGATGAGGTTCTCGGTCGGCACGGCTTGCGGTCGCCAAAACCGGTCGTCGACCGGCTGTTTGGCAAGGTGCAGTCGATCGCCTGGGACGCCCAGTTTCTCGCGCGCGAAGTTCATTTGCACGCTTCCGTAGTTGACGATCGCGCCGAGGTGGCTTTGAACCTTCAGGCGCTTGAGAAAAACCGCCTTCTTCGGCCTCGACAGCCAGACGGACACCAGGACGAGGTCCCGGCGCGACCCCGTGAGCTTGTAGAGAAGCGCCAACGGCAGGCCGATCCGGTCAGCCCATGCGCAGACGTGGCGGTAGCGCGCTCGCCTGAGAAACGCTTCACAGATCTGTCCGGCGGTCAAGCCAACGCGCCGGGCGATCGAGCGTGCGGCCGGGCTCGCCTGCTCCTGCATGTAGGTGAAGTCGAGTACATCGGCGTCGAGCGCTCCAGCCAGCTCTACATAGTCCTTGCGAGGACGCTTGCCGGCGGCCGCGAGGCCTCGAAGATCCGCGACGGTAGGCTGCCCCGGGTACGCGGGAACGAGCAAGGCGCTTCGCGCGTCGGTCACGGCTGCCCGTCCCGGCGCAGAATGCTCCTGCGCAGCTTGAAGGCGTCGCGCGACGAACGCTCAGTTGAGTGCAAGAGCCGCAAGTTCGTTGGAGTCCGATGACCGATTCCGCAGCGCGAGAGTGGACCCCCTGTGGCC
>JALZBR010000179.1 GCA_030863485.1 Actinomycetota bacterium
TGCTGTTACTTCGCCGATCCCTCACAGCGCTGTTCTGCACGACCATCGTCTTCGGCGCCTTGTCCCTTGTTCCGGCACTCGCGAACGACCTCGCCGTCACACAAGAGGTCGAGAAGACAACATCGACCGTCACCGACACCGTGTCTGAGGCCACGGCCGAGATCACCGAAACCGTGTCTGAAACCACGGGTGACGTGACCACAACGGCAACCGACACCGCCGCCGGTACGACTGAAGACATCTCCACCACCGCGGCACAGATCGATTCGAGCACCGGGCAACAGGTCGTTACGACAGCGACCGACGGATCTGGGGCTACCGGATCTCAGAGCATCAACGACACCAGCGACGGCTCCGCAACGTCGACCTCGAGCACGAGCGCGTCTTCAGGTTCGCCGACCAGCACATTGTCCTCGTCCGCCTCCAGTTCGTCGGGCGCCCCGGTGACAAGCGGATCCGCCGTCACAGGCGAGCGGGGGAACGTACGGAGCCCGCAGAGCCATCGCTCCGCCGCGGCTCATCTGAGTTCTCGTCAGGCTGGTCTTGAGGACCTGGTCGAGGTCGGCAAAGAGCTGTTGGACACACAGGTATTGAGCGAGCGCGTGGCGCGGGGCGATGCCGCCACTGTTGCGCAGGGCGATGACTCCCGTTCGTCCATCGGCTCACAGCTGGCACGGACTGGGGTGAGCATCGCGATCCCGCTCGTGATCGCGTTCATGTTGCTACTGGGCGGCCACGGGTTGGCGCGCGCCGGACATTCCTCACCGGTCCCACCTGCGTTGCGCGCCTAGTCACGGATCCGCCATTGGGGAGGGGAGGCCTCGTGTTGTGGCGCAGGCTGATCTTTCTCGTTGCCCTGGCCGAGCTCGCCATCGCAGCCACGCTGATCTTGTTCGCCGGCTCTGATTCACCGGAGCCGGGCCGCATAGAGACCGAGCGGTCCGTGGAGCGGACGCGCCGTTACATCGATCATCAGTCGGGTCTCAGCCTCGACTATCCCGCCGCGTGGCGCATCGAGCGCGGCCCATCGATCACGAAGCTCTTCTCGCCCAACCGTGCTGCGGTGGTGGCGTTCATGCACAAGGACAAGGCGAGCCTGCTCGATGATGGCGACGATCTCCTGGACCTCGTTCGGGCCAGCTACCGCCGCGTCGAGATCCGCTCTTCCGACGTAACGTCGATAGATGGCTCGTTGGCGGTGGTGTACCGCGGTCGTGCGCATAGCGGAAGCGACACGTCGTTGGGCTTCAGGCTCGCAGTGATCGAAGCGCCGGAGACGAACATCGCGATGATCTCCTACGTCAAGCAGATGGAGTCGGCGCTGCTCCCTCCGCTGGCGTCCATCTGGGACTCCGTGTCGCTCGCTGGCGCGTAGTCGGGTGACTACATATAGCTACAAAAGGGGCGATTTGCAGGACTCGGACATAAGTTGTAGAAATCATCCGAGATTGGCGGACGAGTCGGGAGGTTCTTGCTTTGGCAAGCTGGCGGACAACCTTGAGGATCCCGGTGCTCTTCTTGATAGTCGCGACGCTTTTGCTCGCGGCTGCGATCGGCTTCTATGTCGGTCAGGGAGATAACGGCCAGTTGGTCCCTACGCAGCTCACGAACCACAAGAGCAATTCTGAGCGTGCCGCGGCACCACCCGCATGCGAGCCGCGCGGTCAGTACGGGCACGTGCCGCCGGGCAAAGCGCACAAGCAATGTGAGGAGAAGCCACCACCGAACAGCAAGGGTGGCGGTAAGGGTCCGTAAGCACCCGACAGCCTGAATGAGCGGCTCCCCTCCGGGATGCCGCTCCAGGTGTTTGCGACGCGATCCTTCGGATCGGCGCTGGCGGACAATGTAGAAGGGAATCTAGATGGCTGTCGCAAGAACGGTCGTCAGGACGCCGCTATTGCCTTTGGTCATCGGCATGCTCCTTATGGGGGCGGCAATCGGCTTCTGGACCGCGCAGGTCCTCACGAACGACGGCTCTACGCTTCGCACGGAGCTGACGAATCACAGCGCCCGGTCGGATCGGGCAGCCGCCCCTGCAGCGTGCGAACCCCGCGGCAGATATGCCAAGGCGCGGCCGCCGGGCAAAGAGCATAAGGAGTGCGAGGAGAAGCCCCCATCGAACGCGCAGGGGCGTCCTGACGCCGGACGTTGATCGTCGCCTCTCCGCTAGATTCTGATCACTGGTCGTTACAACTTGTTCGGGGCGCACCCCCCGGCTGATATGCCGGCAGTCTTGGTAAGGCATCATCTTTGCCTGCGTCAGAAAGGCGTTACATCACCAGGTGGAAATGACGATCGGCAATGGACGGGAGAATGACGAAGCGGTTGATATCCGCGAGTACATCGCAATCCTGCGAGTCCGTAAATGGACCATCGCGATCTCGACGCTGGCGGCTTCTCTCCTCGCACTCGGCTTCTCGTTCCTGCAGACTCCCTTGTACACGGCTGAGGCCCGTTTGCTCGTCGCTCCTCCACTTGACGATGAGGTCACTGTTCCAGCGTTTGCGGCCGACCTAGTGCAAACGGAGGCGCAGCTGGTTGCATCCCAGCCAGTGGCTGCGTTAGTGAAGGAAGACCTTGACGCCGGTGCCTCTCTTGATCAGCTCCTTGAGAGTCTTCAGGTGAATCCCGTCGGCGAGACGCGCGTACTCCGCGTTGCCTATACGTCCACTGATCCCCGCCAAGGACAACGCCTTGCGAATTCCTTTGCCAGCAGCTATCTGGCGTTCCGGCGTCAGATGGTTCTCCAGCGAGTGCTGGACGAAAGGCGTGCTGCGGAGCGACGGGTCAACGCAGCGTCTGCGGAATTAGCCGATATCACTCAGCAGGTCGAAACCGCGAGACGGTCAGGCGACGAGGGTCTGATAACGACGCTCGAGACGCAGAGAAATGTCCTGGTTGCTCGTTTGGGTCTTCTCCAACAGCAGCTTGATGAGGTTGCTGCAGAGGCGGATCAACAGGGTGTCGGTGAAGTCATCGAACAGGCTTCTCTCCCTCTTGCACCGTCTTCGCCGAATTACATCGTCAACGGCCTGTTAGGTGCTGCTTTGGGATTGGCAGTCGGGACTGGCCTCGCCTTTCTCCGCGAGCGGCTGCAGGACAGATTCCGCAATCCCGGTGACATCGAACGGATCGTGGAAGCGCCTCTGCTTGCGACAATCCCTCGTTATCGGCTGCGGCGAAGGGAAGGATCCAACAGGGTCATCACGCTGGAGCAACCAACGAGTGTTCCGAGTGAAGCCTATAGAACACTTCGGACGAACGTTCAGTTCATCGCTGGTCAACGGGAGATCAAGAGCTTCGTCGTCACGAGCGGGTTGGCGGAGGAAGGGAAAACTGCCACGGCCGTGAACCTCGGGGTCGTCTTGGCCCATGCCGGGCAGCGAGTGATTATTGTTTCCGCAGACATGCGACGCCCTACGCTGGAGGGCTACTTCGGGTTCGATCAGCGTCCTGGACAGGGCTTGTCAACCTGGTTAAAGGATCCCCATCAAGCGATCTGGCCCTACATCATCGATCCAGGCATCCCGAACCTTCGGCTCCTGCCTTCCGGTCCGATCCCGGCCGATCCCGCCGAGTTGTTGAGTTCCAGAGGGCTCACCGACCTAACCGCAATGCTCGAGGACAACTCGGACTTCGTCCTGTTCGACGCGCCTCCGGTCCTGGGACTGGCCGATGCTACGGTCATAGCAGCGAGGGCGGGAGCCGTACTGCTGGTCATCGACGCCGGCAAAGCTCACCGTTCAACCTCCTTACGTGCGCGAGCCCAACTCGAGCGCGTCGGTGGTCATGTTTCCGGCGCGGTGCTGAACGGCGTGGACGAGAGCACCGCCCCATACTCGTACGTGCCGTACGGATATCAGGCGTACGAGCCTCATGAGCCGGTGTCTTCCGACAACGGCGGAGGATCGCGCCGCCGACGTCGGCTCTTTTCTAGACGTTCAAGCTAGTCAGATGCGTCGGCATTCTCTCTGGCGCGAAGGCGAGGGCGACGATGCCGCGAGCCGTGACTCGCATCGTGCACCGGCCCCGGAAGATTTTTGGGAAGCATCTGGCGGTGACGTACAGGAGCGGCAACTATCGCCGCCAGAAATCCCTGGTCCCGAGCTGTGGTCGCAGCAGGAGGACGCTTCCGTATATCAGGGCCACCAGGCAGTTACATCGCGTCTAGAAACGCCTGATCTGGTCCAGCGGGAGAAGACACAGCGGAAATCAACTGCCGCAGATTCGAAGAAGCGGCCGATCATGCGAGCCGTTCTTCTGTGGGTAGGTCTAGCGCTCGGGACGTTGTTCACGGCAGATCTCGCTTACGCCGGGGCGCGTATCGTGGCGTCTCTCTCCGGTATTCAGAACGATCTGCGCACTGCTCGATCCGTTCTCGGGTCTGCCGATCTGGTTGACATCGAGAGGACTCTGCGCGATGCGGCCCGCGCCGCAGGAGAAGCTCGGCGTCTGATGGACCGCCCAAGCATGAGGATTCTACAGGTGTTTCCCATAGCAGATCCTGATGTCCTGATGGCGCTGACTGACGCGGGACGAGCTGCAGCGGAGGCCGGACTAGAGATCGTGGACGCGCTTGATGCAGCAGGTGTAGATAGCGACCTTGTCAGCGCGATGTATCGAGACGGGACGGTGGACCTGTCGGTAGCGCGACGGATGACGCCCGCTTTTGTGCACTCGAGCGATCTCCTTCACGATGCCCACACTCGACTTGTCACCGCTGGGACTCCGGCACTCTCGCCTCTTGAGGCAGCGCATGATCAGGCGACAAGAGAGTTAGCGTCGGCGGCGGGATCGGCCGACCGGATACGAGCCTTGTTCGCGGGGCTCCCAGCGCTGCTGGGAGACGGAGCGAAGCAGCGCTACCTATTGGCGTTCCAAGCGCCTAGCGAGGCGAGAGCAACTGGAGGAGTCGTTGGATTGGTCGCCACCTTGGCTGCCCGCGATGGCCGTCTGAGACTTGAGGACGTCGAACATCACTCGGATCTGGGCAATTTTCCGATACCTGCAGTTGATGCTCCGGACTGGTTCAAAGAAGCATATGGTTCTCAGTCAGCGCTCTCGCAGTGGCAACAAGCGAACGTTTCGCCAAACTTTCCTGCCGTCGCACAGGTGCTGCTGAACATGTACGAGCACGGCACGGGGCAGCAGCTCGACGGAGTGATCGCTATGGATCCAGCGGTCCTTGCGGATGTGCTTACGGCGACGGGGCCGCTGGACGTTAATGGTCAACGACTGACGGCAGCTAACGCGGGAAGATACCTGATGCGTGATCTCTATCTTGAGGTCGAGCCGTCCCGCCAGAACGCCGTACTTCGTCGAATCGTCACTTCGTTCTGGCTGCGTATACAGAGCGGCCGTTTCCGCGGCGCGCCGCTGGCGAGACGAGTCGCGAGTGCTGTCACATCTTCACGAATGAAGCTTTACGCTCGTGACGCGAGTCAGCAGCGACTCATCGACGAAATGGGCGCGTCTGGATGGCCGGCGATCCATGCCCATACTCAGATGGTGTTCCACAACAACTATGCAGCGAACAAGATCGATTTCTTTCTCCGCAGGTTTATCGATACCGACATCAAGATTGATGAGCGCGGCGACGGTGTGGTGACCACGAGAATCGAGTTACAGAATCGCTCCCCAGACGAACCGCCGTCGCTCCTCATCGGCGATGGAACTACGACCCCGCTCCAGCCAGGTATTAACAGGATGGTCCTGAACCTGCTCATGCCCGCCGGGAGCGAACCTAAGGCGATGCGCGTAGGCCGCGAAGAGGTGGATCTACTGACGTATGACGATGAATCAAATCCCGTGGCGTGGACTTTGATGGAGTTACCTGCAGGAGATAGGTCTGTGCTGAAGGTTTCCTACGTCATTCCCGATCTCGTCCAGTTCTCTGCTGAGAGGGGTGAGTTCGTAGAGATGATGTTCTGGCCGCAGAGCTTGCCAAACGAGGACCATCTATCTCTGCGTTTCACTGCTCCGTCTGGGTACGCGTTCGTAGATCAAGAAGGCTTGGCGAGCCGTTCCCGGTCCGTAGCTCGCTGGGAAGGCGTCCTCGACTCGCCCCGATCTGTGCTGCTCGTCTTACGCCCGGAACAGCAGTAGTGACTGCTGGGTCTGGAGCGGAAAACTCGGTCGCTTCGATGGGGGAGTGGGTGCGACCAAAGGTCTTGTACATCGTGGGGTGGCAGCGGAGTGGCAGCACCTTGCTTGATCACCTATGTGGCCAGATGAGCGGCTTTTTTTCTGCCGGCGAGATACGTGGATTGTGGAGACGCGGGCTGATTGAAGGCACCGACTGTAGTTGCGGAACAAAGCTGACGGACTGCGATATCTGGGCGCGCGTGCTGGCGCGAGCGGGCATCGATCCCTTATCCCAGGCGCGTCTAAATGTGGCTGCTGAGCACGAACAGGCAGCGAAGTGGATAGCCACTCCATGGCTGATTCGAGGGCATAAGGGTAAGCGCGGCGCCACACACACCTATAGTCGGAGGTTGGCGTCCCTGTACTGCGCGCTCGCCGACGTTACGGAGGCGCGCGTCGTAGTCGACTCTTCGAAGAATCCTGCGGACGCCGCCATCCTCGCCGCAGCCGACGGAGTATCGAGCTTCTATGTTCATCTCGTCCGCGATCCTCGCGCGGTCGCGTTCTCCTGGAGGAGGAGGAAACCGATCAAGGGTGGGGGCCCGCGTCAAGAGATGCGCACCTATCCTGCGTCGAGGACGGCAACCCGTTGGACGGGATGGAATTTGATGGGGGAAGTCATCCGAAGGAAGAATCCTCAGCGTTACGTTGTCCTTCGATACGAGGACTTCGTGAATGATCCTGCGCGCGCGCTACGTGACATCTTGGCGCTCGTGAATGAGGAGTCAGAACTACCTTTCGTGCAAGGAACGCGCGTGAAGCTGGCGGATCACCACATGGTTTGGGGGAATCCGAGTAGATTCAAGCGTGGCTGGATTCAGCTAAAGGAAGATGACGAATGGATCGAGCAGCTGCCGCTGAGGGATATGGCAACTGTCACTGCGCTTACAGTTCCTCTACTCCGGCGTTACGGCTATCCGATCCTTGTCCGTAAGCGGAGCTAGTGCGGGCCCTCCTCGCGCAGAGTGGATGGGTAGTCGCAGCGCGGATTATCGGCGCGGGTGCTTTCGCAGCTAGTAATGCGCTACTCGCACGGCTTCTCGGAACCGGCGAATTCGGCTACTTTACCGTCCTCAGCACGACAGCAGTTTTCTTGGGTTTCGTCGCGGCTGGAGGTGTGAACCGGACGCTCCTCCGCGAGATTCCCGCAGATCTTGCTCGTGAGAGGTTCAGCGCCCTCCTCGTCAAAAAGGCGTACAGCCTGAGCGTGTTGCAGATTTCAATGCCCAGTGTAGCCCTAATCACCTTTGCGGTCGCTCTCGCGATCGGGCAGGGAAGCCATCATGCGCTGCTGGTGGCAGCGACGACTGCCCTACTGGTGTCTGCCAATGCCGTTCAGTCTGTTGCAGGCGACAGCTTGAGAGCATTCGGCGACGTGCGCTTCGCGAGCTTCGTCGAGGGGCGCAGCGGAGGAGCTGCTGTACTGATGGTCTTTGCGCTACTTCTCCTTCCCTTCATTAGCAGGAGTATCTCGTTGGGCGCTGCTCTGTTGGTTAATCTCGTCGCCTACGGATTCGTGCTGATTCCGGCAGCCAGGAGGCTTGCCGCCTATTGGCGGAGAATTGCCGGGAGGGCTGCCGCGTCATGCAACTCGGCCGTAGCTGAGTCTGCATCAGCGAAGCGCAGCTTTCTCACGACATCGGCGATATTCGTCGGAACTCAACTCATCACTATGTTGGCTTCGCAGGTAGATTTATGGTTGGGCGGTACCATTCTTGGACCGAGAGAAATCTCTCTGTTTGCGGCCGCCACTCGCGTGATGATGTTGGTGTCCATGCCGTTGGTTGCGATGCAGTTCACGCTCGCACCAATCATCGCCGCGCTCTATGCAGCCGGAGAAACCAAGCGACTACGCCACCGGGTCAAGACGGCGAGCGCGGTAGTCGGCCTGCCGTCGTTTGCCGCGCTGATTCTTCTTGCTGCTGTACCAGGGGACGTCCTGTCGCTGGTTTTTGGATCAAGCTATGCGGGTGGTAGCGAGGCATTGCTATGGTTGGCTTTCGGCCAAGCAGTGAATGCGGCCACCGGCTTGTGCGGATTGGTGCTGGCGATGACCCGCTTCGAGCGAGACGTCCTCATGGTCGGCTCGATCATTACGGCCTTGAAGGTAGGGCTTGGTATCCCAGCAGCGATGCAGTACGAGGTTGTGGGACTCGCTGCGGTTTCGGGAATAACGACGGCGCTGCTCTTCGGCATCCTGCTGTTGCTCGCCCGGGTGCGCCTTGGTTTTTGGACGACGCCCAGGCTGCCGCGACTACGCGGATCGTTCGCTTCCTAGGAACTGGGGGGCTCTCATGGACGTGACGGTGCCAGCGTCCTGTGCACTACTTCCGCGCGGGACATACCTCGAGAGGTACCGCGTCACAATCACCAATGGGAACAACCAAGCGATGATTCGGATCGGCGTCTCAGTGTTGTAGCCCATAGGGAATATGAACAGTGAAAGGCCCACCAGAGATACGTATGACAACGGAGTCGGAAGCGAATTCTGTTCCGCGCGGGATATGATTCTGATGAGCACGCCGCTGATGAAGCCTCCAAGGAAGACTCCTACCACTCCGAAGTTGACATACCATTCGCCAACTGGACCAATCGGCCATCCGTTTACCTTCTCGGGTTCGTAAACCCGTCGAAACCAACTGCCAGGAGAGACATTTGGCGGCTTCGACTCCCATACGATTCGCGGGACCACCCCGGACAAACCAATGACGTAATCTTCGCCTTCCCGAAGCGGGTAGGTGCTGGTCCAGTCGCGCTTTGCGAGGATCAGCGCGTCGTAGTACGTTACATTCGCCGCGACGGAGACTTGGCGAATCGTCGTCTCTCCGGCTATGGTCCCGGCGACTTCTCCGGAAATCAAGACATCACGAGCTATACGTAGGCCGACAATCGCTACTGAGATCAGCGCCAACCCGACGATAAATCGCGCGGGGGAGCGG
>JALZBR010000192.1 GCA_030863485.1 Actinomycetota bacterium
TAGTCGCCCCGTCGTAGTACCGTGAAGAAGATAGGTTGGATGGACTCTGCCTTGTTCAAGCCGATTCCAAATGCCTTGAATGTATGTCCCATAGAATTTATCCAGCTTCCTGTATTCGAGCATCAGTTCGGCGAACTGCCGCTGGGTGGGCCCTCCGACCTTGGCTATGTGGGCGAGAGTCTCCTTATCCGTGTTAGGAGCCTTGATGGCAAGCTGTTTGAACGCTTCCATAACTTGCTTAGGGGACCGAGGGTTCTCGACGAATGCACTGAGATCGCTTTCAAGCCGTTGAATCTCACTAGCATAGTGTCCTTGCAAGTCGGACAGCCGATGCTGATCGACCAGGAGGCCGGCTTCTTCGCAGTGTATGAGTGCCATTGAGGATCGGACGAGGAAATCGTGTAGTCCACGGAGCCCGCCGAGCTGCTTGTCGAACTGCTCGTAGAGTGCATAGGTCGCGGCAACGTCGTAGGCATTGTATCGGTGGAGCGCGTCTGCTGGGGCTTTGGAGTAGTCGACTTTTCCTCTGCCGAGAAGAGCTTTAAAATCAGCCTTCCAGTCAGGAGCACCAAGGCGCTCTTTAGCAAGGTAGTCAAGCCCATGAATACCCTTCCTTTCGTCCAAGCAGTACGAGGCCAGCATAGTGTCAAAGTACAAAGGGCCTGGCTCGATGCCTACTGCTCGTAGAATCTGTAGGTCGTGCTTGCCGTTTTGTGTAATGAGCTTACATGACTGGAGCACAGCCGAGAGCTGCTGTTTGATGCGTGGATCCCGGAGCACAGGCTCGGCCAGAACAATCGCCGCAGTGGGAGCGTAAGCAATCCCCAAACAGAGAAGCCTCTTGGCATGAGTAAACTCCTCATCCTTGTCTACGCCATTCTCCACGTCGATGACCACAGGACGCCCGTTGTACCGCCTGTGCAGGTCACGTAGCGCACGCCGTCCGTCGTCATAGTTGTCCAGAACAGCATATTTTGGCTCGTAAAAACGGGTACCGTTGTAGCGGATCTTCCCAATATCGCTGACCAGCTCCGGTAGTGAATTCGGCTGCCTAAGGACATAAGCAGGGTGGAGTGTGGGAATCACGTTATCCTTGGGCGGTCCCACTCGTTCCTTGAGGATCTTGACCTTGCGGCCCAGGACTGCCTCAGTAGCGACCCTTCCTAGAGCGATAACCCGCTCGGCACTTGAGATCTCGGCTTCTAGTCTTGGTCGGCAACAGGCAAGAGCCTCAGGGGGAAGGTCATCATTGCCTCTAGGGCGACAGCTTGCAGCATTAGTAAGTCGAACGTCTGATCTAGTGATTCCATGATAAGCAAGTACGCGGTTAAGCAGTTCTCCGCTGGGCCCGACGAAAGGCTCCTGCTTTCGGACCTCAGTAGATCCGGGCGCTTCGCCGACGAAGGCGAGTTTGGCGTTCTCGGGTCCGACGCTTGGGACATACTTCTCTCCTTGTAGGGGACAGGACTCGCACTCGGCAAGAGGGTGCTTCCTCACTGCTCGGCTCCGCACGCAGCACACATTACTCGCTCGTACATACTATCGTATAACGGTGTTCCCTCGCTAGGGTTGTATACCCATAGCATTTGGCTCCCGCAGTTTGTGCACTCAGGGTTTGCAGACTCGGCAGGGTTTTCTACCAGCACCTATAGCCTCCTCTCTCGTCCACCATGCTATGTCCTTACGGATACCGTAGTGGCGATCGTGGAACGTCGTACCTCTTAAGGCGCCAAAGTAGGGGTAGGCACCCTTTCCTAGTGCTTTTGGGAGCATTAGTCCACGAAGGATCGGGAGCTTGTCATCTGCGAGTGCGTGGGCAAACGGTATTGTGTCGGGGAAAGTACTAAAGGCGCGAACGAAAGCACCCATAAGCGCTTCGCCAACGAATTCTCTGTACGTGCCAACATCGAACCAGCCGTGCCCATGGGGCTCAGGTGCTATATCTGGATTGCCAGTGTGCATTAAATTGTAAATCTTTTCGCGCTCGTTGTCAGTAAGGAGAAAGAAGTCCACCATATGGCAGCCTTCCGCCCAGAGGACTTCTCCAGCTAACTCAAAGTTGCTTTGTAAGCTGGCTTCTAGGGATATCTTCCCCGAGTACCACGCTAAGCCGAGAATACGGCCTCTAGCTTCCAAGTAGTCAAACTCGCCCTCAGAGTGGTTGTGCATATGCTCATCGTCGCGACTTCTAGACTCGGCGTATTGTGACAAGTCTGCCCACTCAATGGGTATCTTTTCACGCCCTGTCTGCGATTTTAGGCCGGGAGTGAGACTATCCCACGGGTAATTGCCTCTTGCTAGAAGTTTACCAGTGAGGTGTTTTTGTTCGTCACTCCCTTGAAAATCAAATATTTGCATTGTAACCCCTTCGACGCTCGTTGTGGCAAGCACGACAGTCTCGGCCCTTTGGAACAATGCGTGTGTTCTCAAGGGTGAACTTGTGGCCGCGCTTACAGTGCGTCTTAATACCATTGCCGCCTCGGGCGGTGTTTACCCCACGTGGCACCGGCTCCATGTGCCACGGGTTAACACAAGAGCGATTCCGGCAGAGATGGTCGATAGTTAAATCCTCGGGGATCGGCCCTCTAAGGGCCTCGTAAGCGAGTCGGTGGGCCAGCTTGATACAACCCTTTCGGAGCCCGAAGTACCCGTAGCCTCTATCGGTAGCGGCCGTCCAAACCCAGCAGTCAGGGCTGAAAGCGACTTTCACCCAGAATCGGTCAAAAGCTGGCCCTACCAGAGTGAGTTGCCCTGCCACTTTATCCACCCTTTCATAGCGATCTTGCGAATGTAGGGGTTGAACCGACGCATGAACTCCCAGGGCACGTCGCCGTCGGAGACCATCAGCGCGTCAAGAATGATGTGGACTGACTCATGGGCGTTGTTGCACAGCCACACGAGGTTGTCAGGGCTGCTATCTCCACCCCAGCGCTTTGGAAGTATATGGTGCCGCTCGTGGTGCAGCGGTTTAGGTCGGTGATACTTTACACACTGACAAAGCACTCCCCGGTCGTGGAGGGCTCGGAAATCCATCAGTCTTGTCCTCTCAAGAATCCTGCTAAACTCTCATGAACCCAGATATTGGTCTTCAAGTCCCCGATTGCCCGACAGGTGCACACAACCCATTGACAGCTCTCACGGGCACAGTGGCGCTTCTTCAATGATTTCTTGCGACAGTATGGACAGAACAGTGGGCGGTTGACTGGTATGTTAGTTCCGCCCACTGCTCCATCTCTGGTAGTTACCGACGTTCGCGGATGCAGGCCTTGAAGACCTCAAGTTCTTCATGACCCTGCGCATCAGCTGCTACAGCACCACAGTCCTGCTCAACGTGCTGGCGGTGGATGTGTCCTGAGACGTTGAATGCCAGCACGACGAGGGCAACGGCGATGACGAGGACGGCTACTTCGGCGGCTGCTGTCAGGTGTCTACGCA
>JALZBR010000236.1 GCA_030863485.1 Actinomycetota bacterium
GAGTCGAGATAAAGATGTCCGCCACCTCAGGGTCGGCGGCGGCCACGTCCCTGAAGGCGTCGGCCGTTATCTCCAGCACCCGGCTCGGGACCGCGGCGCGGGCCCGAGCCCCTGTGGTTCTGCCGGCTAGGGTCGCTAGCTGTCCGACAAACCCCCCGGGCTCGTGGACTTTGTTGACTGTCACCTCGGCCCCGTCGCTGCCCACCCTTAAGATGCGGATCTCGCCCTCCAACACCACGTAGAAGCTGTCGACATAGTCACGTTCCCTGAATAGATACTCTCCGGTTTCGAGGTCTCTCTCCTTTCCGTACCTGGAGAGCCACGTCACCTGCTCCTCGTTTAGTGTTCGGGACAGACGCGGGTCACTTGGCTGGTGGATCATATAGTTACTCCATCGTTGTGATGTTGCCCATACTGTTTATCATCGGGTCAACTCCCAAGATGTCGCTGCGGTATGCGCCGTTCCTCTAATCTCGACGCCCAGCGCAAGCGGTAGTCGCACCTGGAAGCGGGAGTCGCCGTTTAGGACCAGCTCACCGCTGTCAGTCTTCTTGGTGATCTTGAGCTTCCCTTCGGGGATAACGTTCAGGAGCTCGAGGGGCTCCCCCTCTCATCCGATAATTATTCAGGAAGATACCGCAGCTTTGAAGTCTCGACTTCAGTGCCAATCTTCACCTATTGGAGCAAGCTCAAAGTCCTTGACTGACCATTTACCCTCCAACTCCAAGCGAAGAACGGCATACCTGCGATCCAATGTAAGCTCCCCTCTCCGCAGTCGGACACTGTACCCGGAACCCGATGCCGCAACTATAAGCTTCGTAAAGTAACCTACACAAGTAGAGATCGTGTGTAAACCGATATTGGTTTATCGAGGTACGTAGCCGAGAACGTCTGGATAGGGCGCGAAGGATCGAGAGGGTGGCCGGTTACGTACCGGGAGTTCTTAAGGACTCTGTCCACTAATTCTAGTCAAGTAATCAGCTAGTGAAAGGGGTAAAAATATCCCGGCGCGGAGGGGGGTCCTACTACCCCGCAGCAAGCAAAAGACTGGGGCGCTGTAACCCCGGCCAAGGAAAATTCATGGCAAGCCTCATCAGCCCCATGCAGTAGAGGGTCACGCCTATAGCCCCGCTCTTATAGCAGGGTGCTCATGGGTGTTGGACCGGGGCTGTGCGAAGGACCGGAGCCCCTGAGGACCCCGGCCCGGTCATGGTACGGCGCTGGGCTCCCACCTCCTCGCCTAGCCTCCTCACAGCACCGCTAGAACGCTACGTTCATCTCAACCTCTCCGTCGGGTTCGACCACCGCGCGAAATGCCATGCTAGGCGTTGTCCTAACTTGCGTGGACCTACGCGCACGAGACCCTCATCTGGGCCTCGAAGGGCCGCGGCGCCCGCCACACCTTCAACTACGACCTCATAAACAGCCCGGATCCCAGCACCCAGATGTCTTCTGTGTGGCGCATCCCAGCCGTCCCGAAGCGTGAGAAACTGCATGGCTACCACCCTACCCAGAAACCCTTGCGACTCGTGCGCCGGGCGCTGCTCGCCTCGACGCGAGTAGGAGATTTGGTCCTTGATCCATTCTGCGGCTCGGGGACCACTGGGGTGGCTGCTAAGGAACTTGGCCGCTTCTTCGTAGGGGCGGAGCTGGAGGAGGAGTTCTGCGAGCTGGCGGCGCGGCGCGTTAGGGCGGCCGAGAGGGGCTGTATGCTGCATGAGATCCAGGCTTTCGGTTCCGGAGATGATCGATCCTGATGGATGCTGAGAGATCGGGCCAGGACCCCTGCTACCCGGAGACCGGCTTGCAGCCGAGATCCACATCAAGGAGCGAGGAATCGCTGGCCTCGCTCCGTCCCGCCTCTCGGCGTGGTTGAACCGCCAGCGGTCTTCCCCGGATCCAGCATCCGTTCCTGGCGCTCATCAGCCGTCGTGGTCTCGACTGATAAGCGGCGACTCGAGTTGTGGACATGAACCCGATAACGCTCATCTAGACGACACACTTAAAGGTAGGGGTGTATTCGCGAAAGTTAGCAACAGCAAGCAACGCCCAAGCAACAGCAAAAATGCGCCATGTGGGGGATGCGCTGCCTCAGATTTCATATGCGGCCCCATGATCTCAGATTTCCCGACGACATTACCGTTCAGCGGAAAAGCCCTCTCGGCAGATGTGTCGGCCACCGCATCGTGGATGCGCCGCAATCGTCCGAAGTGACGGGTTGCTAGTAGGTGTAAGCTGAGTGAGAAACGAAACCGGTCAAACTCAATCAGCTTGCGCTGATTTTGTCGGCTCTCTATCTTGGTACATGAGCGAGACAATATGGGAGAGTGACATGACACCAGCCGGCGAGATACCGGGGCAGCATGAAGCGGCACGCCAGCAAAGCAGGGCCGCCTGGGGTGCCGTGGCTCCCGGCTGGCACGCCCAGCG
>JALZBR010000248.1 GCA_030863485.1 Actinomycetota bacterium
GAGGACCAGGCCGATGACCACCCCAACTACCTTCCCCGATCTAAATGCAGATCCGAGGCCTCGACCTCAGAACCTCGACGTGAAAAGCCTCACGATCAGCAGGAGCACGGTGGCTCCTACGAAGGCCACGACGATCGTGCCGATCCACGCGCCCCGCGGGGGCACCAACCCCAAGTTCCTGAATATCCAGCCCCCGATGACGGCGCCGAGTACGCCTACGACGATGTTGAGGAGGCAGCCCATCCGCCAGTCCGTTCCCGTAACGATGCTGGCCAACCAGCCGGCGATCCCGCCCACGATGATCCAGTAAAGAAGTTCCACCGGCTAGAGCTCCTCGCCTGTGGCCCCGATCGCGACCGTCAAGTCGTTATATCCTCCCCCGGTGCGGCGTAATACGGTTTTTGCAATTGCGGTGCTCCTCATCGTGATCCTGGTCATGGGCGTGTTGGGCGTCATCCAGATGCAGGATGCGATCTTGCGTTGAATTCTAGGGTTCGGCCCTTCGCGCCTCTCGAAGCCGAACGGTGACCGGGAGCTCGGGTCCCGTCCCTTGGAGCAAGACCGACTCCGCGCTTCCCCCGTTGACCGACAGCGACAGGTAGCCGGCGGAATCCTCGGTCGCGACGAGCTCCCCCGGCGCCACGTCAGCGAAGGATTCGGCATAGGGGATCTGAAAGGAGCGCCCAAGGATGCCCACCTCGAGGAGCCGCCCCGGAGCCGCTCCGATCTCGTGGAGTCTTTTCGCCTCGAGATTCAGCTGGAGGTTCCCAAAGCGGTCGGCGTACAGAACCTCCGCCTCGAATCGGCCGGCCTGCTGATAGGCGGGTGCGATGGCGAGGGTCACGAGCGACCCCACCTCCACCTCAGCGCCGAAAGCATCCGGCTCGACGCCCATGGCGAGATGGGCGGCTGCCGGAGCGAAGATGTCGCGCCCGTGAAAGGTCTTTGAGGTCGGCTGGAGCATGAGATCCGAATTCTCGATGCTCCAGCCTTTCCGAATCCCCCCCAGGCGCGCCGCCGCGGGCAGCAAAAGGCCATTGTCGGGTCCTACAAGCAGGGCGCCATCACGCGCACTGAGGATGAGAGGCCTGCGCGACGACCCGACGCCCGGATCCACGACTGCAAGATGGACCGCAAGGGGCAGGTAGGAAACCGCTCGTTCGAGGATGATCGCTCCCTGCCGGACGGCCTGGGGATTGATCTCGTGGCTTACGTCGAGGACGTTTACTTCAGGAGCGATTCTTGCGATGACGCCTTTACAGACTCCGACGTACTCGTCGGCAAGGCCAAAATCAGAGAGGAAGGCTATATAGCTGTAGCGGACGCCCAGTTACCGGCCCGGGGCCTCGTCGACGTCGATGCGGGGAAGCGGTGCGGGATTGCCTACTTGCCCTGCTGGCGTCGCTGCCATCTGGTTCTCTTGAGCATCTTCTTGTGCTTCTTCTTGCGCATCTTCTTTCTTCGCTTCTTTACAACAGACGACACGAACCAGCCTTTCCTCGATTGTTAGTTTCCGAACAGGTCACGAGCCAATACACGCCCGAGAGTCTTTCCTTCGGGAGTGACACGCACGGAGCCAAGCCTGAGACCCCTCGCACCGTCCGCAACGGAAGATACCATCCTAAGCACGTTCGCCTGCATGTCGTACTCGAGCAAACCGATTCCGCGGCACCTTCCGTTCCCGTCTTCGAGGCCCACTACCAGGCCGTCGAGCCGTTGAAGGTCAGTCTCGGGTGGGATCGGCGGCATGAAAACTGTCGGTTTGACCCTCCAGCGAGACAACGGAGGCTTGAAGTAGGAAGCGAAGGACTTTTCCCTGCTGCCCAGGCGGTCCTCGGCCGACCTCTCTACGATGTCGCTCTCCACCTGCAGGGTGATTGTCTCTGCCGGAAGAAACCGCGTTATCACCCCAAGGATAGGGTCGAGTTCTCCTCCACGTTGAAACCCGACGACCCAGGAAGGGCGGATTACGTCGAGCTTGTGGTACTTGAGAATCTCGGCCTCGACGCCCGACACCAAGGTGCTGGTGTCGACTATGACCATCTCGCACCCCGCCTGGCGCGCACGGTTGACAAGACGGATTGTGCTGCAAACGAGGGGCACGAGATGATCCTCCGGAGAATATGACCCCACAAATCCCAACTCGTCTGCCCTTGCGACCGCATCGGCCGTCACCCTGTCGAGCCGGTCGCAGAACTTCAGCCCGACGCACATCGGGGGGCCGACTGTGGACTGCCCAAGATCAGAATCCACGTACGCGACGGAGATTCCACGAGCGCGCGCCTTCTCAGCAAGCGTCAGGCCGAAACTCGTCTTCCCGGTCTCGATCCCTCCGAGCAGCGCGATCGTGCCTCGAGATGACAAAAGCCTGTCGATGAGTTCAGCCTGAGTAACGCGAGCCACCCAGAATCCTCTTTATTGAGTGCCGCGACGACGTGCGCACTGATTCAACGTTGCGATCGTCGGAGAGTCTGCAGCCCGAGAATTAGACGGAGTTTTTGGCTGCTGGCTTATTACACCGCCCTGACGTAGTGATCGTCGAGGTATTGATGAACGTCGGACTCTTTGACTCGGTAGCGATTCCCCACCTGAACCGCCTTGAGAGCTCCCGACTTGATGAGCCGGTAGACCGTCATGTTCGATACGCGCATCAGCCGAGCGACCTCGCTCACGGTAAGGAACTCGAAATTCTGCTTCTCACGGGCCACTAGCTCACCTCTCGGGGGCGAAGTATACATCCCGCCCTGGCGCTGACCTAAAGGGAAATCCTGGGCTTCGGCTGACGTCGAGCGGAGACCGAGCGCCCTTAACAAACCAAAAACGAACTCATTAATTCTCGACCAGATGCGCTTTTCTCCCGAGAATCGGAGACGGCGGCGATTTAGCCCACGCTATGATTTTTCTCGCTGGCGGAATCAGACGCTCGCCGTCTCCCACCCAAGCACTGACGGCGTGAGGCGACCAAGGAGGCGCAATGCCCAAACAGCCCGCCCCGAAAGAGAAGAAGCGGCCGAAGAACGAGGCTGCGCAGGCAGCCAAGAAGGCAAAGAAGGCAGCCAAGAAGGCGGGCAGCTAGCTCCGGAAGAGGCCGCCTCCCAGCATCTTGGAGCGATCCACAGCCGCCTGGATGGCGTCGAGGACGGCGGCTCTCACACCTCGCCGTTCCAGCTCTCGTAGAGCCATCGTGGTGGTGCCCCCTGGAGACGTCACTGCTTCCCTCACTTGAGCGGGTTGCATTCCCCCATCTCTTATGAGAGCGGCGGTCCCAAGCATCGTCTGCGCCACGAGGTCACCGGCGACCGTCCTCGGCAGTCCCGTCATCACCCCTGCTTCGACCAGGGCTTCCGCAAAAAGGGCGAAGTAAGCCGGACCCGACCCGGAAATGGCGGCAACCGCGTCCATGTAGTCTTCCGCGACCTTCACGGTCTTGCCGACTCCCGAGAGGAGCCGCTCAGCTAGATCGAGGTGTTCGCGGGTGGCCTCCCTCCCCCCGGATATCCCCGCCATGCCTTCCCCGACTTGAGCAGCAACATTCGGCATGACTCTGACAACCGGCGTTCCCGGAGGAAGTCGTTCTTCGAAAAACCGCGTCGGCAGGCCCACCGCTATGGAAATGACGAGTTGGGCGGGGGTGACGGCGCCACCGATCTCCTGAAGGACGTTCTCCATGTCCTGGGGCTTGACGGCGAGCAGGACGACCGCCACGTTTCGGACGGCTTCCACGTTGCCCTGCGCCGCCTCAAATCCATACTTCTCGACAGCGTCGCGAACGCGTTGCTCGGAGACGTCACTTACGACGACGTCGCCCGGAGAGAGCCCGGTTCGCAGCATCCCGGAGGCGATGATTTCGCCCATCTTCCCGCACCCGACGACGGCGACTCGGGTCTTCATCCCTGCTCCTGCAAGAGTGAGGCCGATTCTTCGAACACGGGCGAGTATAGAGGCGGGCCTTGTCTCCTCTCCCGAGCACTAAACGGGTAATGGCAGAAAAACTTAAGGCCCAAGGTCTCCGGCCCTACAACGTTTCTCGCGGGAGCGATTCACGCCGCCAGGCCTTCGTGCCTTGAGCCCTAAGGCGCCCCAGTAACCCTTTTGCGGCCAGCCGGCCACTAGAGCTACTGGGGCAGGCGAAATTTAATGGGGGGCTGGAACGGGGGTCAACAGCTAGGAGAAGATTTCTTCCCGACCTTTCGAAACTCTCGTTGAGGGGTGATTCAGGCGTGCAACCCCGGCTTCGAGGCCAAAAGAACTAGCAAAGGAAAGGCCCAAGATACCCTCCAGCTTCCGCCCGGCTGCGCACTTCCCCGAACACAACCGAGCTTCCGCCTTCCGGCATCTTGGGCCTTATGGGCGCCCGAGTTGCGGGCTCCCCCGGCACGGTGACCCTGGCCGGGCTGCCGGTCGGGCCGCCAGTACCCGCCCAGCAAGAATCAATCCTGCTGGGTGGGGGAGTGAAGGACCCGCCTTGACGCTCGACCAGGACCTCTCCGCTGCCGGAGTGAGCCTTGGCAAGCTCGGGACTGGGTCATTATCTACCGGCCAAAAACGAGGTCAATAGCGACGAAACAGAATTGTTCGCGACCCTGAAAGTTTCTTCGCGCTCCCCTCGCGAGCCTCGTTGCACTCCCTGTTTTCGACCCCCGAAACGTACAGTTGGTGGAGCTCTTCGGCCGACCGATCCCACGAAAACTCGCCCGACGAGCAGACCGCTAGCGTTCCCATGTTCTCGGCCATCGTCCGGTCGGACAGGATGCGCCAGGAGCGCTCGGCGAAGGATTCTGCATTGCCGGGCTGCACGAGAAACCCCGTCTGTCCATGGCGGATGATGGAGCGCAAGCCGCCGACGGCGGAACCGACAACGGGGACGCCCGACGCTTGAGCCTCCAGGGCAACGAGACCGAACGACTCCGTATACGAGGGAACGAGGCAGACGTCGGCCGCCCGATAGTAGAGAGGCATCCGGTAATGGGGCTGCGCAGGCACGAAGATCACCGACTCTCGGATTCGAAGGTCATGGGCGAGGGCGATCAGCCGACCCCTTTCGGCTCCATCCGGCCCGCTTGCCCCTCCCACCACGACAAGCCGTATGTTGTGGGGGGAGACCCGTCCCCAGCTCACGAGATGAGCGAGGGCCTCGATTGCGGTGTCCGCGGCCTTTAGCGGCTGGAGTCGCCCGACGAAGAGCATGACCTGCTTGCCGTCGAGCCCAAGCTCTGCCTTTGCCGTCCCCGGTATTCCCGGGTGGAACAGCCGGTGGTCCACTCCAGGCGGGACGAGGTGGATCCGCTCGGGATGAGCCGCGTACAGCTCGATCAGCGCTTTGCGCTCATCCACGGTTGACGCCACGATCGCGCAAGCATCCGCAATCACCTTCGCTTCCCCGGCCAACCGGCCCTCCGGCTCGACGACGTCCCAGGGGCGGCGAGTGCGGTTCTTCTCCCTGCCGAGTGTGTGGAACGTGTGTACGAATGGAACCGACCAGCGGTGGGCAAGGATCGACGCGACCTTCCCCGACAGCCAGTAGTGGCTGTGGATCACGTCATAGGAGTCACCGGAAACCTCGACTAACTCCGCGAGCTTGGAAGTGAACTCGGGAAGGTGAGCCGGCATCCGGTCCTTGGCAAGGTTGGGCGTCCCCGCGTCCACGTGAATGACGCGGACCCCGGAGCCCAGCACCGCCTCAGCCGGCCGCTCGCTCGAGTCTCGGCGGGTGAAGATGTCGACCTCAAGGCCACGGGCGGCCAAGCTCGCGGCGACTTGGCGGACGTAAACGGTCATCCCCCCGGCGTCGCCCGATCCGGGCTCTTCAAGCGGGTTCGAATGGACCACGATCATCGCTACCCGCCTTACAGGCAGCGACGCCTGGAGAGCCTCGTCCGCAAAGCCTCTAACCGCCGCCAACAGCCCTCCCGGTCCCCGGTTGCCTAGAAAGAGGGTAGCCGACCCGCGTAACTAGACCTCGCCCCGCCACCGGCCCGGCAGAGAGATGGACGGGCGGCGGGGCTTTAAGCGGGGCGGCGAATCAAGACCGAGTGAAGGGGAAGAGCCTCCGCCCCCAGGTCGTACTTGTAGCGCTCTCGCCCACGCAGAAAGTCGAAGCGCCGGCACCCTTTCGCTATTGAGCGCTGTATCAGCCGGGCGACCAGTATCAACCCGGGAGACACCGACTTTAGGGTTGGGTCGTACGCGGAGTTGTAGAGGTAGAAGACCCCCTCGTACTCGAAAGAGAACGTAGCTGCCACCATTCGCCCATCGAGCTGGAAGGAATCCAGAAAGAGGTGGCCCGTTGACTGGAACCGGTTGGCGACTCTCTCGAAGAACCTGGCGCGGGCCGGAACCATGAACTCCCCCTTGGGGCCCTCGCTTCCCCTGTGCAGCTCGATGAAGGAGGCCAGATCTTGGTCGAGGTCCTCGCTCGAAGAAGTCCTCAGGACGGCCTCGGGCAGCTCCCTTTCGAACCGCCGCATCTTTCTGGACAGCTCGTGCCGCTGTTTGCGGCTCAGGCCCGCCAGGTACTCCTCGAAGGTCGAGGGAAGGGCCAGAACGGCGGTCAGCTCATACAGCTCCAGGTGCTGGAGCATCTCCAGCCGGTCGGCCGCCTCCACAAGCCACTCCGAGAAGCCGAACGGGACGGGTAGCGACTTCGCGTCGAAGTAACTCCAATCCCCGAGCTTGTCCCTAAGGTAGACGAGAAGGGATTCGGCAACACGGCGCTGGTGCTGCTCGCCCGCGACGACGGGACCCAAATAGTCCGTGAGGTCGTCCCCTCCAAGGAACCTGAGGCGCCGCCCCTCGTTCGTCTCGTCCAGGGTGAAGGCAGCAAGAGCCACGGGATCGGGATCGTGAAAGGTGAGAACGAACGTCTCCATGTCCTGCCCGAAAGCCTCCCACCACAGCCGGCTCCACTCGGGAGTTGCAAAGATGTGGCGGTTCGGGTCGAGACGCAGAATCTGATTCCAGTCGGCAAGGTCGAACGCTTCGGGAGCGTCCACCCGCCTGATGTCCATCAGCCGACCGTATCAGAATTGTCGTTGCTAATAAGGGAGAGCCCGGTGCTTCAGCTGTCCCGCAGCGTGTCCTGCCGCTCGTCGAGTAGCTTTACGAACTCGTGGACGACGTCGGGGTCGAATTGCTTGCCCGCGTCCATTCGCAGCCGCTTGGAAGCCTCCTTCCACGGAAGCGGCTGCCGGTAAGGACGCTGCGTCGTCATTGCATCGAATGCGTCGACCACACAGAAGATGCGAGCCGATAGGGGAATGTCATCGCCTTTGAGGCCGTCCGGGTATCCGCTGCCATCGAAGCGCTCGTGGTGATGGCGGATGATCTCGAGGGTGCGATCGTCGAGAATCCTTCGCATCGGGCCCACGATCTGCACCCCTATTAGAGGATGGGTTTGCATGACCTTCGCCTCCTCGGGGGAAAGAGGGCCCGGCTTTCGCAGGATCGATTCCGATATCCCTATCTTGCCGACGTCATGCAAGAGGAAGCCGTACTGCAGCTGGGGAGACAGGAGGTCCTTGTCCACCTGTTCGGTGAGGGCGATCCCATAAGTTTTGCACCGCTCCAGGTGGCCGGCGGTGTACTGATCCTTCGCTTCGACGACGAGAGCCAAAGTCTCCACGATCGAGAGGTAGTCGGTCCGGAGGTCTTCCATTAGCCGTCCCAGGCGCTGCTCGTGCTCCCTCTTGCGCTGGTAGACGGCGCTCATGTCGCGAGCGAAGACGAGCAGCTGCGAGCGCATACGCTCCAGCTCGGCCTGGAAATCGTCAGGGGAAGGCGACGTGGCTTGCTCGGCTGACTCGCTCACTTTGCCATCGGATCAGGACTTCAGCAGGGCGGATGGGTCTTCCTCGCCTTCCCTGTAGCGCCGGACCAGCTCGGCGTTCAAGCTGTCGATCGTTCGCTGGGCTTCCCGGCGATCCGCCGAGACCTTTCGTTCCGCCGCCGTCAGTTCTTCGACCAGGGCCGAGAGCTCGGAATGGGAAAGGGCTTCGATATTGGCAAGCGTGGTCGCAAGCCGCTCGACGTACCTGCGGTGCTTTCCGGCATTCGCGGGCAGCTCCACCTGAACCAACCTATTCTGGCTGACAGGGGCGCGATCGTCCGCAAGGATCTCCGGGAGGCGCCGGACGAGGTCCTGAACGTCTGAATCGCCGCCTTCTGACCGCCGGTTCAGCTCGTCGACCAGGATGTCGATCTTTCCCTGGAGCAGGCGCCGCGCATAAGACAGCTCGTTCTCGAGCTCCCGGCACTCGTCCCGGCGGCTTCTGACCTCCGCCGTAGACAAGGACTCGAGATCCGAGAGGTAGGCCGGACTGAGGATTCGATCCTCTCGCCGTGCTTGGGGGCTCAACGGATAAGAATGGGTTGAGGGGGAGCCGGGGGCGTGACCGGAAGGCAGTTGGCGAGGTGCAAGCTGCGGCTCACTTTGTCTTCCAATCCCTTATCTGTTACTTCAGTACCTAAGTCTACGTCGGAGGATGAGATCCGCATCCGTCCACCTCGCCCCGGATCTAAGGGGGCTGGTGGCGGATCGGATCGGCCGAGCCTGGCCGGGAGGCAGCAAATTGCAAGAACTTACCCTTACCGCCGTGGGCCGCGACCGCCCGGGAATCGTTGCGGGAGTGACGAAGGTTTTGTTCGAGCAGGGATGCAACCTCGAGGACTGCTCGATGACGCTTCTGCGGGGACAGTTCGCCATGATCATGCTGCTCCAGGCGCCCGACGAGTTGAGCAAAAGCGATCTCGAAAGGGCGCTGAGCGATCCGGCCCAACGTTTCGACCTTTCGATCGTCCTTAGGGAAGCCGCTCCCGGCGCTAGCCCCACTCCAGTAGGCGCCTTCGTGGTCTCCCTGTACGGGGCCGACCGTCCTGGGATCGTCTACAGGATCAGCGAGGAGCTTGCCCGGCGGTCCATAAACATCACAGATCTCATGAGCCGGGTCGTGGGAGACAACGTGTACATAGTCGTCATGGACATAGACCTCGCGGAGGGAACAGACGTCGACGAGCTGCGAAGCGGGCTCGAGAGAATCGGCGCCGAGATCGGCGTCGAGGTGACCTTGCGGCCGGCGGAGATCGACGAGCTGTAAGTGGCAGTCCGTCCCGTCATCACTTACCCGCACGCCCTTCTCAAGCAAGTAGCTCCGCCGGCAGAGCGCATCAACAAGGCGATCAAGGATCTCGCCGGGGACCTGATCGACACGATGAAGGCTCACGAACGCTGCGTGGGGCTTGCGGCACCTCAAATTGGAGAATCGCAGAGGGTGATCGCGGTTAACGTGAGCGGACACCCCAAGGCCGTCGCCTCACACGGCTTGCTGGTCATCGTCAACCCGAAGATCACGGCTTCGTCGGGGTCGGAGGTAGGCCGGGAGGGATGCTTGTCTCTACCCGCCATCACGGCCAACGTCAGACGGGCGCTTCGGATCACCTTCGAGGGCCTCTGGCTCGACGGGAGCCCTTTCAGATCCCTTGCCTGGGGGTTCGAGGCCCGAGCGCTCCAGCATGAGATCGACCACCTCGATGGGATCCTGATCCTCGACAAGGTTGCGTCCCCGTCGGAGATCTTCCCCAGGCGTTAGCAGCAACCTGACTTTCCCTTGGCGATTCTTCCCTTGAAATAGCTTCGTCGAGCTTCGAAAACTGCTTCCCAATAGGTAGACACGGCAGCACCGGTCCCCTAGACTCACGCTCGGTCGCGGGGTGTTCACCGTCTGGGGCTTCCCGATCTGTTTGAGATCGCCGAGCCATTGCCTTGAATACGCCGCACCAAGGGCAGTACGATTCACGCGCCGGGATGACTCCCGGCAAGATTGGGCGGTTTCGACCGGCGGGAATAAAGGTCGGAACCAGAAGTTGCACCAAAGGAAGCACCGGCTGACAGGAGGTGAAGGCAGAAGGTCCGGGGGCGCCTGGCTAACGGCGCACTAACGTGCGTCGCTGACAGTTCCCCATGATTGTTTGAACAAACCAGTACCGAGCGAAATCCAACTCCGACCGCCGTGGCGGCAAGGTCCACGGGGGTCACCCTATGAAGCTCGAAAGGGAGGTAGAAGCAATGCACCTCAAGAAGATCCTGGGCGTGGTGGCGATGTTCGCCATGCTCGCGGCGCTTATGGCGCCCTCGGCATCGGCACAGCTGGTCGAGTGCGAGATAGAAGATGACGACGAGAACACCCTCGTCTGCGAGCTCCAGCTTGAGCTCGAGACCGGCGAGACCGGCGAGACCGGCGAGACCGGCGAAGGCGGCGAAGGCGGCGAGAGCGGCGACGGTGGCGAAGGCGGAGCCGGCGGTGACAGCGGCGATGCCCGAGGCGGCAGCGGCGACGGCGGAGCCGGTGGCGACGGCAAGGGCGGCGACGGCGGTAACGC